>NZ_JASLGE010000019.1 GCF_030150285.1 Pseudomonas sp. | reverse complement strand
CGGAACACGCCTTCGAGTTCCTGGATGATCTTGCCGTTGCCGCGAACCGGGCCGTCGAGGCGCTGCAGGTTGCAGTTGATAACGAAGATCAGGTTGTCGAGGTTTTCGCGGCCTGCCAGCGAGATGGCACCCAGGGATTCCGGCTCGTCACACTCGCCGTCGCCCAGGAAGCACCAGACTTTTTGCTTGCCAGCCGGGATATAGCCACGGGCTTCCAGGTACTTCATGAAGCGTGCCTGGTAGATCGCCTGGATTGGGCCAAGGCCCATCGATACGGTCGGGAACTGCCAGAAGTCAGGCATCAGCCAAGGGTGCGGGTAGGACGACAAGCCCTGACCGTCGACTTCCTGGCGGAAGTTGTTCATTTGTTCTTCGGTGATGCGGCCTTCCATGAACGCACGGGCGTAAACGCCTGGCGAGGTGTGGCCCTGGAAGTAGATCAGGTCGCCGCCGTGCTCGTCGGTCGGGGCCTGGAAGAAGTAGTTGAAGCCGATGTCATACAGGGTTGCGCTGGAAGCGAAGCTGGAGATATGACCGCCCAGGTCAGAATCTTTCAAGTTCGTGCGCATGACCATTGCCATCGCGTTCCAGCGAACCAGCGAGCGAATGCGGCGTTCCATAAACAGGTCGCCAGGCATGCGTGCTTCGTGAGTCACGGGAATCGTGTTGCGGTATGGCGTGGTGATGGCGTACGGCAGCTGCGAACCGGTGCGTGTCGCGAGCTCACCCAAACGGGTCATCAGGTAGTGAGCGCGTTCTTCGCCTTCTTTGTCGAGAACCGATTCCAGGGCGTCCAGCCATTCCTGGGTTTCGACGGGATCGAGGTCTTGCATGGCTTGCTCCAGGGCGGAAAGGCTTCCAGAATCGGTTGCCTGAGTTTGCGACTGGCCTTGTGGGCAGACGACATAAATTCTTGGATGGCCGGAGGGTTGGTTCCGACGTTGTGTAGTTTTACTACAAATCGCCGGCCATTTCAGCCCTTCAAGTGTTTGACCCAGTAGTAAAACTACAGGGCGGACTACAATATCGGTTTGTTTCAGCGTAAGAAAAATCGATATTGTAGATTTTAAACGTGATGATTTGCCGTTTATACATTGTTTTTCTGCTAAATAATGGCAGAAAACGGCTATTTGTAACCTTTGTACGACAGTTGGTTTAAACCGCTGTTTCTTCCCGTCACCGTACTCGGCTACACCATCGCCGATCAAGGATAGACCATGAGCCTTCCCTCGCTTGTCGCAATCCCCAGCCTTTTACTGCCCCTTGCCAGCCATGCCGAGCAGGCTTGGCGCGCTGCGGTCGCCGGCCTTGAGGGCGGGCACGTGCTTGATGACTGGTCGTCGGATCGCTGGTCAGCGTTCAACCGTGTGAGTGCCGCGAGTGACTTCTTTATAGAACAGTCTTTGCGTGACCCTTTGATGTTGCTGGACATGGTCCGCATCGGCGAACTGGATCGCAGTTTCGCCCCCGGTGAGATGTGCGGGCAAATCGCTTCGGCCGCTCAGCAGGCGCAAAGCGATGACGAACTGGGCCGAGTGTTGCGTCGCCAACGCACCCGCCAACAGGTGCGGATCATCTGGCGTGACCTGACCCGCCAGGCCGACTTGATCGAAACCTGCCGCGACCTGTCGGACATGGCTGACGCCAGCATCGACCAAGCGTATGGCTGGCTGTATGAACGCCATTGCCAGCAATTTGGTACGCCCCACGGGCACCGCAGCGGCGAGCCGCAGCCTATGGTGATTTTGGGCATGGGTAAGCTGGGTGCGGTAGAACTGAACCTGTCATCGGACATCGACCTGATTTTCGCCTACCCCGAGGGTGGCGAAACCGTGGGGGCCAAGCGCCCGCTGGATAACCAGGAGTTTTTTATCCGCCTGGGCCAGCGACTGATCAAGGCGCTGGACCCGATGACCGTCGACGGTTTTGTGTTCCGCGTCGACATGCGCTTGCGCCCTTATGGTTCTTCAGGCGCGCTGGTGTTGAGTTTTAACGCGCTGGAACAGTACTACCAGGACCAGGGGCGCGACTGGGAGCGCTACGCCATGATCAAGGCGCGGGTGGTGGCCGGCGACCAAGTGGCGGGCGCACAGTTGCTCGATGTGCTGCGCCCGTTTGTGTACCGGCGCTACCTCGACTTCTCGGCGATTGAAGCGCTGCGCACCATGAAGCAGTTGATCCAGCAGGAAGTGCGGCGTAAAGGCATGGCCGACAACATCAAGCTGGGCGCGGGCGGGATCCGTGAGGTCGAGTTTATTGCTCAGGCGTTTCAACTGATCCACGGCGGGCGCGACCTCAGCTTGCAGCAACGTCCGCTGCTCAAGGTGCTGAGCATTCTGGAAGGGCAGGGTTACTTGCCGCCAGCCGTGGTCAACGAGCTGCGCGAGGGCTATGAATTCCTGCGTTACACAGAGCATGCCATTCAGGCCATTGCTGACCGTCAGACTCAAATGTTGCCAGACTCCGAGCAGGACCAGGCGCGCATTGCCTTCATGATGGGCTTTGACACCTGGGCAGCGTTCCATGAGCAATTGATGGCCTGGCGTGGCCGAATTGACTGGCATTTCCGTCAGGTCATTGCCGACCCGGACGATGAAGAGGACATGGATGCGGGTGAAATGGTGGTCGGTGGCGAGTGGCTGCCCCTGTGGGAAGAAGTTCAGGACGATGCGGCGGCCTGTGCCCAACTGGAGGAGGCCGGGTTTGTCGATGCCCCCAACGCCTTGAAGCAATTGGCCGGGTTGCGGGCCAGCCCGCAGTTGCGAGCGATGCAGCGCCTGGGCCGTGAGCGGCTGGATGCCTTTATTCCGCGTTTGCTGGCGCAAGCGGTCGAACATGCCAACCCGGACCTGGTGCTGGAGCGGGTATTGCCGCTGGTCGAGGCCGTCGCCCGGCGTTCGGCGTACCTGGTGCTGCTGACCGAAAACCCCGACGCGCTGCGCCGCTTGCTGACCTTGTGCGCGGCCAGCCCATGGATCGCTGAGCAAATTACGCGGTTCCCGTTGTTGCTCGACGAGTTGCTCAACGAAGGGCGCCTATTCAAGCCGCCGTTGGCCCCTGAACTGGCGGCCGAGTTGCGCGAGCGCCTGACACGCATTCCCGAGGACGACCTTGAGCAGCAAATGGAAGTGCTGCGTAACTTCAAGCTGGCACACCGCCTGCGGGTTGCCGCGTCGGAAATCACCGGCAGCCTGCCGTTAATGAAAGTCAGCGATTACCTGACCTGGCTGGCCGAGGCCATCCTGGAGCAAGTGCTGGCGCTGGCCTGGCGTCAGACAGTGGCCAAGTACGGCACGCCGCAGCGTTCGGACGGCAGCCTGTGCGATCCGGGCTTTATTATTGTGGGTTACGGCAAAGTGGGCGGGATCGAGCTGGGCCACGGTTCAGACCTGGACCTGGTGTTTATCCACGACGGCGACCCGAATGCCGACACCGATGGCCCCAAGCCGATCGACAGTGCGCAGTTTTTCACCCGGCTGGGCCAACGCATCATTCATTTGCTGACCGCGCAAACCACCTCCGGCCAGTTGTATGACGTGGACATGCGCTTGCGCCCGTCCGGGGCGTCGGGGCTGCTGGTCAGTTCCCTGGGGGCGTTTGAGCGCTACCAGCAAAACGAAGCCTGGACCTGGGAGCATCAAGCGTTGGTAAGGGCGCGGGTTCTGGTGGGTTGCCAGCAAGTCGGCGCGGCGTTTGAGCGCGTGCGTGCCAATGTGCTGGGGCGCGAGCGCGATTTGCCCACGCTGCGCCAGGAGGTCAGCGACATGCGCGCCAAAATGCGCGACAACCTCGGCACGCGCAGCACGGCGGCCGGCACCGCTGAAAATGCCTTCCAGGCCACGGTGCCGTTCGATCTCAAGCAGGACGCGGGTGGTATCGTCGACATTGAATTTATGGTGCAATACGCGGCCCTGGCGTGGTCCAGGGAACACCCGGCGCTACTGCGCTACACCGATAACATCCGCATTCTGGAAGGGCTGGAACAGGCCGGGCTGATGCCCGCCACCGATGCCAGCCTGTTGCGCGAGGCTTACAAAGCCTTTCGCGCCGTCGCCCACCGTCAGGCCTTGCAGAAGGAGGCCGGGGTGGTCACGGGGGATCAACTGGTGGACGCGCGCCGAGACGTTCGGCGTATCTGGGAAGAGTTGGGGTTGCGCTAAGCTGCAAGTTTCAAGCTGCAAGCTTCAAGTAAAAGCTTGCAGCGCAGGACGTGAAGCTGCTTTTCTTGAAGCTTAAAACGTGCAGCTTGAAGCTGCTTTTCTCTCTAAGAGGATCTTGACGATGTCGATGGCTGATCGTGATGGTGTGATTTGGTATGACGGCAAACTGGTGCCGTGGCGCGATGCGACCACCCACGTGCTGACCCATACCCTGCACTACGGCATGGGTGTGTTTGAAGGCGTGCGCGCCTACGAAACCCCGCAGGGCGCAGCGATTTTCCGCTTGCAGGCCCACACCGACCGCCTGTTCGATTCCGCCCACATCATGGGCATGAAGATCCCGTTCAGCAAAGACGAAATCAATGAAGCGACCCGCGTTGCGGTGCGTGAAAACAACCTCGACAGCGCCTATATCCGCCCGATGGTGTTCTACGGATCCGAAGCCATGGGCCTTCGCGCCACCGGCCTGAAGGTGCATGTGATCATCGCGCCATGGAGCTGGGGTGCCTACATGGGGGCTGAAGCGCTGGAAGTCGGGATCAAGGTGCGCACCAGCTCCTTCACCCGCCACCACGTGAACATCTCCATGACCCGTGCCAAGGCCAACGGTCATTACATCAACTCGATGCTGGCCCTGCAGGAAGCGATTTCCGGCGGTGCCGACGAAGCACTGCTGCTCGACCCTGAAGGCTTCGTGGCCGAGGGTTCCGGCGAGAACGTGTTCCTGGTCAAGGACGGCGTGATCTATACCCCGGACGTGACGGCCTGCCTGAACGGCATCACCCGCAGCACGATCCTGACCCTGGCCACCGAGCTTGGGTTCAAGTTCGTTGAAAAACGCATCACCCGTGACGAGGTGTACATCGCCGACGAAGCGTTCTTCACCGGCACTGCCGCTGAAGTCACGCCGATTCGTGAAGTCGATGGCCGCCAGATCGGCATCGGCCGCCGCGGTCCGATTACCGAGAAACTGCAAAAGGCCTACTTTGACCTGGTGACCGGCAAGACAACGGATCATCCAGAGTGGCGTACACTGGTCAAGTAATGTCGGCATAGCATCACAGCAGGGAGGCGAATGCCTCCCTTGCTTGTTTATGGAAACTTATGAATATTTTGATCGTTGGGCCCAGTTGGGTCGGTGACATGGTGATGGCGCAGACACTGTTCCAGTGCCTCAAACAACGCCACCCGCAGTGCGAGATCGATGTGCTGGCCCCCGAGTGGAGCCGGCCCATCCTTGAGCGCATGCCTGAAGTTCGCCAGGCCTTGAGCTTTCCGCTCGGCCACGGTGCGCTTGAACTGGCCACACGGCGCTCCATCGGCAAGTCCCTCAAGGGGCAATACGATCAAGCGATTTTGCTGCCCAACTCGCTGAAGTCGGCGCTGGTGCCGTTCTTCGCGGGTATTGCCACGCGCACCGGCTGGCGCGGCGAGTTCCGCTACGGCTTGCTTAACGATGTGCGCACGCTCGATAAAGAGCGCTACCCGTTAATGATCGAGCGTTTTATGGCCCTGGCCTACGCGCCGGGAGCCGACCTGCCCCAACCGTACCCGCGCCCCGCGTTGCAAATCGACCCGGTGAGCCGCGAGGCGGCCCTGGCCAAGTTCGGCCTAACACTGGACCGCCCCGTGTTGGCGCTCTGCCCGGGAGCCGAGTTTGGCGAATCCAAGCGCTGGCCGTCTGACCACTATGCGGCGGTGGCCGAGCAGAAAATCCGTGAAGGCTGGCAGGTCTGGCTCTTTGGCTCCAAAAACGATCACAGCGTGGGTGAAGACATTCGCGCGCGGCTGATCCCCGGCCTGCGTGAAGAGTCAGTCAACCTCAGCGGTGAAACCTCGCTGGCGGAAGCCATCGATCTGTTGTCCTGTGCCGACGCCGTGGTGTCCAACGACTCCGGGTTGATGCACGTGGCGGCGGCGCTGAATCGCCCACTCGTGGCGGTGTACGGCTCCACTTCACCGGGCTTCACACCGCCGCTTGCGGACAAGGTTGAGATCGTGCGTTTGGGCCTGGAATGCAGCCCGTGTTTTGAGCGCACGTGCCGCTTCGGTCACTACAATTGCCTGCGCGAACTCATGCCAAAGCCCGTGGTAGAGGCCTTGCAACGGTTGCAGGGCGTTGTGGTCGAGGTCAACTAAGTGCGTGTTCTGTTGGTAAAAACATCCTCGCTGGGGGATGTGATTCATGCCTTGCCAGCGCTGACCGATGCCGCCCGGGCCATTCCCGGCATTACTTTTGACTGGGTGGTGGAAGAAGGCTTTGCCGAGATCCCCACCTGGCACCCGGCGGTAGGCAAGGTGATTCCCGTGGCGATCCGCCGCTGGCGCAAAAACCTCTGGGAAACCCTCAAAAGCGGCGAGTGGAAGCGTTTCAAGCAACGCCTGCGCGCTGAACAGTACGACCTGGTGATTGACGCCCAAGGGCTGGTCAAAAGCGCTTGGCTGACGCGTTACGTCAACGCCCCGGTGGCCGGGCTGGATAAAAACTCGGCCCGCGAACCGCTGGCCAGCCATTTTTACCAGCGCCGCCTGGCGGTTGCCCGCGGCCAGCATGCGGTCGAGCGGCTGCGCCAGTTATTTGCCGTGGCGCTGGGCTATGACCTGCCCAAAGGGCTGGGTGATTACGGGCTAGACGTCGACAAACTGGTCGAGTTGCCGCGCCAGAATGCTTTTGTGCTGTTTTTGCACGGCACCACGTGGGACACCAAGCATTGGCCTGAAGTGTACTGGCGTGACTTGGCCGTCCGCATGGGGCATATGGGGGTCGAAGTGCGTTTGCCCTGGGGTAACCCGACCGAAAAGGCCCGTGCCGAACGCATCGCCAACGGCCTGCACAATGCTGTGGTTCTGCCTAAGCTCAACCTCGCCGGCGTCGCCAAGGTGTTGGCCAGCGCCAGCGCCTGTGTGGCGGTGGACACCGGCCTGGGGCATTTGGCAGCCGCACTGGATGTGCCGACTATTTCCCTGTTTGGCCCCACCAACCCGGGGCTGACCGGTGCCTATGGCAAGGTGCAAATTCATTTGGCCAGTGATTTTCCGTGTGCGCCGTGCCTGCAAAAAAAATGCACCTACACCCCGACTGCACAGGACCAGCAGCGGTTTGACCTGAAAAACGAGTGGCCGTTGTGCTTCACCCGTTTGAACCCTGAGCGTGTCGCAAGTCGATTAAGCACGTTGTTACTGGCTGAGGAACTGCGCTGATGCAACTGGCTTTTGTGCTGTACAAGTATTTCCCGTTTGGCGGGCTGCAACGCGATTTCATGCGCATTGCCCTGGAGTGCCAACAGCGCGGGCATCAGATTCGCGTGTACACCATGATCTGGGAAGGCGATATTCCGGCAGGTTTTGAAGTGCTGATTGCGCCGGTCAAAGCCTTCAACAACCATACGCGCAATGAAAAAATGCTCGCCTGGATGCAGGCCGACCTGGCCAAGCGCCCGGTTGACCGGGTGGTGGGCTTCAACAAAATGCCGGGGCTGGACGTGTACTACGCCGCCGACGGCTGTTTTGAAGACAAGGCGCAAAACCTGCGCCATTCGCTGTACCGTTTTTTCAAACGCTACAAGCACTTTGCCGAGTACGAGCGCGCGGTGTTCGACAAGCATGCCAAGACCCAAATCCTGATGATTTCCGAGGTCCAGCAGCCGCTGTTCATCAAGCATTACGGCACTCCGCTGGAACGCTTTCACCTGCTGCCACCGGGTATTGCGCTGGACCGCCGCGCGCCGCCGAACGCGGCAGCTATTCGTGCCGATTTTCGCCGCGAGTTCAACCTGACAGACGATGATCGGCTGTTGGTGCAAATTGGTTCAGGCTTCAAGACCAAAGGCGTGGACCGCAGCCTTAAAGCCCTGGCGGCGCTGCCGAGCGCGCTTAGAAAGCGCACCCGGTTGTTTGTGATCGGTCAGGACGACCCCAAAGTCTTTCAATTGCAAAGCGCCGCGTTGGGCCTGGGCGAGCATGTGCAGTTCCTCAAGGGGCGCAGCGATATCCCGCGTTTCCTGTTGGGTGCCGACCTGCTGATTCACCCGGCCTACAACGAAAACACCGGTACCGTGCTGCTTGAAGCGCTGGTGGCCGGCTTGCCGGTGCTGGTCAGCGCGGTCTGTGGCTACGCCCATTACATCAGCGATGCTGACTGTGGCCGGGTGCTGGACGAACCGTTTGACCAAGCCCAACTCAATGATGAACTGACCCACATGTTGTCCGATGATGCTGCGCGCGCAGCCTGGAGCCGTAACGGCCTGGCCTACGCGCAGACGGCCGACCTCTATAGCATGGCGCAGCACGCTGCGGATGTGATTCTGGCGGAGCAACACTGATGAAACTGATTCTTGCCGAACCGTTCAAGAGCTTGTGGGCCGGGCGCGATGCGTTCGCCGAAGTCGAGCGCCTGGAAGGCGAGGTTTACCGCGAACTGGAAGGCCGGCGTACCTTGCGTACCGAAGTCGACGGGCGCGGTTTCTTTGTGAAAATCCACCGTGGTATCGGCTGGGGTGAAGTGTTCAAGAACCTGCTGACGGCCAAGCTGCCAGTACTCGGTGCGGGCCAGGAGTGGCGGGCGATCAAGCGTCTGCACGAAGTCGGGGTGCCGACCATGACCGCTGTGGCCTACGGAGAAAAGGGCAGCAACCCGG
>NZ_JASLGE010000008.1 GCF_030150285.1 Pseudomonas sp. | reverse complement strand
GGCGGATCTTACTGAATAGTGCGTACTTTGACAAGTCAAAGGCAGCCGGATACAGACGCTATCGGGGGCTCGGGTCAGCGCGTCCGTTCAACGGCAAGATTCTTCGGCAGGCGGCGCATCACTTCCACTGCAGAAAGAGGTCGGCAATTATGCAGATTGCGAAAAAAAATACAACCTGCTTTTATGATTCTTTAACCCGAAGGAGCCTTCAATGGACCACCGTCAGCTGGGTCGCACCGACCTGAACGTCAGCACCATAGCGCTGGGCACCATGACCTGGGGCGAGCAAAACACCGAGGCTGAAGCCTTCGCGCAAATCGAATACGCCAAAAACGCCGGCATCAATTTTATCGACACGGCCGAAATGTACCCCGTGCCACCCCAGGCACAAACCTACGCCACCACCGAGCGTTACATCGGCAATTGGTTCAAGGCCAGAGGCGACCGTGCCGACTGGGTGCTGGCCAGCAAGATTGCGGGACCCAGCAACGGCATTGACTACATCCGTGATGGCCACCTCAAGCACAACCGCTCCCATATCGTGCAAGCCCTGGATGCCAGCCTCAAGCGCCTGCAAACCGACTGGATCGACCTCTACCAACTGCACTGGCCTGAGCGCAGCACCAATTATTTTGGCCAGCTGGGCTACAAACATATCGCCGACGAACAGTTCACCCCGCTTGAAGACACACTCGAAGCCTTGGATGAGCAAGTTAGGGCAGGCAAAATCCGCCATATTGGCCTGTCCAATGAAACACCGTGGGCCACCATGAAGTTCCTGCAACTGGCCGAAAGCCGGGGCTGGCCACGCGCGGTCTCCATTCAGAACCCATACAACCTGCTCAACCGCAGTTTTGAAGTCGGTCTGGCCGAAATTGCCATTCGCGAACAGTGCGGCCTGCTCGCCTACTCGCCTCTGGCGTTCGGCATGCTCACTGGCAAGTACAGCGGCGGCGCTCGCCCGCCCAAAGGCCGCCTGAGCCTCTACAGCCGCTTCTCGCGCTACTCAAACCCGCAAGCGGTGGCGGCTTGCGAACGCTATGTGGCCCTGGCACGCGAACACGGGTTGGATCCGGCGCAAATGGCGTTGGCCTATGTCACCCAGCAACCCTTCGTGACCAGCAATATCATTGGCGCCACGTCACTGGAGCAGCTCAAAAACAACCTCGAAAGCGCCGACCTCAAGCTGTCCGACGAGGTATTGGCCGGTATTGAAGCGATCCACAAGGACCAGCCGAACCCGGCACCTTAGCCTCCACCCTGTAGTCGCTGCCGAAGGCTGCGACAAGATCCGCAGGTGGATCGCAGATAACGGGCTGCTGAGCAGCCCTTCGCAGCCTTCGGCAGCGACTACAGGCTTTTTATTCCCCCTAGACACACAGGAAAAAAAATAAGACGATCCAGCCGTAAGTTGACCAATTTCACCTATAAGAATAATCAAATCATGTCTAATCAACTCTCCACGCCCCTGCGGCGCGTCAGCATTTTGGCTATCGATCGCGTTTTCGCCTCAACCCTGATGCAAGCCAAAGATTTCTTTCACCTCGCCAGCCTGCGTCACGGCAAACAGTTGGGGCATGGCCTCAACGCCACGTTTGAGACGCGCCTGGTCAGCCCGGACGGCCAACCAGTCAGCAGTTTCAGCAATGTCATGATTCCGGTCGATGGCGGCCTGGAAGACACTGACATCATCATCCTCCCAGCGTTTTGGGACGACTTCGATGCACTCTGCCAACACTACCCGCAAATCCTGCCCTGGCTGTGTGCGCAACACGCCCGCGGCGCGGTGTTGTGCGCAGAGGCCACCGGCGTGTTCTGGCTGGCGGAAGCCGGGCTGCTGGATGGCAAGGAAGCGACAACCTACTGGCGTTTTTTCAACGCCTTCGCAGAACGCTACCCGCAGATCGACCTCAACCAGGACAAACACCTCACCGACGCCGACAACCTGTATTGCGCAGGAGGCCCGACCTCAGCCTGTGACCTTTACATCTACCTGATCGAACGGTTTTGCGGCGCGAACATAGCCCAGGCGGTGGCCCGCGACATTCTCTATGAAGTGCAACGCAACTACGCGCCAGGGCGTATCGGTTTCGGCGGGCAAAAGCTGCATCAGGACGTCATCATCCTGCAAGTCCAGCATTGGCTCGAAGAGCACTTTGCCGACAAATTCCGCTTCGAGGACGTGGCGCGCGAACACGGCATGAGCATCCGCAATTTTATGCGCCGCTTCCAGATCGCTACCGGTGACAAGCCGCTGCATTACCTGCAGCGCCTGCGCATCGAAACCGCCAAGGGCCAGCTCTCGGCGACGCGCAAAAGCATCAAGACCATCAGTTACGACGTGGGTTACGACGATGCCAGCTTCTTCGCCCGACTGTTCAGGCAGCACACTGAGCTGTCGCCCAACCAATACCGTCAACAGTTCCAGCAAGCCGCGTAATCTGCGCAGGCCTGTATAGCGAGCTTGCTCGCGATCTGTTGATCTTTAAAACGCTGTCGCCTCGTCTTCGGCCTATCCATTGCTGCGGTCACGGCCACTCAAGGTTCCGGCTTTACGCCGTGGGCACGCAAAACCTGCGTTCGGCCAGTGTGGTTTAAGGGGCCCTCAGATCAAAAGCCAGATCAAAAGATCACGAGCAAGCTCGTTCCTACAAACGCTGCCATCCGCAGGAGCAGCCGCTCGACTACGGCTTGTGGGCGCGAGTCAGGTACTCGTGGGACTGCATCTCAAGCAAGCGGCTCAAGGTACGCTGGAACTCGAAGTTCAGCCGCCCGCCCTTGTAGAGGTCTTTAAGCTCCACTTCGGCCGAGATGATCAGCTTGACGTTGCGGTCGTAGAACTCGTCCACCATGTTGATAAAGCGGCGAGCGATATCATCGGTCTTCACTTCCATCTGCTCAACACCGCTCAAAATCACCGCATTGAAGATTTTGCCCAGCTCGATGTAATCGTTCTGACTGCGCGGGCCATCACACAACTCGCGAAACTCGAACCAGGCCACGTCATCACAGGTGCGCAAGGCGTGAATGGTGCGGTTCTCGATGATCAGGCCGTCGTTTTCAACCACACGCGTGGAGTTGTGGGTCAATGCCTTGAAGCTTTCAGCCAGGCAGGCCTGCGAGGCTTCATTGAGCGGGAAGTGGAACAGTTCTGCCTGTTCCAGGTGACGCAGCCGGTAATCGACGCCACTGTCGACGTTGACGATTTCGGTGTTCTGTTTAATCAGCGCAATGGCCGGCAAGAAGCGGGCGCGCTGCAGGCCGTCTTTGTACAAGCCGTCCGGCACGATGTTGGATGTCGCCACCAGCGTCACGCCGTTCTTGAACAGCTCTTCCATCAAGGTGCCAAGGATCATGGCATCGGTAATGTCCGAGACAAAGAACTCGTCAAAGCAAATCACCCGAGCTTCATCGGAGAAGCGCTTGGCGATAATGGTCAACGGGTTCTTTTCACCATTGAGGGTGCGCATTTCTTCATGCACACGCTTCATGAAACGGTGGAAGTGCGTACGCACCTTTTCTTTGAAAGGCAAGGCATCAAAGAACGTGTCGACCAGATAAGTCTTGCCACGGCCCACTCCGCCCCAGAAATAGAGGCCTTTGACCGGTGTCAGTTCTTTTTTGCCAAACAGCTTGCCGAACAGGCCAGGCTTGCTCTGCGATGAGGCGACCAGATCGTCGTACAGACGCTGCAAATGGCGCACAGCGTTTTCCTGTGCGGCATCATGGAAGAAATCCGGGCGTTTCAGATCGGCTTGATATCGTTCTAGAGGCGTCATAATTCGTTAGCAAGGCAACAAAAACGGGCCGACACTGTAGCGACGGCCCGCAGGAATGGCAATCGACCCTGAGTCGATACGCCGCACTTTTAGTCTTGCGCAGGCACCAGCGCCAGGCGCAAGGCTTCGATGGCCGCATCACGGGCCGCACTGTCGGCAAATGCCGGGCTGTCTGCTACGCAGGTGTCATCCAGCCATACGCTAAAGCTGAAGTTGAAATCTTCAATGCGAATATCCAACGGAGCACCGGACTGCAATTGCTTGGTAACCTGACCCGCGGCCTTGCCATCGGCAAAACTGCGCGAGAGCAACAATGGCTCGCCTTCTGCTGTCAGCACACGGAAGTGGAAGTTGCCATCTTCGTCACGGAAGCTGACAAAGCGCGGGCCCTTGGCGGCTTTTTTCTTGATCGGGGCGGTGTGTTGCACAGCGCTGGCAAACGAGCGCAAGCCAACGGCTTCGCGCAGTTCAGCCAAGAAAGGCGTCGCAATTTTGCGCGCTTTCTGGGCACCCGCCAACAGAATGTCTTCCATGTCCGCCGGGCGAGCCATCAGCTCGTGATAGCGTTCACGGGACTCACCCAGCTCGGTATCCAGCAACTTGAACAGGCGCTCCTTGGCCTCTCCCCAGCCCAAGCCTTGCAGCAATTCACTGCGCAACGCTGCGGACTGCTCAGGCGTGGCGAACGCCTGATACAGAGTGAACAAGTGCGAGTTGTCCGGGTCTTTAGCTTCACCGGGGGCACGGGAGTCGGTCACGATCCGCGAAATCGCGCTTTTCATGTCCTTGGCGCTGGTGAACAACGGAATGGTGTTGTCATAGCTTTTGGACATCTTGCGGCCATCAAGGCCTGGCAAGGTGGCGACGCTTTCTTCAATCAGCGCTTCAGGCATGGCGAAGAACTCTTTGCCATTGCCGAACAGATGGTTAAAACGCTGACCAATGTCACGGGCCATTTCAACGTGCTGGATCTGGTCGCGCCCCACCGGCACCTTGTTGGCATTGAACATCAAGATATCCGCCGCCATCAGTACCGGGTAGCTGTAAAGCCCCATGCTGATGCCCGCGTCCGGGTCTTCGCCGTTTTCCAGGTTTTTGTCGACCGAGGCCTTGTAGGCATGGGCACGGTTGAGCAAGCCCTTGGCCGCAACACAGGTCAACAACCAGGTCAGCTCCGGGATTTCAGGAATATCGGACTGGCGATAAAACGTCACACGCTCGATATCCAGGCCGGAAGCCAGCCAGGTCGCCGCAATTTCCTGACGCGAACGCTGAATGCGCTGCGGGTCATCGCACTTGATCAGCGCGTGATAGTCCGCCAGAAAGTAGAACGAGTCGGCATTGCTGTCGCGACTGGCCACGATCGCCGGATGAATGGCACCGGCGTAGTTGCCCAGGTGCGGCGTGCCGGTGGTGGTGATACCGGTGAGGATACGAGTACGAGTGGTCATGAGTAATCGCTTATCAGACTGCTATCAATTTGAAAGGCGCGGCACTACCAAGTCTTTGAGTTCGGTGAGCTTGCCGTGAAAAAAGTGCCCGCATTCTGCCACTTTCAGCAGCTCATGGGGGCGATGCAGTGCCGCAGACCAGTCATAAACCTGTTGCGGGTCGATCACTTCGTCCGTTTCAGGCTGAATAACGGTCAGCGGGCAATCGTGAGGCAAGGCATCTTCGCCCCGCAACCGCATCACTGCCGGGGCAATCATAAACAGGTGCGACAGCTTCTCGCCGAGCGCCTCAAGCCGGCCACCCAGGCTGGCGGCCACAAAGCCTCCGAACGAAAAACCGAACAGCGTCAGGGGTAATTCAGGGTGTTTGGCACGCAGCCAGAGGGCCGCGGCCAGCGCATCATCCACTTCGCCGGAGCCCATATCGTGGCTGCCTTCACTGTTGCCGGTACCCCGATAATTAAATCGCAAGGTAATCAAGCCCGTATCGCGGGCAGTCCGTTGCAGGGTTGAAACCACTTTATTCATCATCGTGCCCCCCTGCACCGGGTTGGGGTGACACAGCAGCGCAAGGCCGCGCGGCTCAGTAGAATCAAGGTATAAAGCTTCCAGTTGGCCCACCGGGCCATCAATCACAACAGGGGTTTCGCGGGTAAGCAAGAAGGAACTCCGTGACCTCAAAGTAGGTCGACTCGTCTAGCTGATAGATTCTGTCTGAGATATTTGCGAGTGCATCGCGGTATACAGCGCAGGTCCGAGCCGTTAACGTAAAGCAAAGCCGTTTATAGAGGAAGGACTCGTGGAACACTCGCTCTTGATTTGGTTGTTGCCGACCCTAGCCCTGGTTGCCGGTGTCGCCATTGGTTTTCTGGTCGCTCGTCTGCTGCCAAATGCCGCGCCTAACCGCACGCAACGTCAGTTGGATGACATCCAGGAACGTTTTGATAACTATCAAAGTGAAGTAGTGACTCACTTCAACAGCACCGCCACTCTGGTGAAGAAACTCACGCAGAGCTATCAGGAAGTACAAGACCACTTGGCTGAGGGTGCCAACCGCCTGGCGCTGGACGAGCAAACGCGTCAACGCCTGCTGGCGTCACTGCACGCAGATGTACCGCAACCCCACCGCGAGCGCATCACACCGCCGCACAGCACTGAGCCACCGTTGGATTACGCGCCCAAAACCAATAACGGCCCGGGCATGCTTGATGAGCATTACGGTCTGAAGAAGTGATTCACCCGACCTGATGCCTACTAAAAACCCCGCGATGCTTGCACATCGCGGGGTTTTTTATGGCCTTGCTGCCTGCAGCCGCCAGCGGGCACCAGCCCCTACAGGGACACAGGGCTTACGGGTACTGCTGAACCTGGCCGGGTTGCTGGTACTGCATGCCAGGAATCGGGGCCAGGGTGATTTGAACCCGGCGGTTTTGCGCGCGGCCGTCCACCGTCGCGTTGCTGGCAATCGGATCGGCCGGCCCCAAGCCATGTACCGACAAGTACTGGCCGCTCACACCTTGAGACGTCAGGTACGTAGCAACGCTTTGCGCACGCTGTTGAGACAACTGCATGTTGTACTCGTATTTACCGGTGTTATCGGTGTAACCCACCACTTGAATCTGCTGCTGGTTATTGAGCTGTTTCAGCGAGTTCGCCAGTGTGTTCAGCGGCTGGTAGAAACTGGGCGCAATGTTGGCAGAGTTGGTGGCAAAGGTGATATTGCCCGGCATGACGAGGGTGATGTTGTCGCCCTGACGCTGAACCTCAACCCCAGTGTTGGCCATGCTGGCCCGCAATGCAGCCTCTTGCTTGTCGGCGTAGTAGCCATAACCCGCAGCCCCCAGGCCCGCCACAGCGGCACCGATCAATGCGCCCTTGCCACGGTTGTTGTGGTCAATGGCTGCACCGGCAACCGCGCCGGCCAATGCGCCCAGGCCACCGTATTTAGCCGTGTTGCTCATGCCCGTAGAGGCCTGACCTTGATTGTCATAAGGGTTGGTCGATGCGCAACCAGCCAGCAATGCAATCGCACTGGCGGCAATAATCAAACGACGCGAGGTGAACATGGTGACGCTCCTGATCAATCTTTTTGGGGTCAAAAAGCCATTAGCCTTGGACTTTTGCTCGCGTTTGAACACAACCGACGGCAAAAATTCCGTTGGTCGCGTGCATTAGCGCTGAACAAACCATAGCTGTTCACTGGCCACGCCACAAACCCATGTGCGCTGCCCGCCGGGATCATTTCTTTGCTGACTTGCTCCCCACCGGGATGTGCAAGTATGACATCACACTTTCGGTCAGTTCGGTCGCCAGCTTGACCGCTTCCTTATTGCGCGCCATCACGCCAGCCACCAGGCCTTCAATCAAGGCCAGCACGGCGATGCTGGAACTGGTGAGCACGGGGTGATCGGCCGGTGCGAACAGCACATGCCGGGCAATGCTGCTCAGCGGCGAGGCGGGTGAGTCCGTAATGGCCAGCACCGTTGCACCGCGCTCACGGGCAAAGCGCGAAAGCTGCAGCGTATCGATGGAATACCGCGGCAGGGAGATGGACAGCAATACATCCTGCTCGGTGATCGCGGCCAGGCGGTAGGCCGCGTTTTCGTTGCCGCCTTCCATGCTGATGGCGGTGGCGTCGGCGCAAAAAGGAATCAGTGTCGCCGCTGCAAGGCCGGCAAAATGCACGCTATTACCAAAGCCCAGGACGTAAATCTTGCGGGCCTTGAGCAACTGGGTCACAAAGGCCTCGAAGGTATCAGGGTGGTTGTTGGCCGCCGCAGTGGCCAGGTTGCTGCTGGCGCTCTGAATCTGCTCGTGCAAGCCAAATGCGCCGTCGGGGCGATGGGCCAGTTCATTGCGCAACTTGTCGACGGGCGACACCACTTGCTGCAACGTCGCCAGCAACTCGGCCTTCATCCCGGTGTAGCCCCCCAGGTCCATCGCTTTGGCCAAACGGTTGACCGCCGCCGGTGAGGTGGCGGTTTCCTGAGCCATTTCCTCAATCGTCAACGTGGCGGCGCGCAGGGGATGACGCAAGATAAAATCCGCGACTTTGCGTAAAGAAGGCTGCAAGTCCGGGACGATCTCTGCCAGTTTGCGCATCACCGGCGCGGCATACACCGTGGTGTTTCGGGAAGGGCTTGGCATATCCGGCTCAACAACTCCTGTGGATAAAAGAAGGGGCGTCACCCCCGTTTTGTTCCGTGTAGGCGCGAGTGTATCCGAAGCCGTACGCGGCTATTTCAAACTGCCGGAAAGAAACTGCTGCAAGCGCTCAGAACGAGGGTTGACCAGGACTTCTCGCGGGCTGCCCCGCTCCTCCACCAGCCCTTTATGCAGAAACACCAACTGGTTGGAGACTTCGCGAGCGAAGCCCATTTCATGGGTCACAACCACCATCGTGCGCCCCTCCAGTGCCAGGTCCTGCATGACTTTCAGCACGTCCCCCACCAGTTCGGGGTCAAGGGCTGAAGTCGGCTCATCAAACAGCATCACTTCCGGCTCCATGGCTAATGCTCGTGCAATGGCCACCCGCTGCTGTTCCCCGCCGGACATATGGGCCGGCCAGGCGTTCATGCGGTGCGCCACGCCGACCTTGTTCAGGTAATGCTCAGCCTTCTCCCGCGCCTGGGCCTTGCTGATACCGAGCACATGCACCGGAGCTTCCATCACATTTTCCAGGGCATTCATGTGCGCCCACAGGTTGAAGTGCTGAAACACCATCGACAGCCGCGAACGCATACGCTGCAACTGCCCAGGATCAGCGGCCTTGAGCCCGCCCTGCCTGTTGTCGATCAGCTTCAATGGCTCGCCATTGAGCACGATGCTGCCCGCGTTCGGCTGTTCCAGCAGGTTGATACAGCGCAGAAAGGTGCTTTTGCCTGAACCGCTGGAGCCAATGATGCTGATGACATCACCGGCCTTGGCTTGCAGCGAGACGCCTTTGAGCACCTCATGGGAGCCGTAGCTTTTGTGCACATCCTGAACGTCAAGTTTGTACATGGTGTCGACTCTCGCAGATTAGTCGCTGAGTAAGCGACCTTGACGAATGGGCGTACTGCCCGCCACTTTCGCCAGCCACAAACCGGGCTGGGCGAAGCGCAAGCGTTCGCGGGCGTAAAGGATGCCGTCGGTGCTGGCGCACACCACGCTGTGGCGGTCAGTGAGCGGGTCTATCACCTCAAATAACGGGTCACCCACTTTCACCACCGCCCCCAGCGGCTGCAAAAAACTCACCACCCCCGGGTGCGGCGCGTAGGCGTACTGAGCCCCGGCGAACGGCGTAGCCTTGCAAGGGTGGTCCGGCGCAGCGGGCCACTCACCGTTGATCAGCCCTTGGTCCGCGAGGTAGCCGAGGATCGCTTCGGCGCTTTCCTCGCACGGCTCAGCTTCAGTGTCGGCCATGCCGCGTAACTCCAGAGTTGCTGCGATACACGCCAGCGGTATCTGCGCCTCGGGAAAGCGCTCGGCCAGACGCAACCAGGGAATCGCACACGCCTCATCAAACGCGCTGCCGCCCGCGTCTTCGGCCAGCAATGCGGCACCCGCATGCAAGCGGGCCGCCAACGAACCCAGTTGCGGCCAGTTCTGCGGCATGGTGTACAGCAACATGATCGACTCGAAGTCACAGTGCAGGTCCAGCACCACGTCGGCATCACAGGCGTGGCGCATTAACAGGCAACGCAAGCCGTCCAGCTCCGAGGCGGCTGCGGGCTGCTCATCCAGCACCTCCATCATGGCCCGGCGAATGCACGCAATGTTGGCTGAGGCCTCGCTGCCCAGCAGGCCTTCGACCCGCGCGGCCACCCCTTCAAATAACTCGGGGAAGTCACGGTTGAAATTCTTGCCACTGGAGAACTCAAAGCGCCCCTGATGCGTGGCCTGGAACATTTGGGCGATCCCGATGGGGTTGGCCATGGGCACCAGTTCAATCACGCCGTTCAACCGGCCCTGAGCTTCAAGCTCGCGCAAGCGGCGCTTAAGCTCCACCGCAACCCGCATGCCCGGCAACTCATCAGCGTGCAAAGACGCCTGGATGTAGGCCTTGCGCGCCCCCTGACCAAAACGAAACAGTGACAGGTAACGCTCGGTGCCCGAGGCACTCCACGGCAATTGGTATTTAACGTGTTCCATAAAATGCCCCTTAGTGCTTGCGCGGTGCCAGGTACGCCAGCCAGCGGCGCTCGGCCAGTTTGAACAGACGCGTCAGAAGGAAGGTCAGAACCAAATAGAAAATGGCCGCTGTGATGTACGCTTCAAACGGCAGGTAATACCGCGCATTGACGGTACGTGCGGCCCCGGTGATATCAATGAGGGTGACAATCGACGCCAGGCTCGTGGTCTGCATCATCATCAAGACTTCGTTGCTGTACTGCGGCAGTACCCGGCGCATGGCCGATGGCAGCAGAATCCGGCGAAACAGCGTGATGCGCGACATGCCCATCGCTTTTCCCGCCTCAATTTCACCCGCCGAGGTGGCCTTCAGACTCCCCGCCAACAGCTCGGCGCTGTAGGCACTGGTGTTGATTGCAAACGCCATGCACGCGCAAAACGTGGCACTGGAGAGGTAAGGCCAGAACACGCTTTGACGCACAGCTTCAAATTGCGCCAGACCAAAATAGATCAGAAACAATTGCACCAGCATCGGCGTGCCGCGAATGACATAGGTGTACAACCAGGCCGGAAAATTGATCAAGGGCGAGCGGGACACCCGCATCAGCGCCAGCGGAATCGCCAGCAACAAACCGAAGAACAGCGAAATCAGCAGAACCTTGAGGGTCACCAGCACACCGCTGAAGTACAGCGGCAGGTTTTCCCAGATCACGGTGTAGTCAAGCATCATGGCGAGCTCCCCGTCACAGCTCGGCGGCTTTAATGCCGACCGAGTAGCGTTTTTCCAGATAGCGCAGCACCAGCAATGACACGCTGGTCAGCATCAGATAAAGCCCCGCTACCGCGAGGAAAAACGTGAACGGCTCATGGGTCGCATCCGCCGCGCTTTTGGCTTTGAACATCATGTCTTGCAAGCCGATCACCGAAATCAGCGCAGTGGACTTGGTCAGCACCAGCCAGTTGTTCGTAAACCCCGGCAACGCGAAGCGGGTCATCTGCGGCACCAGTATTCGCCAGAACACTTTGCCCGGCCGCATGCCATAGGCCAGCCCCGCTTCTGCCTGCCCCTTGGGAATGGCCATAAATGCGCCGCGAAAGGTTTCCGACAGGTACGCACCAAAAATAAAGCCCATGGTGCACACGCCGGCGATAAAGGGGTTGATGTCGATGTAGTCGGTGGACCCGAGCGCCAAGGCGATACGGTTCACCAGGTCCTGGCCGCCATAGAAAATCAGCAGGATCAGCACCAGGTCCGGGATACCACGGATCACCGTGGTGTAGGTCTCGCCCAACCTGGCCAGCCACTTGATCGGGGACAAACGGCACGTTGCGCCGATCAGGCCGAGGGCAATGGCCATGGCCATCGACGTCAAGGCCAGGCTCACTGTCAGCCAGGCACCCTCGAGAATGCTCGATCCGTAGCCATAGAGCATGATGAAGTTCCTTGAGCGGGCGTCAAAAAACGCGCAAGACAAACCCTGGCCGCGCCCCCAAGGGGGCGGCGTCAGGGTTGCGGATTGACTTACCTTTGGCCGTAGATGTCGTAGGTGAAGTACTTGCCCATCACCTGGTCGTACTTACCGTTGGCACGGATCGCATCAATCGCGGCATTCAAGCGTTCGGCGTTCGCCGTGTCACCCTTACGCAGAGCAATGCCTGCACCCCGGCCGAAGAATGCCGGGTCATTGATATCCGGCCCGACCAGGGCATAACCCGCGCCCTGAGGGGTTTTGATAAAGCTTTCATCGGTGTAGATGATGTCAGCAAGCGTGGCGTCCAGACGCCCCGAAATCAGGTCCAGGAAGGCTTCACTCTGCGTCGAGTAGCGCACCACCACGACCCCTTCCGGCTCAAGCTTCTGCGTCGCAAAACGGTCGTAGGTCGAAGAGCGCTGAACCCCCACTCGCTTGCCTTTGAGGTCAACCATCGGGTCGTTGATCACATTGCCCGCCTTCATCGCGAACTTGCCCGGGGTGTGGTAGTACTTTTTCGTGAAATCAACGGACTTCAAACGGTCCGGCGTAATCGACATCGATGACAACACCGCATCCACTTTGCGCACTTTGAGCGAAGGAATCATGCCGTCGAACTCCTGGACCACCCAGGTGCATTTGATCTTCATTTCTTCGCACAGCGCATTGCCGATGTCGTAGTCAAACCCGCTGATCCCGCCTTCAGGGGTCTTCATCGAAAACGGTGGGTAAGCGGCTTCGATACCAATACGCAACGGCGCGTTATCCGCTTGGGCCACACAGCTGAAAGCGCACAGTGCCAGTGCACCTAGAAGTACTGTCTTGTTCAAATTATTGACTCCTGAAGGGCGTTCGGGGTGAGAACACACACGCCATCCCTGTTGGCGCGGTGGATCAGTCCGTTGACTGTGTGCCGCTATAGATGACACGTATTATTTCATAAATCAACACAGTGAAAATATTTATATCAAACAAGGCCGAGAAAACACCTCCGCATTGAGCCTGCAGACGCTCTAAAGTGGCTATCTTGATAGGTTTTACAGCACTGACGAAAATGACTACGCCGCACTGAGTGCGGCGCGGGGCAGCGGGTGTCGGCCCCCGGTCAGGCGGCCGAGCGCAAGGCCGGTAAACGAATCAATGACCAGCCGGCATCAGGCTCGGCCAATGGCAGCCGAATGCCATTTTCCGGCAACGGTTCGAGCAGCTTCGGAGCCAGGTCACCCACCATCCAGTTAGCGCTATTGGAAGCGATCACGCGACCATCTCCCGAGAGCAGCACGGCTTCGTGCTCAAGCCGCATCAGGCTACGAACCAACAGACGTTCCAGGTTGTGCAACGACAAGTCCAGCCCCGCCACCCCGATAAAACGGCCCTGCACCACAATCGGCATGGTGAACGTCAGCACGTACATATTGGTACCGTACAGGTCGACATAGGGCCCCTCTACATTGCTCGCCCCTGTGGTACGCGGGCGGCTGAACCAGGGCATTTCGGTGTAGTCGTAAAAGTTTTCGCGCCGCAGGTCAAAGTTGGGGCGCAACGGCATGGTTTTGCCCCCATCGGCCAAATACCACCATTCCAGATGCATTTCGCGATCCGCCAGGCATCCGGGCTCAAGGATCACGCCACCGCCACAGCCAAAGGCACCGGTGGCCAGCAACTGCCGATCAATGGCCGGGCGCAGCGACGCCAAATCCCTTGCCGTGGGCTGGCGGCCTTGCTCCAGTACCCGACCCCAGAGCTGATGCGCTTCATCCACCAATTGTCGGACCTGGATAAAGACGGTTTCCAGCGTCGTATTGAGCTGTTGGACACACGCAGAAAGGGAAGGGGTTTCACTCGGAGCGATCATGGCATTACCTCACGCAGGGTTAGCTTTCTTTTTATTGGTGGCTGCAAGCGAAATGCCAAGGCGTTAGGCCACCCGGACTGTTCTCGCCCTGTGAATCACTGACTTCGCTGTCTATTAAACCTTCCCCGTATAACCTGACACCTGGATACAGCGCTGTGCATTGGACTTTGGTCACGGGCAACCCAACACCAACGCATCACGCAATAACACTGTCTTCACTGCCGGCCAGTAACTCCAGCCGCAAGCTCATCAGCCGCTTGATCCCGCGCATGACATGGGCTTCAGCCAAAGCCCCCGCCAGCACCGCATCGTTGTTGATCAACGCTTGCAAAATGGCCCGATGTTCTTGTTCCACCAACGCAATGTCGTTGCCCATGATGGCATCCATCCACAGCAACTCGCCCACCTCCGATTGCAGGCGCATTTCGGCATGCGTGAGGCGCAGAGATTGCGCAGCAGCAGCCACTTCGATATGGAAACGCGCGTCCGCGCGGTGCCGGGCCTGACGGGTCGTGGCCTTGCCCAGTGCTTCGATGTGATGCGCTATGCGCCCATGCTGCTCGCGAGAGCTGCGCTGGGCCGCCAGCCGCGCTGCCGTGCCGGAAATGGCCACTTGCTCGTCACTCAGATCGCGCAAGTCCGGGCCGCTGATCTCCTTGAGCCGCTGCAACAACAAGGCTTCGGGCAGCTCAACAGGCGCACAGACAAAACTGCCGCCATTGCGACCTCGCCGGGTTTCGATCAACCCCCTCTGGCGCAACACCACCAACGCTTCACGCAACGTCACCGTCGCCACACCCAACTGGAGCGCGAGCTCAGACTCACTGGGCAGTTGCTGGCCTTCTGCAAACAGCCCCAATTCAATGGCTTCCACCAGCCGCCGCGCGACCTCATCGGTGCGGCCTTCCTGGCGCAACCGGATAAAGGCGGTACTGCGGTCAGTATTCAGGGCACTCATTGGCTCTCCAAACTCAGCGTGCATGTCATACGCTCACCTGCAGATTCCAGCCTCACAAAGCGCCCATCTGCGGCGCGAGCGAGCCCTCAGCTAAACGTTCAGCCTCGTATCTTATAGCGATTAACTTCGAGCTGATACGGTCGCGGCCGCCCAAGTACCCTCGAAAAAACCACCGAACTCCACATTTACGTGAAAAAACGCGAGAGGGTTGCGCACCGCACAAACATTAAGATATGTTTTTATATGTTTAAGGTGTCCAACAATAAAACCTCAGGGGCCTGCGCCGATTCGCGATGCGCCCCTGCACGCACACAGGGAAACGCCATGCAAACCAAACTTTTGATCAACGGCCAACTGGTCGACGGTGAAGGCGAGAGCCAGGCCGTGTACAACCCCTCCCTGGGTACGGTCCTGGTCAACATCGCAGAGGCCAGCAGCCATCAGGTTGAAGCCGCCGTCATCGCTGCCGATCAAGCGTTTGAAGGCTGGGCGCAAACGCCTCCCAAAGACCGCGCACAGTTGCTGCTCACATTGGCCGACTGTATCGAAGCCCACGCGCACACACTGGCCCGCCTGGAGTCGCAGAACTGCGGTAAACCCTACCTCGCGGCCTTGAACGATGAAATTCCGGCCATTGCCGACGTGTTCCGTTTTTTCGCCGGTGCCAGCCGCTGCATGTCGGGCTCGGCGGGCGGTGAATACCTGCCGGGGCACACCTCCATGATTCGTCGCGACCCGCTGGGCGTAGTCGCCTCCATCGCACCGTGGAACTACCCGCTCATGATGGTGGCCTGGAAGCTCGCACCCGCACTGGCGGCCGGTAACTGCGTGGTGCTCAAGCCTTCGGAACAAACCCCGCTGACAGCACTGAAACTGGCTGAGTTCATTGCCGAGATTTTCCCTGCTGGCGTGGTAAACATCCTGTTTGGCCGTGGCCCAAGCGTGGGCGAACCCCTGGTAACTCACCCGAAAGTACGCCTGGTCTCGCTCACGGGTTCCGTGGCGACCGGCGCTCGCATTGTCGGTGCCACCGCCAGCAGCGTTAAACGCACCCATATGGAACTGGGCGGCAAGGCCCCCGTACTGATTTTTGACGATGCTGACATCGACGCCGCCGTTGAAGGCATACGCGCCTTTGGCTTCTATAACGCGGGCCAGGACTGCACCGCCGCGTGCCGCTTGTACGTGCAACAGGGCGTGTACGAAGCCTTCGTGCAAAAGCTCGGGGCGGCCGTGAGCAGCATTCGTCACGGCCTGCAGGACGATCCCGACACCGAACTCGGCCCGCTGATTACCCGCGACCACCTGGAACGTGTGGCCGGTTTTGTCGAGCGCGCCAAAGCCCAGCCGCATATTCGGGTGATTACCGGCGGCAACCGCGTCGAAGGCCCGGGCTACTTCTTTGAGCCGACCGTGCTGGCCGATGCCCGCCAGGACGACGAGATCGTTCAGCGGGAAGTGTTTGGCCCCGTCGTCAGCATTACGCCGTTCACCGACGAAGCCCAGGCCTTGGCGTACGCCAATGATTCGGACTACGGCCTGGCCTCATCGGTGTGGACGCAGGATGTCGGCCGCGCCAACCGCCTGGCCGCGCGCCTGCAGTACGGCTGCACCTGGGTGAACACGCACTTCATGTTGACCAGCGAAATGCCCCACGGCGGCATGAAGCAATCCGGCTACGGCAAGGACATGTCCATGTACGGGCTGGAAGACTACACCTGTGTGCGCCACGTCATGTTCAAGCACTGACAGGCACCAAAAGCGGGCACTGCAGACGTCTGGCGCATCGTTAACGCGCACCGGACCGAAAACAGCGCCCGCTCACGGTCTCTCCCCCCTCTGAACCACCCACCGGACACCCCTATAAATGGGTATTCGACATAAAACATATAAAACAAGATGAAATATGGCATAGGTTCTGCTTTGTACTTGGCAGAAGCCTGAATCCGCTGTTTTTGTTACCGCAGGGCACAGCCGCGGTAACGTATTAAGAGGTGTGTCACCATGCTTATCACCGGCATTAAAAGCCGCCCGATCTACGACGTGTTGCAACCCATGGCGGGTGGGCTTCGCCATCTGATCGCAGGCCAGGGCAGCGGCGGCGCAGCCATGCTGCGACTGATCCAGGACATGACGCCGGCTCAACGCCAGAACAGCGTCCTGCTCTACTCCACCGAATCATTTTCCGGCCACAACCACCTTGACGCTCTGCACCACAGCACCGTTGACGAGATGCACGTGTTCGCCAGTAACCAGGCCCTGCTTGACCACCTGCGCACACTGCTGGGCGAGGCCTACATGGGGACGCGCCTGTACCTGAGCGGGTCGGAAACCTTTATCGGCACCGCCATGCAAGCCGCCAATGCGGTGGACCTCAACCGCGACGAAGTGCTGCGCGAACACAGCGGCACGCTGGTGCGCCGCGTGTGGTGCGTGCATTGCGACACCTACACCGAAAACGTCACCCAACGCCTGTTCACCTGCCCCGGCTGCCACCTCAACCTGGTGGTGCGTGACCACTATTCGCGTCGCCTGGCCGCGTTTCAGGGCATCAAGGCCGATGGCGAAGTACCGGGCGAACTGCCACCTGCCGAGGAGCTGGACACATGAGTACCCAACACGGAACCCTGAACGTACGCGTTGCTCGGATCGAGACCCTGACCCCGGAAATCAAGCGCTTCACCCTGGTCGACCCGCAGGGCAAACACCTGCCGGCGTTCTCCGGGGGCAGCCATGTGGTGGTGCTGGTGCCCAGTGGCGAGAAAACTCAACGCAATGCGTATTCGCTGATGAATTCGCCGTATGACTCCAGCGCCTACCAGATTGCCGTGCGCCGGGTCGCCGAAGGCCGTGGCGGCTCCCGCTATTTGCATGACCACCTGAACGAGGGCGACGAGCTGCACATTCTGCAGCCAGGCAACCTGTTCCCGTTGGCCAAGCACGCCCGCCAGCACGTGTTTATCGCCGGTGGCGTGGGCATTACCCCGGTGTACTCCCAGCTTGAGGAACTGCTGCTTAAGCAGGCGGACTTTGAACTGCACCTGGCCGTGCGCGGCCCGGACCACACCGCCCTGGGGCATGAACTGCAAGCCCGGTACGGCGACCGCGTCACGTTGTACGTACAGGGCGAAGGGCCGCGCATGGACATTCGCGCCATCCTCACTGACCGCCCATTGGGCAGCCACGTCTATGCCTGCGGGCCAGACAGCATGATCGACGACACCCTTGCCAGTGCTCGGGCGCTGGGCTGGACCGACAGCCATGTGCACTTCGAGCGGTTTGTCGAGCAAGGTTCCAACGGCCAGCCCTTTACTGTCACCCTGGCCCGCCAAGGCGTCACCCTTGAGGTACCGCCCGACCAATCCCTGCTCGAAGCCGCCGAAGAGGCCGGCTATCGCGTCCCTTACCTGTGCCGGGGCGGCGCGTGCGGTTATTGCGAAACCGAAGTGCTGGAGATCGACGGCGAGCTGGACCACCGCGATGACTGGCTCAGCGATGAAGACAAACTCAGCAAACGTAAATTCATGCCGTGCGTATCCCGCGCCACCTGCAGCCGTTTGGTCGTAGACCTCTAATATAGGAAGTAAAGTTATGACTGCCTTCAAGCCAATTGAAACCTATTCGGGTGACTACACCTACAGCAACAGCCGGGAAGCGATCACACGCCTGCCCTTCCCGTACCCCGAAGACCAGTACATGTATTCGATGAACGTCGAGCCACATGTGCCGTTTGGCACGGGTGCCCTGCGCGCGCAATTCGATATCGACGAGCACTACATCTCCGAATGCCATCACCGCGCCCAGACTCTGGAAAACGAGCCCGGCATCCACTACGCCGCGCTGCCACACATGATGGAAGCGCAATGGGACCTGCTGGAACTGCTGATGGAGTCCTATTCGCGGGACTTCCCTGAGCACTTCACACTGGAGAAAAACGGCAGCCAGTGGCACTGGATCAACCGCCCCCTGCAGATCAATCAGACCTTCACGTTCGGTGACACCAGCACACTGCCGATGGACCCGATGGAATACATCACGCGCCAGGCCCAAGGCGAATTCATTCTGCTGGAAGAGCGCGATGAAACCCTGATCATGGGGGCCGGCATGGCCACGCAACGGGCGGACTATTCGCTGCGTTTCAACCTGGGCATGAGCTTTATGGAATTCCACGGCCCGGTGCCCAAGCTGCACGAAATGGGCATTTTGCAGCGCGCCCTGAAATTCCTTCTGCGCCTGCAACCGGGCCACCCTGTGCGCCGCACCAACTGGTCGATTACCGTCAACCCGCGCCTGGAGACGTCCGCAGAAACCCTGCCAGACTGGGCACCGGACCGCACCATCGTGACCGCCGAAAACGCCGGTGACCTGGTCAACCTGCGCGTTGAACTGCAACCCCTGCACCGGCTGCCCCGCAGCAACGCGGTGCTGTTCCCGGTACGCACCTACCTGGTGAGCCTTAAGCAACTGGCCGAGTTTGCCCCGCAATGGGCCAAACGCATGCACCGGGTTATCCGTGACCTCGATCAGGAACTGGTCGACTACAAGGGCTTCACCCGCTACCGCGATGCCATGGTCACCTGGCTGTCGCAATACGACGACGGCACGCCCGTTGACGAAAGCCAGCAATAACAGCCTTTGAGCGCGCCCCCGTGGCGCGCTTTTAGCACTGATCTGTCCGTCACCTCAGAGATCACCCCATGAAAACAAAAACAATGCGTAACTTCCTGCCCGAGAGCTGGAGTCTGGTGTTCAGCTCTGCGGGTTCCGCCTACGGCGTGGGCTTGCTCGGACTGTGGGCCCTGCCCTTTTTGATCAGTGCAATCATTCACGACCTTCATTTGAATGAAGCCCAAGCCGGCATTTTGATGTCGGCCGAATTCGTTTTCACCATGCTGGCGTCGCTGCTGGTTGCGCCCCTGATGGGCCGCGCGCCGCGTCGCACACTGGCGCTGATCGGCACCGTACTGGCCATTGTGGCCAACCTCATCAGCGCCAGCATGACCGACCTTTACTCGCTGGCCGCCATGCGCTGCGTAGCCGGTGTTGGCGCGGGGCTGGCCCTGGCCTGCGGCAATGCGTGCGTGTCCAGCGCCAAGCAGCCTGACCGCATTGCCGGGCACATGAACGTGCTGTCTGTGCTGCTGATGATTGTGGTGATGCTGGGCTACGCCAAAGTCATGGCCGCCTATGGTTTGCCCGGCCTGTATTACGCGATGGCCGCCACCATGACCGTCATGCTGCTGGCCATCCCGTTCATGCCCCAGCGCGCGCCTCTGCAAGCCCTGCAGGCCAGTGCGCAGCTCAACAAAAGCCACGGCGGCAATGTGCTGCTGACCTTGCCGGCCATCTGCATGATGCTCGCCATGTTTGTGTTTCAGGCCCGCGACACCATGGGCTGGGCCTTCGTTGAACGCATCGGCACCATGGTCGGCTACAGCGGCGACGAAGTGGGCGTGCTGCTGTCGTTCCAGTCATTCGTAGGCCTGATCGGCCCGCTGCTGGCGGCGATGATCGGCAAGCGCTACGGCCTCAGCACGCCAGTGATTCTGGCCATTCTGCTGACCGGCGGCACCAGCCTGAGCTATGTGCTGGGCGAACACTCCAAAACGCTCTACACCATTGGTGTGATGACCATTTGCGTGACTTACTTCTACGCGCTGAGCTACCTCACCGCCCTGGCCGCCGCCATGGACCGTGAAGGCCGCATCGTCGCCGCGGCCAGCAGCTTCCTGAGCCTGGGGCTGGCTGCGGGCCCGGCCATTTCGGGTGGGCTGATCTCATTGGGCGGGTTAACGCTGGCCGCCTGGGGCATTGCCGTTGCCGTGCTGCTGACCCTGCTGCTGGTGATCATTCCTCTGGCCAGCATCCGCCGTGAACAGGCCTCGCTTACTGTGGCTGTAGCAACCTGATACCCGCCGTCAAAACTTCACCCCCACACTCAGCGCCACGAAATCGCGGTCGCTGAGTGTGTTGTAACGGCCACCGAAGAAGTTGGTGTACGCCAGGCTGGCGATGTAGGTGCTTTGAAACTCACCGTCCAGCCCCAGGCTGATGGCTTTACGACCTTCTTCGAAGTTGGCATTCGGGCCTGGCGAATAGCCGCTGACGTCATGGGACCACGCCACAACGGGCTTGAGGTTAACCCCCGGTAACACGCGGTTGAATTCCCACACCGCTCGCCCGCGATAGCCCCATGACGTGGCGGTGGTAAAGCCGTCATTGCCCGCGCTGCCAAACACCGGATCACGGCCATAACGTAGCGTTGAATGCCCCTCCAGCTCACCCACGTAGGTCACCCCCACTTCCCCGGTGAGCGTCAGCCGGTTCGCGCCCATTGCGTTGTCGAACACATGGGTCAGGGACGTCTGAAACTGAGTAATGGGTTTACGGCGGTAACCAGGGGAATCGGCACCCGGTGTCACGCTCAGTGGCGATGCCGCCGCCAGGCCGGGCAAGAGGGTGACGTTGGCGTACAGCAAGTCGTTGTTGTTGAGCTGCACCGGCGCATTCGGGCGATAGCTCAGTTCACCTTTCCAGGCCGAGCCTGTGGCCAGCGTGGTGGCGAAACTCACACCGTACAGGCGAATGTCTTCAGGGTATTCGACGTAGTAGCTGGCATTGCCTGCAACCATCATCGATGCCAGCCCACCCGCGCCGGCAGCCGCGTTGTACACCGACGGCGAAGCGGCGCGGCCGCTGAGGATCGGGTCACGGCTGTGGTAATTCATGATGTAGAGACCGAAATCCGTGTCCAGCGGTTCAAACCGGTAGTGCAGGGCCAGCCCGAATTGCCCGCTGTTGCGCGCATCGCGGTTGGCACCACGACGCACCCGCACACCCTCACCGTTCACGTCGACGCCCATGCGGGTCAGCGCCGCCAGGTCTGCCACATCCAGCGCCGAGCGTTTGCTCATCACGCGGTAGTTGCCGCTGCAGCCGTCGGCGATCACGTCGGACTGCGAGAAGAACGTCCCGCAGTTATCGGCCTCGGACGGCTCCCAATCGAGTTGGTAAAAGGCTTCGGCAGACAGGTTATCCGTCAGGTTTTGCGAAAGATAAAACAGGTTGACCGGCACCCGCCCATCTTTGAACTCCGCGCCCGGGCTGCGCAGGGCCGACAGATCAGTGGGGTTGATTACATTGATACCCCCGCCGATAAACGTGCCCTCCCCCCAATTCACCACTTGCTTGCCCAAACGCACCAGGCCAGGCTGATCGGCAATCGCATAGTTGTGGTAAACGAACGCGTCCAGCCATTGCGCGCCGGACGACTGGGCCGACGCACGGCGGCCACGGTCACTGATGGGCTTGAAAGGGCGGCTGTCGTCTTGCAGTTCAAAGTCGTACCAATACGTACCGCGCACATACGCACCGCTGTCGCCGTACTTCAGTTCCAGGCCATGAGTGCCGGTGAAAATCTTCGAAAAGGTCTCGCCGCGCCTGAAGTTCAGACGCCCGTCATCCGACAGTTCGGAGTGCCCGGTGCCGCCATTGTTGGCACCGATCAAGCGCTTATCGGCCTTGGCCGTGGACCAACTGGCCCCCACCGAGAGTTCGGAGTCGAGCTGGCCTTCCACATTGCCGAGGTTAAAGCTCAGGCCCCAAGCAGGCCCTGCCAACGTCGAGGCAAGGCTAACGGCCAGTGCCAGCGTGGCAGGCCGCCAGGGCAGGAAGGCTGAGGACATCGATACATCTCCGTGGGCACACTGCGATAAGCCCGCAAGAATGAAGGAAATCCAGTTTTTCACAAGGTTGCGCGCACATCACACCAGCGTGACGGGCGCGCAAGCGACCATCAGTGCATTTCGGTAAACGCGAGCTTGATGCCCAGCGCAACCAGCACCGCGCCCATGGTGCGGTCGAACCAATGGCCCATGCGGGCGAAACCGGTGCGCACACGCTGATGACTAAACAACATGGCCACCATGCAGAACCACGCGCCAGTGGCCACGGCGAGGTACACGCCATAACCGGCCTGGATCGACAGCGGCGTATGCGGGTTGATCACCACAGTAAACAGCGACAGAAAGAACAAGGTCGCCTTGGGGTTCAGGCCATTGGTCACAAACCCCGACGTGAACGCCCCACGCGCGGTGCGCTCACCCACGACCAAATGAGCCGCCGCCGCCGCCGGGTCAACGGGCCGGGCACGCAAGGCCTTGATGCCGATGTACAACAGGTACGCGGCCGCCAGCCATTTCAGCGCGTTGAACAGCACAATCGACTGCGACACGATGATGCCGATCCCCAATAACGAATAGCCGACGTGAAGGAAAATCGCCGTGCCCACCCCAAAAGCCGTAAACATGCCTGCACGACGACCGTGGGTCACGCTTTCACGCACCACAATGGCAAAATCCGGCCCAGGGCTGGCCACAGCCAACAGATGAATCAGGGCAACGGTTAAAAATTCTGTCCAATACATGCAGGGCTCCATTACAAATTGTTTCTTCTGTTAGGCTCGCCACATTACGCTTTCACCCAACAGCACAAAAGGTACAGTTGATGATTAATGCTCACCGCGCCGTGTTTCTGGACTCCTCTTCCCTGGACTTGGGCGACCTTGACCTTGCGCCTCTGCGTCGCCGTTTTAGCGAACTGCACGTGTGCACGGACACCACACCCGCCAACGTGGTCGAGCGCATGCAAGGTGCCAGCGTGGTCATCAGTAACAAGGTCCTGCTCAACGCCGAAACCCTCGCCGCGTGCCCCGAGCTGAAGCTGATTCTGGTGGCGGCCACCGGCACCAACAACGTCGACATTGAGGCCGCCCGCGCGCAGGGCATTACCGTCGCCAACTGCCAGGGCTACGGCACCCCCTCGGTGGCACAGCACACCTTGAGCCTGCTGCTGGCCCTGGCCACGCGCCTGCTCGACTACCAAAAAGCCGTAACCGAAGGCCAATGGCAGCAAGCCAAACAGTTCTGCCTGCTGGACTATCCAATCATCGAACTGGAAGGCAAAACCTTGGGCCTGTTTGGCCATGGTGAACTCGGCAGTGCCGTGGCCAGGCTGGCTGAAGCCTTCGGCATGCGCGTGCTGATCGGTCAAATCCCCGGTCGCCCGCCCCGCGCCGACCGCCTGGCGCTGGACGAATTGTTGCCGCAGGTCGATGCGCTGACCTTCCACTGCCCCCTCAACGAACACACGCGCAACCTGATCGGTGCCCGCGAATTGGCCCTGCTCAAGCCGGGCGCGTTTGTGGTGAACACGGCCCGTGGCGGCATCATCGACGAACAGGCGCTGGCCGACGCGTTGCGCAGCGGCCATTTGGGCGGGGCCGCGACCGACGTGCTGAGCGTAGAACCGCCCCGCGATGGCAACCCGTTGCTGGCCGCCGATATTCCGCGCCTGATCATCACGCCGCACAGTGCGTGGGGCAGCCGCGAAGCGCGGCAGCGCATCGTCAATCAACTCGGTGAAAACGCCGAAGCCTTCTTCAACGGTACAGCGCTACGGGTTGTCAGTTGATAGACTGCGCCCCTTTTTTGAGGAGCAGAATATGGATCCGCGCAGTGAAGTACTGCTTCGTCAGCCTGAATACTTTCAAGGCTCGCTGCTGTTAGTCGGTTTGCCGGCCGATGATTTACTCGGCCAGTTGCCTAACGCTCACGGCTGGTGCTGGCATGCCGGCGACCAGGCTGCACTCGACGCACGCTTCGAAGGGCGTGTGCATTTCGGGGTTGATGTGCCTGAGCGCGCGTTCGATACCGCCGTGGTGTTTTTGCCCAAGTCCAAAGAGCTGGCCGACTACGTGCTCAATGCCGTAGCGGCGCGCCTGCCGGGTGCCGACGTGTTTCTGGTCGGCGAAAAAAAGGGCGGCATTGAAGGGGCCTCCAAACAGCTGCTGCCCTTGGGCAAGCCACGCAAGCTCGACAGCGCGCGGCATTGCCAACTGTGGCAAGTGACGATCGAAAACGCCCCGCAGGCCCCGGTATTGGCCGACCTCGCCCAGCATTACGAGCTGCCGCTGGCCGAAGGTCCGCTGAAAGTCGTGACCTTGCCGGGCGTGTTCAGCCACGGCCGGCTGGATCGCGGCAGTGCCCTGCTGCTGGAGCACCTCGATAAACTGCCCAGCGGCCACGTGCTGGATTTCGGCTGCGGTGCAGGGGTTTTGGGGGCGGCAGTCAAGCGTCGCTATCCGCATAACACCGTCACCTTGCTCGATGTCGATGCGTTCGCCACCGCCAGCAGTCGTTTGACCCTGGATGCCAACGGCCTGGAAGCGGAAGTGATTACCGGTGATGGCATTGATGCGGCACCGATGGGCTTGAACTCGATTTTGAGCAACCCGCCGTTCCATGTGGGCGTGCATACGGATTATCACGCTACCGAAAACTTGCTGAAAAAAGCGATCAAACATCTGAAAACAGGTGGCGAACTTCGCCTTGTGGCCAATAGCTTCCTGCGTTATCAACCCTTGATCGAAGCGCAATTTGGCCACTGCACGGTGAAGGCTCAGGGCCAGGGTTTCCGGATCTACAGCGCCAAACGTCGTTAAAACAATTTGAACATTAGGGCTTGCCGGATCGGATTTGCCTAGGCAGAATCCGCTCCGTCCTAGGGGAGTAGTCTCCCGCGAGCACCACGCTCGCCCGGCATGCGTCAACATACTTGGTCAACAGGCCATGGTGCATGCGACCCAGGTGTCCACACAGATGGACCAGGGTTTGACAAGACCTATGACACGCACACCTTACCCGGGGCGGGAAGGCTGTACGTGTCATAGCCGTGTCGACCCGCCCCTGGAAACCACCTGATGATGCTCGATTCTTTCCTCGTTCCTACCGCAATCGTTGCCTTGGCCGAAATCGGCGACAAGACGCAACTGCTCGCACTCATTCTCGCTGCACGCTTTCGCAAACCCTGGCCCATTATCGCCGGCATCGTGGTCGCCACACTGGCCAACCATGCGGCCGCGGGCGCTGTCGGGGCCTGGTTCGGCAGTTTCTTTTCAGATGCGGTGCTGCACTGGATTCTCGCCGCCAGCTTCGCCGCCACGGCGCTGTGGACCCTGGTCCCCGACAAAATGGACGACGACGAGGCCAGCACGGCGCGTAAGTACGGCCCTTTCGTCACCACCCTGATCACGTTTTTCATCGCAGAAATTGGCGACAAGACCCAAGTCGCGACCGTGATGCTGGCCGCGCAATACCCGGACCTGTGGCTGGTGATTATCGGCACCACCGTGGGCATGCTGATTGCCAACGTACCGGTGGTGATTGCCGGTAATTTTGCCGCGGAAAAACTGCCCCTGACCTTGATCCGTCGACTGGCCGCCACGGCGTTCTTCGTGCTGGCAATCGTGGCGGTGTACAAGGCCATGCAAATCAGCGGCTGGGTGTAGAACGGCGTGGGCCGGCGCGAGCTTTTGCTCACTCAAACGCTCGCGCCGCCCCACGGTTTCAGGTTTTAGGAGCCTGCTGATACAGCGGCAACACCTTCGGGATAGCCGCTTCAAGTGCCGTAATACGGCTGCTGGAGGCCGGGTGAGTGCTCATGAATTCCGGGGGTGAGTTTTGCGAGGCTTGACCCATTTTCTGCCACAGGGTGATCGCGGCATTCGGGTTGTAGCCCGCACGGGCAGCCAGTTCCAGGCCAATCAGGTCGGCTTCGTTTTCATTGCCGCGGCTGTTGGGCAGGGTCAGGCTGTAATTCACCACGGTATCGGCCAGCGCCATGCTGTCCTGGCCAAGGCCAAGTAACGCACCGGCACCCTGTTTGGCGATTTCAATGCCATAGGCTTTGGACATCGACTCACGGCCATGCTCGCGCAAGGCATGGGCAATTTCATGGCCCATAACCGCTGCAATCTCGTCGTCGGTCAATTTGAGCTTATCAATGATGCCGCTGTAAAAGATGATCTTGCCGCCGGGGCCGCAATTGGCATTGAGTTCGTCACTCTTGATCAAGTTGACTTCCCAGTTCCATTGCGCGGCATCGGGACGAAACGCGGGGGCCTGAGCGATCAAACGATTGGCAATGACCTGCAGGCGCTTGGCATTGGCGCTGGTTTTGTCCAGTGCACCCTTGGTGTTCGCTTCGCTCACGGTCTGCTGATACGACTGCGCGTACATCTGGTCCACTTGCTGGCTCGACAGCATGCTGAACATGTATTGCTTGCGCTCAACACCGACCGCGCCGCCACTGGTGGTGTTCACCGCCTGGCACCCTGCGAGCAACAGACCCGCGCCTACCGCACACACTCTCGCTAATTTACCCATCAACAGTCTCCATAAGGTGGCGCGCATCGTAGCAGACCGCCCATTAACCCGGCGTCATGCACTCAGGTGCATTGAGCTTCGGATCGTTCACCAGATTGGCCAGCGGCCTTTCACGCAGCGGCAATGGCTGGCTGGCCAGCAAGCCCTGCAACACATGCAGCGGCGTCTCGGGGTCCAGCCACGCCTGCTGACCGGCCTCATCAAGAATTATAGGACGCCGCTGACTGGCAGCCGCCTGAGTGACCACGGCGGTGCTCAGCCACACATGCCCTTGCACGGGATAGGCTTCCCAGATGCCGGCAAAAAACAGTGACGAGCCCTCGCCCGGGGTTAGCCAGTACGGCCGCTTGCGGGTGGTGCCGCGCCATTCATAAAAACCGTTGGCCGGGATCAGGCAGCGGCGTTGGCGGAAGGCATCGCGAAACATCGGTTGCTCGGCCAAAGTTTCAGCCCGGGCATGGGCGGGGGTTTTCGACAGGTCGGTCAACCACGCCGGCGTCAGCCCCCAACGCGCGCGCGCCAGCTCACGCTGACCCGGCTGTTCGCCGGCGCGCAGAATCAGGACCGAGTCATTGGGTGAAATATTCCACTGGGCCTGTTGGTCTGCCGGAAAACCGGGCAAGGCTGCAAAAGCAGGGTTCCAGCGAAACAGGGCAAAACGTCCACACATGGGGCTGCACAACTCTTCTATATAAATGCAGTGAAAAAAACGGTCGCCCGCCTCAGCAGTCCAGCACATCCGGGTAACTCTCGGGCTCATCGCCCAGCACCGGTGACGCGGCATTGTACTCATCGATCAACGCCCGTGCGCAGCGCGCTTGATCATCCGGCACCGCCAACCCCAACAAACCCAGCGCCGGCAACTCACCCGTGCCGCCCACCAGGTCGCGGCCCAACAAACTCGCTTCAATGCCTTCACTGGCGAGCATGCCCAGCAATAGCTCGGCTTCCATCAGGTTTTCCGGTTCGTAAATACGTCGCATGGCCTCACCCGCTACTCGTTTTCGCTGTGCACATCGAGCATCCACTCATGGCCATCCGTCTGCAGCGTGAAGACAATCGGCCGACAGCACACCGGGCAATCTTCAATGTAGGTCTGGTCGCCCCCGGACAAGTCGAGCACCGCCTCGCTCGTTTCGCCGCAATAAGGGCAATCATAGGGTTCAGTCTCAAGCATCGCGGCCTCCAGAGTGACTTGTGCGTATAATTGCCGTCTATTTGCAGGGCTATTATTTTTGGCCTGCGTTGTTTACTTACCCTAGCCGTTTCCAACAAGAGAGCATGATGGGCGAATTCGATAGCATCCGACCTTACGACGACACCGAAGTCCCAGCCGTGCTGGCCCGGTTGCTCAGCGACAAGGCGTTTCTGGATATCCTGACCCACTTTCGCTTCCCGCGCCTGGCTGGCGCTTTCAGTTGGCTGCTCAAACCCCTTATAGCGCATCGACTGCGCAAAGAGTTCGCAAGCGTCACGTCGGTGGCAACCTTGCAGGACAAGGTTGAAGTGTATGTCGACCGCACCATCGAACACGCCACAGACGGCGTCACCTACACGGGTGTCGAGCGGCTCAAGTCAGGCACCGCCTACCTGTTTTTGGCCAACCACCGCGACATCGTGATGGACCCGGCTTTTGTCAACTACGCGGTTTACCATGCGGGCCTGCCCACGCCGCGTATCGCCATAGGCGACAACCTGCTGCAAAAGCCGTTCGTCAGCGACCTGATGCGACTGAACAAGAGTTTTATCGTTCACCGCTCCATCACCGGGCGCCGTGAGAAACTGGCGGCGTACCAATTACTGTCGTCCTACATCAACCATTCAATTCGCACGGACGGCCAGTCGATCTGGATTGCCCAGGCCGAAGGCCGGGCCAAAGACGGCGATGACCGCACCGACTCGGCCATCCTGAAAATGTTTCATATGAGCCGCAAGAGCGAGCCGTTTGGCGAAGTGATTCAGTCCTTGAACCTGACACCGGTGTCCATCAGCTACGAATACGACCCGTGCGATCAGGCCAAGGCCCGCGAACTGTATATCCGCGCCACCACCGGCACCTACAGCAAGGCACCGGGCGAAGACGACACCAGCATTGCCAATGGCATTACCGGCTACAAGGGCCGTGTTCACGTGAACTTTGCCGCCCCGATCACCGAAGCCTTCGAGGACAGCAAACTGTTGGCTGCCGAGATGGACCGCCATATTTTGAGCGGCTATCGCCTGTTCCCCGCGCATTACCTGGCCTACGCACAGTGGAACGATGCCGACCCGCAACTGCAAGTACCTGCGGCGGCCGAGGTGTTCCCCACCGACGAACTGGCCAAAGCCCAACAGGAATGGCAGCGCCGCCTGGACACCTGCCCGACCGAGCACCGGCCTTACCTGGTGCAGCAATACGCGATGCCGGTACGCAACCAGTACCGCATCAAGGCCGGTTTGCCTCTGTAATCCCCCTGCTTGCGACCTTTTGGCATTCAAGAGATCGCGAGCAAGCTCGCCCCTGCAAAGGACGGTCGTTAATTTTTGCCGTCACCGTATCGTCATGTAGAGAGGCCACTCTGTGGCCCCTCGATAACGACACGGAGCTTGTCATGTTGCACGCAGAAAACCAGGATCGCCTCTACCTCATCGCGCCCAGCGACGAGCAGCAGGCACTGATCGAAGGCCTTGCATTCAATGTTCAGGACCGTCACTGGCTGGTGTATTGCGCCCTGAGCGGCCATGTTCATGCCGATTTGCCCGAGCTCGACCTGTTCACCGGCGTCAGTCGCCTTGAACTGTATGCCGAGGCCGCCTGAACGGCTGCCCAACAAAAAGCCCGGGACCAACACCGTCGGGCCCGGGCTTTGTCAGTGCGATTACTCGCCCAGCAAGCGGCCGACCGACGGGTCCTTGAACACGCGCGTCAGGGCATCACTCAACACATCGCTCACCAACTTGGTGTTGGTTTCCTGGTTGGGCGCCATGCCAAAGCGCTGATCCAGCGAAGCGGCGTAGCGGCCGCTGTAGGTACGGCCGCCATTTTTCACATCAGAACGAAAGCTCGCACCAATGGTGGCTTCGGTGACATACATGGTGTCTTTAGGGGACTGGTACTTCAACTCAGCCAGGGTCACGGTCAGCGTAGGGGCATTCATCGCGCCGGACGTTGGCGTGTAGCCCAGCAAGCGCACGGCCGCTTCGGCCTGGGCTTGCAGCTTGGGAATCAGGTCCGCGCTGCTGACGCTGATCGCACTGGTCTCAGGGTACATGCCGCCCCGGGTGCCCAGGGTAGGCGACGGACGACCGTCAACCACACGAACCACCACCGGCTGGCCACGACCGACGGGGGCAAGTTGCGTGGTCAGCTTGGGTTGCGGGCTGAGTTGTTGCGGGCTGTGGGCGCAGCCGACCAGCGTCAGGCTGGTCACAGTAATCAATCCGAACAACAGGCGTTGCAACATGCTCATCTCTCCAGGGCTGGGTAAAACCGACGTTCAGTATAGCGGGGCCAGGCACCTGCGAACCAGCCGCTAACTGTCACGACCCTGTCATGGCCTTTACATAACGGTGTCACGCCGCTCGGGCATCGTTTGCCTCATTACATGAGAGGTTTCTGCCATGCACAGACTTGGGTCGTTGTTCAGCTTTACCCGCCCCCATCGCTGCTTCGCGCACCTGGACAACACTGGACGCTGCCTGGCGTTCAAGCAATGCAAACAACCGCCCGTCGGCGCTCAATGGGTAGAAATTGAAGAGATCCGCCTTAACTGGTTGCATCAAGTGCTCCCTGCCAGCGCCCGGATCCCGGCGCGCCCGCAACGTTCAGCGGCACTGCCACTGCTGGGCCTTTGACGCCCGCACCAATAAAAGTCATTAAACAGGATCAATTGCCCGTCATTCTTCGCTACAATCTCCCCCCGATTATAAGGACGTCTCCTGATCGGGCCTCGCAGCACCGCTAATGCGCATGTATTAGCTCCCCCGCACCGCCCACAGAGAGCCGCCCACACAGATCCTGTGAAGCTGGCGAGCTTGCTGTTCATTGCACCCGCCACCCCCTTCGTACGATCTGCAGAGCTGTCATGATGCTCGGCCACTGCGTTGCTTACCCGCAATGCCTTCCTGACGTTCAGGCTGGCATGCCGTGCGCACGTCAGGTGCCCCGTCTGCGGCAGCTCTTTTTTGAGGTTCACGTATCCAAAAGAGCGTGAAAAAAACGGGTTTTCACAACTTCACAAGAGTGTGGCGAGCAAATGAACAGTTACGCGTTTGTAAATGCACCATTAGCGTCTGACCCAGCCCCTTTGCACAGGACTGACTGCACCGCAGTCTCCACAACCGGAGTCTGAAGCCGTTCACGACTGATTTGCTTGCATGACCGGACGTCTTGACGATAGTCGAATGGCTGTTCGGGCCGAAAAATGCGTTCATGCTTCCTACAAAAGCATCAACCAGGCCCTACCAGTAGCGTCCGCTGAAGATGCAAAAAATTGCGAAGAATCGGACATGGAACTCCCGGCCGACCGGCTTGAGGCACTGCGCGAAAACGCGCCGCCCGCCCTTGGCAACTGACCACGGGACCCATGCCGTCAATTTGGTGCTGCAGATTTTGGAGACGCGTTAATGGCGCATAACGAAGCAGTCGATGTAGTACTGGTCGGGGCCGGCATCATGAGTGCCACCCTCGCGGTACTGCTCAAGGAACTCGACCCGGCCCTCAAGATCGAGGTGGTCGAACTGATGGATTCAGGTGCCGCGGAGAGTTCCAACCCCTGGAACAACGCCGGTACCGGCCACGCAGGCCTGTGCGAGCTGAACTACACGCCGCAGGCGGCCGATGGCTCGATCGACACCAAGAAAGCAATTCACATCAACACGCAGTTCGAAGTGTCCAAGCAGTTCTGGGCCTACCTGGCTCGCAAAGGCACCTTCGGCTCTTCGCGCTCGTTCATCACGCCGGTTCCGCACCTGAGCTACGTGGAAGGCGAGAAAGGCGTGGATTTCCTGAAGAAACGCTACGAGGCGCTGCACACGCATCACGCGTTTTCCACCATGGAATACACCGAAGACAAGGCCAAGCTGGCCGAGTGGATGCCGCTGATGATGCCGGGTCGCCCTGCCGACCAGAAAATCGCCGCCACCCGCGTCATGCACGGTACCGACGTCAACTTCGGCAACCTGACCAACCAGCTGCTCAAGCACCTGGCCAGTGCACCCGACGCGCAGGTCAAGTACTGCAAACGCGTCACCGGCCTTGCCCGTAAAGGCGACGGCTGGAGTGTGACCATCAAGGACGTCAACAGCGGCGGCACCCGCGAAATCGACGCCAAGTTCGTATTCCTGGGCGCAGGCGGTGCGGCATTGCCGTTGCTGCAGATGTCCGGCATCGAAGAAGGCAAGGGTTTCGGCGGCTTCCCGGTGAGCGGCCAGTGGCTGCGTTGCGACAACCCGGAAGTGGTCAAGCGTCACCAGGCCAAGGTTTACAGCCAGGCTGCGGTGGGTTCGCCACCGATGTCGGTGCCGCACCTGGACACCCGCGTCGTCGATGGCAAGACCTCCCTGCTGTTCGGCCCTTACGCCGGTTTCACCACCAAATTCCTCAAGCACGGTTCGCTCATGGACCTGCCGCTGTCGATCCGCGCCGCCAACATCGCCCCGATGCTGGCCGTCGCCCGCGACAACATGGACCTGACCAAGTACCTGATCAGCGAAGTGCGGCAGTCGATGGAACAGCGCCTGGATGCCCTGCGTCGCTTCTACCCTGAAGCGAAAGCCGAAGACTGGCGCCTGGAAGTGGCCGGTCAGCGGGTGCAGATCATCAAGAAGGACCCGAAGAAAGGCGGCGTTCTGCAATTCGGTACCGAACTGGTCTCGGCCAAGGACGGTTCCCTTGCAGCGCTGCTGGGTGCTTCGCCAGGCGCGTCGGTAACCGTCTCGATCATGCTCGACCTGATCGAACGCTGCTTCCCCGACAAAGCCAGAACCGAATGGGCCGCCAAGCTCAACGAAATCTTCCCGGCTCGCGAAAAAGCCCTGGAAACCGATGCGCAGCTGTATCAGCGCGTCAGTGCCCAGAGCGACGAAAGCCTGGACCTGGTTTCCAGCAGCCCGGCGGCAAGCTTCGCTTGATTCAGGGCTTGCCCTGAATCAGTGAGATCACTGAAGGCCCCGCCCACGCAGCGGGGCTTTCAGTTTTGACGTCATGCGCCCTGCACGACGCTCACATCACTTCATCGAGAACCTGACGCTGTAGCTGCTCAGCGACTCGGTACCTGCGGTGACCCTCGCATCGCACTGCGCAAACGCCGTGCCGACGGATTTTGCGGTGGCGCTCTTGGCGATCTTCGGCTTGATACCGAACCAGCTGAACTCCGGCTCGTGAGCCATCCTGAATTCGCAGACTTTCCCGTCCTCGCTGGCGTATCGAAAGGTCGCGGAATCGTT
>NZ_JASLGE010000074.1 GCF_030150285.1 Pseudomonas sp. | reverse complement strand
TCGTCTTCATCATTTATGACCGGGTGTTCGGCTTCACCACACTGACCGGCGAAGATCCGGCCTCCCAGGCTCGTCGCGACACGCGCGCGCGGCGTGCGGGCAGTGCCGTGCTGGCGGCCATGGGTGCCGTCAGCGACTGGCTTATCGAGCGTTTTACCTTCAAGCCACAACGCAAGCGGGCTGAGGGTTCGCCGCTGGCCCTCAGGTTTTTTGTCTGGACGGTACTGATCATGATCAGCCTGCCCGCCCTGCTGATGATCCCGATTTCCTTCAGCAGTGCTGGCTTGCAATGGCCACCGTCCGGCATGACGCTGCAGTGGTACCAACAAATGCTCGACACCCCGGTGTGGACGCAAGCGCTGGCCCGCTCGCTAACGGTCGCAACCGGTGCCGGTATCTTGTCGATGCTGATTGGCGTGCCCGCTGCGTTTCTGCTGGCAAGGGGACGAATTCGCGGTAAAGCAGCGCTGCTTGCCTTCCTGCTGTCACCGATCATTGCGCCCCGAGTGATCATTGCGCTCGGCCTGTTCTACATGTTTGCCGAGTTGAAACTGGTGGGCACCTCGATCGGCCTGATCATCGGGCATACCGTGGTGTGCGTGCCGTATGTGGTCATGACCATGGTCGCGGTGCTGCGCAACTACGACGTGCGCCTGGATCTGGCCGCGCAAAGCCTGGGGGCCAGCCCGATCCGAACACTCAAGCACGTGACCTTTCCTCTGCTGGGTGCCGGCATGTTTTCCGCCTTCCTGTTTGCCTTCGCCACGTCCTTCGATGAGCTGACGATTGCCCTGTTCTCTTCGGGTGGCCTCAACGCGACCTTGCCCAAACAGTTCTGGGACGAGGTGACCTTGCAGGTTTCACCGGTCATTGCCGCCGTATCCACCTGCTTGCTGGTGTTTATCACACTGCTGATTTTCGGTGCCGATCGCCTGCGTCAGCGCAGCTTGGCGCGCTGATCCCGTAACTCATTTCTAGGAGAAGTACCCATGCTTAATTCTGAACACCTCAAAGGCATTTTCCCGGCAATAACCACCCCGGTGCAGAGCGATGACACGATTGACGTCAACGCGACCCAGGCGCTGTTCACCTGGTTGACTGGGCAAGGCGTAGACGGCGTTGTGCCACTGGGCGGCACCGGCGAGTACGGAGCCTTGTCCAGGCATGAACGGGTGCGTTTCGTTGAGCTGTGCGCCAAGCTTGCCGATCAGCGCATGCCCGTGATTTCCGGGGTGCTGGACACCGGTTACCACGATGCGATGACCGCTGCCGAAGACTTTGCCAAAGCGGGGGCCGACGGCCTGCTGGTGATCACGCCCTACTACACCAACCCGACCCAGATGGGCATCCGCGATTATTTCCTGCGCTACGCCGACGAGTCACCGTTGCCAATCCTCATTTACGAGATCCCATATCGCACGCGAATCTCGATTGATCCCGAGGTACTTCACGAACTGTCCAGGCACGAACGCATCATCGGCATGAAAGCCTGCAATACCGACATGTATCACTACCTGAGGGTCATGGCTGGCGTGGACAGCTCGTTCGCCGTACTCAGCGGCGAAGACACGCTCTTTCCGCTACAGGTCGCGGCAGGTGCCACAGGAGGCATTGTGGTGACCGCCAACCTGCTGCCCAAAACCTGGCGAAAGGTGTTCGACCTGGCCACCGCCGGCAAAACCAGTGAGGCATTGGCGTTGCACCGGCAATTGATCCCGCTGATGAGCCTGGCGTTCTCTGAGACCAACCCAGGACCGATGAAGTCGGTGATGGACTTGATCGGCGTCAATGCGCCTGCCCTTCTGGCCCCCCTGCGACAACCCAAAGAAGAACTGCGAAATGCGCTGAGAGCCGAATACAGCAAACTTCTGGATATGTACGAGCAGGTGCCGGCCAACCGTTAACATAAGCGGTGTTTCTCCCGTGCCCCGACGCTATGCAAGGGCACGGGCGAATGCCACACTATAACTACATAACATTTTATGGACCTTTCAGATAATGCCGATCTCTCGCCCTGCAAAAGCCACAAAAAAAACTGATATAAAAGAGGCCGGGGATCCTCGCAACTCGTCATTGTATGTCGGGTCAACTGAAAAGACCTTCCAAATACTTCATGCGTTTGACAACCCCAAACGACAGATGCCACTTTCTGAAATTGCAAAACTGTCCGGGCTGGACCGAAGTGCCGCTCAACGCCTGGTATTTACATTGGAAGCATTGGGTTATCTTCGCCGTGTACATAACACGCGAGATTACGCACTGACATCCAAGGTGCTGCAGTTTTCCTATAACTTTCTATGCGCCCATGAGTTACTGCACAAAGCCGCCCCTTACTTGGTCGACCTGAGCAGCAACCTCGGCGAAACCACCAACTTGCAAGAACTCGACGGGCACGAAGTCGTCTACGTTGGCCGTTATCCTGGCCGGCACTTGATCAATGTCGACATTATGGTCGGCAGCCGCTTGCCCGCCGTATTCACAGCCTCGGGCACCGCCATCCTGTCCCATTGCAGCGCCGAAGAACAAGAAGCCGCCATTGAGGCCACCCACTGTCGGGCAATGACGCCTTATACCGTTACGGATAAAGGTTTATTGCGTGAGCGCCTACAGCGCGCCGCAGAAACAGGCTATTCCATTATTGCCAATGAAACCGTTCTGGGCGACATCGCCGTGGCCTCGGCCATTCTGGATGAACATGGACATGCTGTGGCAGCGATCACCATTGCGGTGCCGACTACGCGCTGGACAAAAGAACGCGTCGAAGAAGAACTCACGCACCATGTACAAGTGGCAGCCACTTCAATCTCTGCCAAGAAGTTCTTTTCTTAAATAAAATAATAGTTATCACCACCTACCTCTTGCCAGGGTTTAAACATGCAACAAGGACTTAACCGTCCGTGTTGCATTGACCTTGATGCCGAAATGAGGGCTTATGTCATCTCTATTGAACTTCTTTGATTACAGGGCCCGCGCCAGGCGCTATTTGCCAAACGCGTTATTTCAATATATCGATCGAGGCTGCGAGGATGAACGGGCGCTTTCGCGCATCCGCTCAAGTCTGGATCGCATCACCCTGACGCCCTCAATACTGACTGGCGTCGATTGCCCTGATCTCAGCACCCGTTTATTGGGTCAAGCACTCAATATGCCGGTGATCATTGCACCCACGGCGCTGGCCGGAATGGTGGCCTATCAGGGTGAAATCAAACTGGCGAAAACTGCTCGGGATGCGGGCATCCCTTTTTGTGTGTCGACCCAATCGGTCACTACGATTGAGGAAATCAGGCAACACGTACCCGATGCCCTGTTGTGGTTTCAGCTCTACGCCTGGAAGGACCGCAACCTCACCCGCCAATTGCTGGATCGCGCCCAGGCAGCACAGGTGGAGTGCCTGGTCATTACCGCCGACACGCCCGCCAGTCCAAAGCGCGAATACAACGTCAGAAACGGCTTTTCCATCCCGTTGAAACCGACACTCGGGCTGACGCTGGATGTACTGCGCCATCCCTCATGGCTGGTGTCGGTCTGGCTGCGGCATACGCTGTCATCCGGTATGCCTTCCTATGGGCACTACCCCGAAGCGTTTCGAAGCACTGTCACCCAACAAACGGTCCACGATGCGGTGAAACTGGACAATTGCCTGAGCTGGAAAGATATCCGGCAAATACGCCAATGGTGGCATGGGCGAATCATCATCAAGGGCGTGCTAAGCACCGCCGACGCGCTGATCGCCCGGGATGAAGGCGCAGACGCTATCGTCGTGTCTGCACATGGCGGGCGCAACCTCGACAGTGCTCCGGCCCCCATAGACGTACTCGCGGCCATCGCACAACAGGTGCGCGGCGATATGCAGATCATTGCCGACAGCGGCGTGACGCGCGGCAGCGACATCCTGAAATATCTCGCGCTGGGCGCGGATGCGGTCATGGTCGGGCGCTTGCCTTTATGGGGGTTGGCAGCCGCTGACCAGGCAGGTGCAAACGCCATCATGCAGATGCTGAAAGAAGAAATGGACCTCACCTTAAGGATGTCAGGCACTCACTCGGTGAGCGATTGCAGGCGCTCAGGTTTCCTGAACTCGTAAGCACAATGCATCTTTCCAAGGGCTGTACGACCTGTGTTAGAGCGACGGTCAGGCGAGGCAAAACAGGTTTGCAACAACCTGGCCGCGCATGACCTTACGTGGTCTTAATAAGCATTCCGAGCCTGTGTTCAACGCGGCATCGCCGAGCGCAGATACATTTCGAACAGAGCCTCACACACGCCCCAAGGCTTAACGGGAGAAACAACATGAACGTGCTTTTTATTGGCTACGGGCGCATGGGTAGCGCCATCGGAGAAGCCTGGCAGGCAAGTGGCCTGGTGACGTCCCTCAGCGCCATCGACCCACATCAACCGCCCGGTCTTCGAGCAACCCTGTATGCAGACCTGCACGCGGTGGCAGAACAGTCCTTCGACCTGATAGTGATCGCGGTCAAACCCGACAAGGTCTGCAGTGCCGCGGCGTCCCTGCCCGATGCAGTCTGCAAGGGTGCGGTGGTCATTTCGGTGGCGGCCGGCATCACCTGCGAGGCACTGGACCATGCACTTGGCCGGCGCTGCCCGGTAATCCGGGCCATGCCCAACACCCCGGTGCTGGTCAATGCTGGCTGCACGGGGCTTTACGCAGACGCGAGGCTCGATGACACACACCGTGCCCTGGTCAGCCAGCTATTCGACAGCGTAGGCCGCAGCTACTGGCTTGAGCAGGAAAGCCTGCTCGATGCCGTCACTGCGATTTCGGGCAGCGGCCCGGCCTACTACCACCTGTTCAGCGAGGCCCTGGCCCAGGCCGGCGTGCTGCTTGGCCTGGACCCTGCACTGGCGCAACATCTGGCCAGCCAGACCGCACTGGGTGCCGCTCGCCAGCAGACCCAGGCTGACGCAAACATGGTCGATCTGCGCCTCGCCGTCACCTCACCTAACGGCACAACTGCAGCAGCCATTGCCGTCTTCGAACAGGACCAGAGACTTCGGCGCTTGATCGAAGCCGCCACCCAGGCGGCCTATCAACGCTCGCAAGCACTGTCGACGAGCAGCTAAGGCATAACCAACCCTCAACGCCCACAGATGCAGTTCGGCAGCAGCTACGGAAAACCCGTAGCCGTGGCCGGGTTTAGCGAGACTGCGTCCGACATGATACCTTTCGCTTTAAGGCTGATAACACACCACTGCCGCTATAAAGAACAACAAACATTCAAACACCCCCAAAAGTGTCATGCTAAATCAAAGAATAAACTCCTACATCAATCTACGCCTCATCCTTCTTTCCACGCTGCCATTCAAACACCCAACGCATTAAAAAAACAGATAACCTAATTCAGCTCCATCAATAAATACCACCCAATGCGAAAAACCCATAAGGACTCGCACTCATGAATAAATCCAATAACAAAGCCATTATTGTAGCACTCACTCTCTGGGCCTCAACTGCAATAGCCCAAGCCCATGCAAATGACGCCCCACCCAAGAAACTGAAAGAGGTTATCAACACTACCCTCACAGACGACAAGTACGCATGCTGCATAGACTCATTGGGCGGCGGGCGCATTCTTTAAACCAACGCCACCATCAAATACAAACAGAGCATCGCTTAAAACAAGCGACGCTCTGTTTTTGATCAAATTGATGCCAGTTACACGCGAGCATTCGTACATCCCCCCTAACTATTGAGTAGGTATTGGCCTGGGCCACATCAGGTAGCTGACGTAGCCGCTGCTTCATGCCGTTGCCACACAGTTTGAACATGCCGCCGCTAAAAGCCGTGACATACATGGACTTACCCAATAGTGAACCACTTACTCGACCCACTCCCACCTCTACTTTATACAACACTATAAACCGGGTGAAATACAACCAGGAACATAAGGAATAGGGGTGCACTTTCCATAACGTATTTTTCCATGTTCAATTCTGAAGAGTACTATTTTTCTGGCCTTGTTAACCGTCGCTTGGCAATCCCCCCATTTCTATGCCTGTCAGTTTTACTAGTGCAGCATCCTGCACCGCCATAGATTCAAATAAACTCGACAGATTAGTTCCAAGCAGTTCTACCAACTGCACTGCCATATACGCACTCCACCCATTCAGTATCCCGCCCACGACACCCACACCAACCTCTATTTGTGCGAGTTGGCATGCCGCTGCGCGACTACCCCGCGTAATTCGTCCTGGCTCATCAGCAACGGTGTGTTGCTGATGAACTTGCCGCGATGGTCGACGCTCAACGCTTCGTTTGTATGTTTGTATTAATGACTCGGAATTTGCACTGAAGCGGCAGCCTCATAAGCCAAGGCTGCGGCTTCTGCCTTTTCGCGATATTCAAAAAGCGCGGCTACCGCAACTTCATCCAGGCCTACGACCTCACCGGATGAAGCCGGCTCAGGTAGACGATACGGATCGTCTATTGAAATCTGGCACTGCGCCTCCACCTCATCAGGCCAGCGCGGACGGCGGCATGTCATTTGTGAAATCCAGCGTAAGAATGCCCAAGGCACAGTCATTAGCAAAAACTTAGGTGAATACGTACTTAAACCTCCTACTTGGATCGTTATGCAGTTTCGCAATGTAGGCTCCGCCGAAACCACCAATGCCAGTGGAGGAAATGGCAAATCCCCGGGTGACTCTTCCATATAACGACGAATCATTTCCCAATGCTGTAGCACCTGCGCTCTTGTGTCGAAAAAATTTCCTACCGCACAAGTAAAACGGATAACACCATCAGAATCCAAGTAATGGCAACGCAAATCATAAATAAAGCCATACCCAAACTTAGATCGACCTACAAACCAATAAAACTCATCCCACCCCAGAGAAAAAACACCATCAGAGGAATTACGTTGAAAAACATAAACCTTGCGATTAACTCGATTAAATCGAATAGGGTAGTGAGTATAACAAAAAAAATCTCGCAGCACGGCACCTTTAAAAATCCAAAGAAATAATGCAAAAAATGGCAATGAAAACATCTGCATAAATAACGCCTCCATCGTCGTGGGTAACACCCCATCGTGCATGGGTTCACCTGATGCAATTAACAACATCACTCCAGCCCACATATTAAACACCGTGATTATAAGCCCTCCTAATGCAGCATAGCCACGAAAAAAAAAAGTGACGATCCATATATTCTAAAAATACACTATTAACTTTCAACATCCCATTGTCGATTGGCGGGAGAGAAACAGAGACCTTAGGATCCAATCGCGCCTGAACCTCATAATCACTAAGCAAGCGATCAATCTTGTACTTGGTTAACCATCCATCAAAAGGTTCCGAATGTTTGCCTCTCATGTTAGCTCTCCATCGTCTTCCTTACCTACCAACTGCACTGCCATATACGCACTCCACCCATTAAGTATCCCGCCCACGATACCCACGCCAACCTCTATTTGTACCCACTTAGGCAAGTCGGCATGCCGCTGCGCGACTACCCCGCGTAATTCGTTCTGGCTCATCAGCAACGGTGTGTTGCTGATGAGCTTGCCGCGATGGTCGACGCTCAACGCTTCGTTTGCATACCTTGAACCGAATGAGCAGCCTCATATGCCAAGGCTGCAGCGGCTGCCTTTTCGCGATACTCCAACAACGCTGTCTCCGCCACTTTATCCAACCCAACAACTTCACCGCATGAAACCGGCTCAGGTAGACGATACGGATCGTCTATTGGAATCTTGCACTCAGCTTCCACCGCCTCAGGCCAGCACGGGCGGCGGCATGTAATTTGCGAAATCCAACGAATAAATGCCCAAGGCACCGTCAGCAACACTAATGAAGGTGAGTGCCCAATTGTTCCCCCCACCTGAATAGTTATGCAGTTTCGCAATGTAGGCTCCGTTGAAAGCACCAACACTAACGGTGGAAATGGCAAGGCAGCGGGAGATTCTTCCATATAACGACGAATCATTTCCCAATGCTGAAGTATCCCCGTTCGTGTAGCAGCAATACACCCAACGGCGAAGGTGTGACGCACGAGCCCCTCAGCGTCCAAAATATGGCAGCGCAAGTCAAATATTATATCTGAGCCTCTTCCCGAGCGGCCAACAAACCAATAAAGCTTATCCCAGTCCAGATCTAATACTCCCCCTTCTCCATTGTGGCGAAATACGTAAACCTTGCGATTTTTACGATTGAAGCGAATCGGATAATGCGTATAACAAAAAAAATCTTTAGCCAAAATAAAATAACACATGGCTAAAAATGACAATCCAAACAACGCAGTTACGAACCACCCTGAAAATATATGCTCAAAAGTCAAAACACCCACACTACGCGGCGGAACATAAATAAGCACTCCGAACATAATTGTAAAATACACACATAGACCAGCGATCGGCACTCCCACCAGCGCGGCCCATCCACGCAAAACAAAATAACGATCTACAAACTCTAAAAACACCCCATTACACTTAATTAAACCTCTGTCCACTGGCAAAATATCTATCGGGGTCGCAATATCAAGGAATCCTTGAGTTTCATAAGCCGTCAATTTCCTATTAACTTTATAGCGCGTCAACCAACCATCATATAATCGTGCCTCTTCAGTCACCGGACACCCCCATTTCTATGCCTGTTAGTTTTACTAGTGCAGCATCCTGCACCGCCATAGATTCAAATAAATTTGACAGATTAGTACCAAACGGTGTTTGGCTCAGCCATTTTTCCATTTCATCATCGCGAATCAAATTAATAACCCACTCTCCAAGCAGTGACAGCCCTGCCAAAGTCAAAAAAACGATAAAACCCACACCTACGGGCATAAAGTTAATGAATATTGCAATCGAGGTAATCCCACCGATGACTCCTATCGACGCACGCAGCATAAAAACAGGAACATCACCACTTCTCCATACTTCTAAAGCACTCATAACATCAAACACCGCAGTTAAAACTCCGCCAATTGTTCCCAGGGTTTTTGCAATAGACTTTACAAGAGCCAAGTTAAATGATAGCTCACCTCCATAAACTCCCCAAAAGCTTGCTAGACGTAGTTGAACTCCAGGGTATTTAGACAAAACAACACCCGCCAACTCAACACCCGCGCCCGCCAAACTAAATGCTGCTGCCGTCAAGTTGATGCCCGTCTTACGCGTAACGCCTTCCTTATCTACCAACTGCACTGCCATATAGGCATTCCACCCATCCAGTATGCCGCCCACGACACCCACGCCTACATCCAGACTCGCCAACTTCGGCAAGGTGGCATGCCGCTGTGCGACCACCCTGCGTAATTCGTCCTGGCTCATCAGCAACGATGTGTTGCTGTTCAGTTTGCCGCGACTGTCAATACTCAAAGCTTTGCCTACATCAGCGTCGTACATCAGGTTCCAGCTAAAGACTTTTTTCTGACGCGCATTCCTGTGGCCTGTAGGCTTGCGCACACCAGATTGCATTTCCAACTGTCTGAGTTCTCTGGTGACCTTGTTCTGCAACGCCCTGCGATCAATCCCCGGCTGCATCAATGCAACCTTCTCACTGATGATATGTGCCATTTGCGCCTCCGAGGCTTTAGTCGACAACGCCAGGATCTGTTTGCCCGACAGGGCACCCAGAAGGCCGAGCACGCGGTAGCGAATACTCAAGTCCAACGCCCCCGACGCTCCGGTTTTCAAGGGCGTGCCCAAGCTGCGCACTAGCGCCCCAGAGATCTGATGCGCAAACCCGGCCGCCCTGGCCAGGCCGCCGCTAACCAAACCTTTGTCGTACTCGTCCATCACATGACCAAACGCATTCAGCACGTTGCGCCACGCAAATGGGTTGCCCAGAACCAACTCTGGCGTGGCGGCTTCGTCCAGGCGTTCAGCAATCCGATCGTTGTTCAGCACCAACGCCCGCATCGTGAGGTTGTTGGGGTCGCTGTAACGCCCGCGCAAGTCCTCCACAACTTGATCGATGATCAGCGGGTGCCCGGTCAGTCCGGTCAAACTGGCGGTCACCAAGGTGGTGAAGCACAAGCCACTGTCCCATTCCTCTGGGTCGTGGTTGCACAGCATGCTTTGCCGGAATGGCTCACCCCAGTACCAGCCTGCCAACGCTTTCACCAGCGGCGTGACGGTGGTCTGCATAAACTGCTCAAGATCTACCTGGAGTTGCTCTTCAAACGCAACGCGATCAGCTTCGCGGTAGTTGTCGATGTAGCGCTCCCAGGCGTCGGTTCGGGCTTTTTGTTCCTGGGCCGGAGACAAACTGGAAAAGATCAAATCGTTGCGTTCACGATCGGCCTCGCTCCACTCCGGGTACAGCGGCATCCCTTCTACAGTCGCGTATCGCTGGCTTTGATGGCGTTGCAATGCCGTGGCCACCGCATCCTCTTCCAGCATCTGGCGCAGCCCTTGAATCGCCGTCGAGGTGGCTTTCTTCCAGGCGCGATCGTCCTTGCGCTCAAACCCCTCGACGTGACCGAGGACTAATGCATTGAGCTCCAAGGTGATCCCTACTGGGTCCATCAACGCGACCATCGCCGCAGGCATGGCTTTGCCCGACCGTTGGGCGCTGGCCAACAACAACGCCAGTTGGTCATGGCAATTGTGGAAGTCCTGTGGCGAGTGACTGAACGCCTGGTAGCGCCAGTCGTTGACACCCTTCAACGCACTACCGGGTATAGCGAGAGGGTCGGCGTATGCTTCCTCTTGCTCGGCAGGCATGTGATATTCCGCAACGCTCTGCCGTGCCGTGCTCAACTCCGCCAAATGCGACTGCACCGACTGCCCCTGACTCCTGGCCCAGTCGCCAATATCAATTCGCCGCATGTGCTTTTCACGGAACGCCTGGTGACGATGGCGCTCCAACACCCTTTGCGTCCAGGCAACGTCGCTAAAGCCTAACCAGACTGCCCCGGCGCGATCGGCGTCCGGAATCATCACACAGCGCGAAGCAGCCGATTGCGCCATGCGCGAGCAGGGGCTAGCGCCTTCGGGATTGGGTGGCGTTTTATCGTGAATGTCATATTCAACAAGGTAGGCGTGCGCGGTGACCACGTAGGCTTTCCACTCGCCGCGTACTTCATTGAACACGTATAAGTAACCCGCTCGTAAGTGGCGCAAGGTGTAGTGAGCGCTATCATCGGGTAGTGGTACAGACAGATCTCCCCCAAAGGGCGTCTGAATGGGGGGCGCATTGAATTTTGCCGGTTGTGCCACGGCATAACGCAATGGCATCAGCGCCAGGCCCTGCTGATCACAGACCGCACAGGCTTTTGAAGGATCACATTGGCTCATTGGGCCTCCTTTGAATGATGCAGTTCTTCGTCATTGACCCTCAAGCACGCACCGACGTAGGTGCAATGCCCCATACGTAGCGTTTGTAGAGCATTCGCTAGTGTTGGGTGCCGATGAATGTCTGCACCAAACTTCAACGCCTGAAAGACATACAGTTGCAGGTCGGCTGCCTCGCTTAGCCCGTCGTCAAGCGCACGTCGCAACCATGATTCGATTTGTCGAACCGATGTGATGTCCAAAGCGTTGCTTGGCTCTCGCCGGTGCAGGTTTTTCAAGATTCGATTTAGGATGCCTATGCGCCCTAACGATAAGAGTTGTTGCGGCTCCAGAATCAACGAATAAGTTTTCAGTTCAGGGCGTAGCTCGCACTGCCATTGGCCTGCCCTGTCCTGCCAACACCAAACGTCAGCCGGTCCCATCAAGGACGCCAACTGCGCAGGCGTGAATATCCAGCGCAAGTGCTCAAAGACCCGAGGATCGTAAAAACGCAAAAACAGTTGTTCACCAGCGGTATTTTTTATCAGTAAACGACGTCCCAAGTGGCGGACCATCCTTTCGACGGGTTCAGTGCTTTTAATAAACCCGCAGAACAATGGTTGTCCGTTCGCGCGCTCCCAATGCCAGGCACGCTGTACTAATTCCAAACGCGATGTGAATGACAGCTTAAGCAGGTCGACCAGTACAGGTAGCTGACCAGGCGAAGCGCTCAGCCGTGGAGCACTTAAGGGGTGATGAGGCAGGTCAACCCAAAGATCGCGATCAACATCAAAAGGATTGACCAGCGCAAAGGGGCAATCCGTTATAAGACGATGCTCCAGAACAACGCTCATATCACCCCTCCACCGAGACCAGTGCATCGTTACTAACGTTGGCGGCGGCCATTTTAAAGTCGCACAGTTTCAGTTCGCCTTTACCCATGACAGGCTTAACCCCCACATCGCTTTGGGGCCCGGTCAATTTGTGCTGCTGCGCCTTGAACGTCACCGCCCCCGGCGCATTGATCTCAATATCGCCCCCTGCCAGCCGAATGGCCGCCCCCTGCACGTTCAACAACACATGTTGCTTACCCTGTACGTGGGCATTGCCTTGGGTACTGACCATGCGGATGTTCTGTTGTGCGGCAACGCTGATTTTGTCGCTCTGCGCCTGAACGCTGACTGCTCCCGTGGCAGCGTGCAGGGCGATGCCGGTGTTCGCGATGGGGCGGCTGTCGTCCCCTGCGCCACGGGTAAACAGCACCAAGCCTTGCGCCGCGAGAAAGGCCGTATGGCCTTGTGCAGTGAGGTTGATGTCCGCACCGGCATTGAGTAAACACTGGGTTCCGGCTGCCCAGATCTGATGTTCGGGGCTCAGGCTGAGTACGCCAGCGTGGCCATACAGCGCGAGCAGCGGCTTACTCCACGCCGCTACTTGCCCTTCGCCACCACCGATGCCCATGCCTGAGGCGGCTCCCTGTTGTGTCGCCTTCAGACTTTCCTGGCTGTTCCGCAGGGCTTCGCTGGTGGGGAGTGGTTTCTTATCGCTGGTGAGTCCAGCGTTCTGCTGCTTAGCGTTATCGGCCAGTTGGTCCACTTGGCTTTGGGCTTTTTCCAGTTCAGTTAGTAGACCCTTGGCCTGCATCTGCTGGTCGCCCGGTTCGGTGGTCAGCAAGAGCCCGGTCCCGGCGCGTAACGCGCCTTGGGCCTGGGTGTGCAGCTCGACGCCATAGCCTCGATCCGCCAGGCGTTTGTTGTCTTGGTTCTGCTTGAGGTGGCCCAACGTCAGGCCGCTGTCGTGGTCGGTGGTGTAAAGCTGCACGCGGCTCTGCCCTGGGGTGTCATCGAACTGCAACTGTCGATAGCCACCGCTGCCGCTCGCGCTGGAGGACAGGTCTTGGGTCTTCCAGCCGCTGAGTACGCCGGCGTGCTGGTTACCGGGGAACCACGCCGGTGCATTGCCGGTGCTGCCAGATGGGCCGCCCGCGATTTGGTTGTGTGCCGCTTCGGTCTGGCCGCGTCCGTTGTACAACGAGCCGATGACGACGGGCCGGTCGATGTGCCCTTCGAGGAATTCCACCAGTACTTCCTGACCAACACGCGGCACCCAGGCGCTGCCCCAATTACCGCCGGCCTGGGTCGCGGCCACGCGCACCCACGTACCCACACTGGCATCGGCGGGGGCATTGTCGGTATCGCGAGGATGGGGGCAGTGGCTGGCCGAGCGGGTGCCACGCTGCCAGTGAAATTGCACTTTGATACGTTGGTCGCGATCCGTCAGCACCGGGCCACCGTCACCGATCACAATGGCGCTCTGTACACCATGAACGGTTGGAACGGGGTGCAAGCGCCGGCCATGGCCGTCATGCGTGTGCGGACAATAGGGCTGACTGGCCGGGATCAGGGTGAAGTGGTTCTGGTACATCGCCTCCGGCTGATCGGGCACAGGCCCCAGCCCTGCCAGTACTGCCGCTTGCAACTGAGCGTCGAGGTTATTGCGAGCCTGGTGACGAACACGGATGCAGAGCATCGCTTCATCTGCCTGAACGCTGTCATGCTCACTCAAACAAATAGAGGAGCCCGCGGCCAAGCGCCGCCACGTTCCCAAGCCGTGGACTTGGCGGCGCTCCACCTGTTGGGCATTCAGGTGCTGACGGGCGCGCTGTTCACCTTGGGCGGAGTCCGTCCAGGCATACGGGCCGACCGTGTCGTGGTCCACACATCCACGGATGCCAGTGTTGCCCTGCGCGTGGCCCGACAACATCGAATGGCTGCGGTAGTCCCAGCTTTGGCGCTGGACCTGTCCGCCCCTCCAGCGTTGCACATGAGCCCACTGCTGAACGCTGTCCTCAGTCTCGGTGATGTCACTGCGGTGAAAACGCAGAGTGACCGGCGCATTCGGTGCCAGTTTGGTGTTGCTGTCGGTGAGTACCAAGGTATGGCTGCCCAGGCTCGCTGCTTGCTCATCGCCCTGGTGCTCAAAGTGATAGGCAATGCCCTCCTCCGCCAGCAGCCGCTGCACAAACGCCAGGTCGGTTTCCTGGTATTGGGTCGTCAGGCTGCGCTTGCGGTACACGCTTGGATCATTCAAAGCCCAGCGCCATTGCGGTTGCAGCACGCCTTTGCGGTAGAACCCGAAAATTTGCTCACACACTTCCATCACAGTCAGGTCGTGAAAGGCGTAGCTGTCTTGCCGATATTGCAACACGCTCAACCAGGGCTCGATCTGCAACTGATAGCGGGCCAACCCGCCGTTGCTGCCGACACGCGTGCATTGGCTGACATGCCCGTGGAACGGCCGCAAGTCCGTGCGCGAGTCAGCACACTGCATCTGCACGAGCACCGGTGCGCCGACCAGTTGTTCAATGGGTAAACGCCCGTCTGCGGACAAAGCACTGAGTTGCAAGCAATAGCCGCATTGGTCCAAGGCCTCCCAGCCGTCGAGGTATTCGGCGACCAGGGCGTCTGCCCCAAAGGGGGTATGCAGCTGTAAGAGGCGCTGCTGTTGACTGAGTGCGCTAGAGATTGAACGGAGTATGTTCATTGGCTAAAAAACCTCTCGTACACCAACTCCAGTCGATCCAATACACTTCGGGCGGGTTTAGTAGAGAGCTTTTGAATCAGGCGCTTATTCATGTAGTGCTTTGAATACACCAGGTTTCCAAAAGTTGCCTCGATATCAGATTCGGCCATGCTGTCATGAACATCGTTGATGAAGTGCGGGTACAACGCATCAATCTCTGGAATTCGGCCGCCAGGGTTATTCCACAACCAATACAACGCCTGGCCTTGCGGATCGGTTACAAAAACATCGGGCGTCACTTCGCCGTTTATTTGTCGCATGGCTTGTTCATTATTGAACTGGGGGGTGGAGCGCGCGTTGCGTTGCAAATATGCCAGTTCGTCGACCAACTTTTGATAACGGCCGTAGGCTTTAGGATCAAGCGGCACACCCAGCCCCCAGCCCATCGTCTTTCGCCCGGCACGCTCCTCGTTCTGGTCGTACCACATACGTAGCCAGTGGATAAAAATTACAGTATGACCGCTTAATTCTTCTTCAATGTTTTTCGGCAGCAGGGTGACTGATTGCGGAACGTAGGGGGCCACGCACGGCGAGGGTGAAATTTTAACTTTAATTATATCAGGCTTAAAACGTTCTACTGGACGCCCTAATTCGAGCACCAACGATGGGATGTCGCGGGTGATCGTCACTAGTTTTTTAACGGCGTTGCGATAATTGCGCTGAAATATGGTGATCTCGGGATTGATGACAAAGGTACTGTGAAGTCGTGCGTCAATTTCCTCCAACGCCTTCAAACTTGGCATTGGAATTCCCGCCCCATAGGCATGGTGATACATCATATGCAATGGATACCGCGACAGCTGGTCTGATACGCCATCTTCACCGTCCACCGCCCCACCGCCAACATCCATTTGCGAGCCCGGGAACAGGCGCTCCTGGCGTGGCCCACGATAATCCTCGGGGTCGGCGCCGATCATACTCAGTGGTTTATAGAAACGCAGTTCATGAGCAGCTGCGTAATGCACACACCGTTCAATCTGCGGCGACACCACTAGCTCCGAGGACACGTTGTTGCTCAACGGCATAAACCCCGTGAGAAAGTTGTCGTCATAGCGGTTGGTGACGCAATCAAACAAGCCCATAAATTTGATGTGTACTGGGACACCCTCATACAACCCACCGGGCGCTATCTCATCCAACAGCCGATTGGCGAAGGCCAGAGCCATACCGCCGCCCATGTCGTAGCCAAAGATCGAGACTTGAATCTTGTTAATCGGCAAGCGTTCCTTGGCATTCAAGATCGCCATTTGGAAGTCCCGCTGAGCCGCATTCAATCGGGAGTCGACCCCCGTGTTGAACAATGCGGCGACCATCGACGCATCACGTAGTAATCCCCAAGACTCGGCAACATAACCCGCCGTTACCTTGACACCCGCCTGCGCCATCATATTGCCTGCTCGCCAGGGATGACGGGTCACTTCACCCCAGTAAGCACGCCACTCGTGGCGCAGATTACGTTCGATTCGCGTCCACTGCTTACGGGGCTTTATAGCCAGGCGCTTTACCTGCCGGCCCATTCTGCCGACCGATTCCTTGCTCTCGTCCCACACTTCGCCGGCGGTCCAAATGGCGCGCCGAGGCAAACTTGTATTGCGGATGCCTTTACTTCTACTCCATGCGTCACTCACCGTTTCGACGGCCGTTTCTTTGCCTTTTTCCTCAGCCGCCTCTTGTATTTTATCGGCCGCATCTCTTCGTGCTCTATCAGCCAAAGCTGCGGCTAACACCTCGGTTTCGGGGTCGAATTCAGTACCGAGGCCAGGATAATAAAACGACCGCATCCCTTTATTTCTTAAATCGTAGGCTGCACGATACAATTTAAATATATTTGAGCGAGGACCAACCGTGTCGGAAAACCCAAATCCATCAAAATAAAAGCTCACCCACACTACTTGCTGGCAAACTGGACAGTCCTGTTCAGACTCCGCTTTAACACGATCTAAAACACTACCCTTGACGTTCATTTCTTGATCAATCATTGCAACTTCACCCCAGCTGGCAAAAACTCTGGCGCGCCCATATTATCGATCCACTGAAGCTTGGCGGTGCCATCAGTCATGAGGTACACACGAAAATATCGCGACGTTAAAGACTCCGGCTGCGGAATCGTTACCTGTGTAGAAAATTCTTTTCTAAGGACGCCCGCCTCAAGTTCTTTCAGGCTTCGTGCAAGACTCCAAGTCAAGCTGACCTGCTTCCCAGGAGTAATACGACATCCACAGGTAAACTTAGAGCCCCCCCATACACTTGGTCAAGCTCTCGGCGAGATGGATTGCCATGACACCCGGAATTGCTTTCACCATCAAGCCAAAATTCGTGAACTTGTCGTTCGAACTGGTTATAGCCCGTAATGCAGACGCTTCTAGAGTTAAAATATGGCTTATCTTCGCACCCAAATAAAACCCCTCCACATAGAATAATCAGCAAAAATCTAACTATAACGCGAGCCATAGCAACTCCACCTAGCTAATCCAGAACACATCCTATAAAGCCTCACTGCCGGCACCAAACCTCAGGCCGGCCAAAATTATTATAAGCAACACTACTCTCACACTAACCAACTGCGCATGCTATTATTTTTATCACTTATTACAGCCCACCCTCAAACGGCGACAACTCTGGTGCCCCCATGCTATCCACCCATTGAAGTTTGGCAGTACCATCTTTCATGAAATAGGCACGAAAATATCGTGAAGTTGAAGACTCAGGCTGCGGAATTACTACCCGAACCTCTTTCTGCACTTCTGGCACACTTTCGGCATATTCAGTTTTATTTTGAGCAAACACCCAATACAAACTAACTTCCTTCCCAGGAGTAACACGACACCCACAATTAAACCCTCCCCCTCCCCCATAAACCTGATCAACATCTCGTCCCGGCGGATTCCCCCAACACCCTGCCTTACTTTCATTATCCAACCAAAACATATGTATTTTTCGATCATTTTGATTGTAACCACTAATACACACCGTCTTAGCGGACGGTGCAAAAATGTCTCCGCACCCAGAAAGCAGAATTACGCCCAACGCAATTGCCCAAATCCTATTCACAGGTCATCCTTTCCAAGGGGGTTCACTTGATCTGGTAGGTAAAGCCGCGCTTATTGGCACCGACTTTGATTCGTGACAAGCCTTGCCCATCGGCCATTCGTGCCAGCACGGTGTCGGCGATTTCCGGAAGCAGGCTGCCATTGATGATCTGGTCAACCGCACGGGCACCAATGTCGACTTCAGTGCAGCGCGCCAACAGTGACTCGACTAGCGCATCGTCATAATGGAACTCGGCCTGGTGATTGGCTTCGACACGGCGGCCTACTCGCTCCAGCTTCAAACGGATGATCGCTGCCAGTGAGTCATCGTTGATCGGGTAATAAGGCACCACGTCCATACGGCCGAGAAAGGCGGGCTTGAAGGTCTTGTACAGCGTGGGGCGAATTAACTCCGACAGCTGTTTGACGCCCGGCAATTCATCAGGTGTTTTGTTGAGGCAGGCCTGCATGATCAGCGACGAGGCGGTGTTGCTGGTCAGGATGATCAGCGTGTTACGAAAGTCGATCTCACGCCCTTCGGCATCGTCCAATACACCTTTGTCAAAGACTTGGTAGAACAGTTCGAGCACGTCCGGGTGGGCCTTTTCCACTTCATCGAGCAGCACCACGCTGTATGGATTTCGCCGCACGGCTTCGGTTAACTGTCCACCTTCGCCGTATCCCACATAGCCGGGCGGCGAGCCTTTGAGCCCAGAAACACTGTGCGCTTCCTGGTATTCACTCATGTTGAACGTGATCAGCTTGCGCTCACCCCCGTATAACGCATCGGCGAGGGCCAAGGCGGTTTCGGTTTTGCCAACACCGGAAGGCCCGACGAATAGAAACACGCCCTTGGGTTTATCAGGGTCTTCCAGATAAGCACGGGCGGTACGCACCCGCTGGGCTATAGCGGCCAAGGCGTGGGGCTGACCTATTACGCGGGTTTCCAGCACGTCACCCAAGGTTCGCACCGTGCGAATTTCGTCCTTGACCATCTTGCCCAACGGAATGCCAGTCCAGGCGCAAATCACCTGAGCGATAACATTGGCGTCCACCTGCAACGGCAGCAAGGGGCGCTCGCCTTGTACGGTGGCCAGGGCTGCAAGGGCTTGGTCCAACTCTACGCGCAGCGGTGATACGGCAGCCTTTTTTCGCCCAGTAGTCGGCGACGTTCCTCTCTCCAACTCGGCCCGCAGTTGCGTAATATGTTCGACCAGTGCCGTTTCTTTCTGCCACAGCGCGTTGGCGTCATCCAACTGCTGGTTCAGCGCCACGGACTGGGCTTGCAGGCCCGCCAATCGCTTGTCGTGCTGGGTACCACTGGCGTGCTCGCGATTTAATGCTTGCTGTTGAACATCGAGTTGTTCGAGTTGCTTTTGCAGATCCGTGATCACCGCAGGCCGCATACCTTGGCTCAAGGCCACCCTTGAACACGCCGTGTCCAGCACGCTGACGGCCTTGTCCGGCAATTGCCGGGCACTGATGTAGCGATGCGACAAGCGCACCGCCTCGGTGACCGCTTCATCCAGCACGCGCACAGTGAAGTGTTGCTCCATCAACGGCACCAATGCTCGCAACATCGCCGCTGCAACAGGCTCTGAGGGCTCATCGACTTTGACCATCTGGAAGCGACGGGTCAGTGCCGCGTCCTTTTCAAAGTACTTCTTGTACTCAGACCATGTGGTGGCCGCCAGGGTACGCAACTCACCGCGCGCCAGTGCCGGCTTAAGCAGGTTGGCGGCATCGTTTTGACCCGCCGTGCCCCCTGCGCCGATCAACGTGTGGGCTTCATCAATAAACAGGATGATGGGCACCGGGTGTTGTTTGACTTCCTCAATCACGTTTTTCAAGCGCAATTCGAACTCGCCTTTGACACTGGCACCGGCCTGTAACAGACCCATGTCCAAGGCCAATAACTCGACGCCCACCAGAGCCTTGGGTACCTCGCCCGCGACGATTGCCTGGGCCAGCCCCTCCGCCACGGCGGTTTTACCGACGCCCGCTTCACCGGTAAGAATGGGGTTGTTCTGCCGACGCCGCATCAGGATGTCGATGACCTGGCGAATCTCTGTTTCGCGGCCGATAACCGGGTCCAAATGCCCATCGCGAGCGCGCTGAGTCAGGCTGGTGGTGAACTGGTCGAGCGCCGGGGTTTTAACCCGTACAGCACTGCTCTCACTGCTCTCGGTCGAGGTTACGCTATCGCCGGTAGCATTCTGCTTTTGGGAGCCTTCGGCGAACCGCTCAAAATGCACCTTGATATCATCCGGCGACAACTGTGCCAGGACGGTCGAGATGCGTGTGGCCCTTTGCGCCAAGGCTGGCTGTGTCAGCAGTGCCAGCAGTAAATGACCGCTGCGAATCGCGCCGTCCTGCGCCTCAAGAGAGGCGATCAGCCAGGCGCTTTCGAGCCATACCGGCAGTTGCGTCGAGAATACCGGCGTGCGGGTATTGCCGTCGCGTAACGTGTTGAGTTCCTGGCTAAGCTCCGATTCCAGTTTCTCCAGGCTCAAGCCGCTGCGTTTTACGATGACCGACACATCACTGTGATGCTGCTCCAACAACGCCAACAACAGATGCTCAACCTCCACCTCAAAATGCCCACGCGCGCGGCAGCGGTTGGCAGCCTGCTCTGCCGCCTGACGACAGGTGGCATTAAGTTTGGCGATCAGTGTTTTCAGTGAAGAGCTCATCGTGTGTCCTTGATAATTAGCATGGGTATGCCGCCAGCGTCGATCCACGTGTTCATTGCAATGGAGTGATCGGGTAACGGGCATCAGTACGGTCCTTGTGTTGCGCCTGGGTGACCAGAAATGCATCCCGGCCCAAGCGTCTGCTGCCCGACGGTGACAAGCTCAGCCCGCGCACCTGATCAGCTCGCAAGACCAGGCACACCTCAAACTCCAGGCCACTGCCGGCCATCAAGGTCAGCCATGTTGCCAATGCCTTGGCCGCGCTCGCACCCGGCAAGAAATCATCAAACGTTTCGCGTAACAGTGGGCCTATCCACAAGCGCAACCGTAGATCGCGCTGCCACACACGCCCACCGACCAAGGCATTACGTCCCAGCGACAAGCCGGGCGCGCCGAGGTGGGAGCGTTGCGTCGCGGGGACTGAGTGCCAACCGCCAACGAACTGCTCAAGTCGTACAGCCACCTGGAAATATTCGCTGAGCACACGTTGTAAATACGCTGCTGATAGCGGCCGATGACCGATAGCACCGCTGTAAAACGCGAGGGCCTGGTCGGAAACTGCCCCCGGGGCGGAACCGTTAGATAGGCCGCGCTGTGTCTGCCCAGACAACGCTTGGGTCAATGGCAGAAAACGGCCTTGGCGATCCAACTCATACTGCAAGGCGAGGCGATACTTCTTCCAGGCGTTGCAGAACAACGCGGTCGCGCGGTTGCTGAAAATATCCAGGAAAGCGCGTGCCGCCCGGTCGCGATGGACCACTTCGCGCTCTCCCAGGCGCTCGGTGTAGGACAGCGGTAACGCCCCCTGCACGCCCAACAGGCCAAAAAACGCCGGCGTCAGCGACACAGAATGCAGATGCCCTTGAAAATGGGCCTGCCACCGTTCAATACGCTCCAGCCCCTGTTCAGGGAGCTTCGCCAACACCTCCATCCGCTCAATTTCACTGGCAGGAAAGCCCAGGGTAAGGGTGTTGTGGAACTGCAGTCGTTTGCCCACCACATCGCCGGGGCGGTCGCCCTGGTCGACAAACAGATGCTCCAGCACCCGGACCGCCTGAAAAAACTCATAGCGATAAGGTTGCTCGACCATCCGGGCAATCACACCAGTATCGAGTCGCCGCTTCGGGGCTGGCATCGAAGGACCTCCTCACCGCTGTGTTTGGATATCAGCACCAACTGCGTAAAGCTGTTGGCGTGGACGTAGAGTCCGAAGAAGTGGTCCAGCACCTGGGCAAAGATGTGCAGACCGATGCCGACAAAGCTTTCTTCATCAATCACCAGCCGTATTTCAGTGCCGCGTGCCACGCTGGCGAAATACTTGCCAGGCAGCCACGCCGTCACAGGACGATGGCTCAGCGCGTGGATGCCTTCGATTTGCCGAGCGGTGGTGGCAGAACGTTGCAAGTCGTAGAGTTTGAACATTTCGCGCAACGCCCCAGCGCCACCCTCGACCAACGACAAGTGGTTGAGCGACAAATGGGAAATCAACCGCCATTGCGCACCGCGATCGCAGGCGAACCGCACGGCGGCCGTCGGTTTTCGCAGCAGCGAAATACGCTGCGCCAGGGAGCCGCCGGGCATTCGCAAGTCACCACTCGGCACACCGTAGGCCAACTGCTCGGGGAGGTTGCGATTGCTGCAGGTAAGCTCCAGGCTTAAGGACGAGTTACCTGGAGTGATAGGGTCCATGTCGGGATCGACAATGGTCAGTTGCAGCTCATGGCCTGGGCTTTTACGCGCCAACTCCTCATCCCTGTGCGCCACCCAGTACAGGCCGTTGCGTTCCAAGCATTCGCCGTGGTGCAAGGAATAAAACGGGCGGATCTCACTTAGGGTCTCGCCCCCGGCCGTTTCGAGGGTGCGGGTAACCGACTCGATGGCATGCACCTCAAACGCCGATGCGGCTTGTTGGTCGCCGACCACGTTGTAAGACACCGCCTGGTGTGACACTAAAATCGGCCGTGCGCTCTGTCGGAACAGATTCACCACTGGCGTGCAGTGCAAGCGCACATTGGCTGCGGAAACCCCTTCCAGCAAGCGTGAAGCCGTGGATCCGGGGAGTACATCACTGAGTAACAAATGCAGTGTGAAGCGACGGCCTTGGGTGCCGCGTACATCGCAGTCAAAAAAACCGAACTTTTCTGGAAACGCGAAAAACTCTGTGAGCAAGCGGTAGGCTGGATGGGCCCGTGCAGGCCAATCAATCAACGCTTCATCTTCGGCAAACCCGACACTTTTCATTGGCGAGGCGGCGCGTGCCTGCCATTGCCCACTGTCGTTCGATTCGAGATAAGCCTTCACGACATTCAGCGCCAGCACATCACGCAGCACCGCGCAGAACGACGGCTCCCCGTCGATAAACAAGCGAACATGATCCAACCCCAGCTCTTCCAAGGAGCGATGAGTGGACAGGAGCTCAAAGGTGATCGACAACTGCGCGCTGGCCTGGAGGGGCAACTGCACCGCGCGCGGGGCTTGGACCAGTGGGCTAAAACGCGCCGAGGCAATACGCAGCGGCGCTAGGGTCACGTCGTACACCGTGCGAAAGCGGCATTCCACGTCCTGCACAGGGCGCGACAACAGTTCAGTGCCGCGCGGCAAGGTCACGCATTCAGACAGTTTTCCGGCACCATCACCGAGATCGAACGCCGTTATTGAACACGCCGGAAAAGGCCGTAAATAATGCGGGTACAGCACTTGCAGCAGGGCTTCAGTAAATTCGGGGTAATCGTCTTCGATTTTTTTCGAGATGCGTGCGCCCATCAGCGCAAACGACTGAATCATGCGCTCGACATGCGGATCTTCACTGACATCACCGGCCAGCAGCAGCCGCCCGGCAATTTTGGGGTAACGCTCGGAAAACTGGCGCGAGTAACTGCGCAAAAAAGCCAGCTCTCGCTCGTAAAACGGCAGCAGATCATCCATGGGCATTTATTCACTCACCGCCATTCGCCGGGTCTTACTGACGCGATACTGCAACGTGCTGGGCTGCAACAGCGCGTCGAAACTTACCGGTTCGCGGGCTGGATGAACAATCAACATGGCGCTGATCGAGAATCGCAAGCCACCCGAAGAGCGTCGGTGCTCATCCAGGGACACCCGGATATCCTTCAGGCGGGTCTCGTGCAGGGAGATGGTTTTTTCCAACGCCTTGCAAATAAACGCGCGATCCACGGAACTGGCCAGACTACGACTGGAAACATCGCGTAATCCGTAGGTCATCAATGACTTCTGACAATGGGGGAAGTCGTTTAACGTCTCCTCCGACATGACCAGCCGACTGTTGAGCAACGCCTCAACGTCCAACGCAACGGACTCTTTGAACTGGTCCAGGGTGTGCCGGGCGAATTTGCCTTGGGCGGCACTGTGCGGTGCCTCATCAAAGAGTTTTTCCAGCAGGCTGGGTTCGTATCCTTTCACGCAGAAGTCGTCCTTTGGTCCAAGCAATAGTTGCCCAGAGCCATGTTGAAAGCATTGAAGTAACCCGTTCGAGGCCATGACCACGCCATGGCCCTATTTGACGCGTCAATCAGACCGTGAACGATTTGTCGTTCTTGGTCAGGCTCCATGCGCCTTGGGTGTTGCCTTGTTGGCCACCACCACTGGCTTTCTGGGTGTAGCGCCATTGCACGGCGGCATACTTCAAAGTGAAAGTCTCCATCGGCTCCTGACCCGCCATAACTTTCGGCGCGATACTGGCCACCACGGCGTTTTTCAGGTCGATTGCCAGGTACTTCACGCGATTGCCCTCACCGTCACGCTTAAAGAATTCGATAGTGATTTCTTTGAAGGTGGTGCCGCTGGATGCGGCTTCATACAGCTGTGGGCTGGTGACATCCATGGTCTTGGTGAAGGCCATCGCATCATGCTCACAGCGCTCGGCCGTATTGCCACCTGTCGACGAGGCCGTCGACGATTTGGGCTGGCGAATTTCATGCACCCAAGAGTCGATTTCCAACCAATCTGCGTGGTCCTTATCAAGCGACTCACCCTTCACATCTGGCGATCCGATTTTGAGGTAGATGTCTTTCATTACTTCGTCCTTTTCCTAGGGTGGGTACAACGATGAAGCTATGCCTTCACGCCGGCTGGCAATTCCGCGACCAGGCGCAAGGAAACCGACAGTTCGTCAAGTTGGTAATGGGGGCGTAAAAACGCCACCGCCCTGAACACACCGGGGCGACCGGGCACCTCGGAGACCTGGATAGAGGCTTCACGCAACGGAAACTGGGCTTTGGCCTCTTGGCTCGCGTTGTCGTTGAGCAGCACGTATTGGCTGATCCAGGTATTGAGGAAAGTCGATACGCTGGACACCGAGGCAAAGCTGCCGACCTTGTCGCGCATCATGGACTTGAGGTAGTGCGCGATCCGCGACACTGCGAATATGTACTGCAACTGCGAAGACAGCAGCGCGTTTGCATTGGCCGAATCGGTGTTGTACTTGCGCGGTTTTTGCACTGACTGCGCACCAAAAAAGGCGGCGTAATCGGTGTTTTTGCAGTGCACCAGCGAAATGAAGCCCAGGTCGCTGAGCTCTTTCTCACGGCGATCGGTGATTGCCACTTCGGTCGGGCACTTAAGCGCCACTTCACCGTCATCGGTGTTGAAGGTATGGGTTGGTAGCCCTTCCACCAGCCCACCGCCCTCAACGCCCCTGATAGCAGCACACCAACCGAAGTTTTCAAAGGCTTGCGTCAAACGCACGCCGTGGGCGTAAGCCGCGTTACACCACAGGTAGCGCGAGTGGTCACGACCATCTACATCTTCAACGAACGGAAAGCTGTCGATGCTGATGCCGTCAATCGGGTTGTAGGGCAGCCGACCCAGGAAGCGTGGCAACACCAAACCCACGTAACGTGCATCTTCAGAGTCGCGCAGCGACTTCCATTTGGCGTATTCAACCGTATCAAACACCTTGGCCATGTCGCGTGGGCGACCCAGATCGGCAAAGCTCTCCAGACCTAGTAATTGCGGTGCAGGGGCGGTGATAAAGGGCGCGTGGGCGGCGGCGGCGACGTGCGACATCTGCTCCAGAAAGTACAGGTCTTCAGGCTGTCGAGTGATCGCATAGTCACCGATCAACGCGCCAAAAGGCGCACCGCCGAAGGTGCCAAACTCTTCCTCGTAGATCTTCTTGAACAGCGAGCTCTGATCAAACTCCAGGGCTGCCTTGAAGTCACGCATCAGCTCTTTCTTCGACGCGTTGAAGACCTTGATTTTGATCATGGCCCCGGTGGTCGACTCAGTAACCAGGTGGTGCAAGCCACGCCAGCTGGATTCGAGTTGCTGGAATTCTGCGGCATGCATCACCAGCGAAAGCTGCTCCGAGAGCATCCGGTCCAGCTCGGCGATACGCGCATCAAGGCTACGAGCGAGGTTTTCCGAGACCACCACTGTTCCCTGCATCACCTCTGCGACCAACTCGGCGATGAGATCGCGAGCGCGCAGGTGTTCCGACTCGGATTTGGCGATCTTGCTTTGCTCAACCACCTGGTCAAGCAGACTTGCCCCATCATTTAGGGTGGCGGTACTCAGTGCACTAGGCGCTTTTGCGGTGTTCATACATCCCCCTGAGATTCGCGGCAAATTGTGGCCATCTGCTCGGTATTGGTCAGCACCTCGCTGAGCACGTCTTCAAGGGTCTCGTTGGTCGAGATTTTGTTGCGCATGTCCGCTAGTTTGCTTCGAGCCTCATGCAGTTTATTGAGTGCCGGCACCTGACGAATGAGCGCCTCTGGCCCAAAATCCTCCAGCGATTGGAAGTTCAAGGTCACGCCGAACTCCCCCTCCCCTGCCAGTGCATTGGCAACCCGATACGTGGCGCGAGGCATCATGGCGGCCATGACCTCGTCAAAATTGTCCCGATCCAGCGAGACAAATTTCCGATCCTTGGGACGTGCCAAGGGTGTTTCCGGATTCCCGGAAAAATCGCCCAAGACCCCAACCACGAAGGGCAGTTCTTTCTGCTCAATGGCGTCGCCGATCTCAACGTCATAGGTCAGCTGAATCCTTGGTGCCCGCACCTTTTGCAGGCGCTTTTGCACACTTTCCTTTTTTGCCATAGCCGGTCCCGCCTCAATCAAAGACTTACCTAAGGGTTCACACTCAATTCATGCCAGGCAGGCTAGAGAATGGATTGGAGCTCGACGCCGCCGGCGTCACTTTGACGGGAGTAACCATCGGCTTACGCGGCACGGCCCTGGCTTTGGGCAGCAAAGCCTTGGCACCCAGGGTTTCGCGCAACTTTGCCGCAAGCTTTCGAGCTTCTTGATGGACGGGACCATTGACGTCTTTCTCGTCGCGCAACCGCCCTAACGACTGCACGGCAACCCGCAAGCCAGACACCGTAAGAATGGCGTCGGCGCGCGTATTGACTGCATCGCGCTGCAGCACCTCCTGCGCAGCCAGGATAGCCGCACCATAATTCTCCGCCTCAAACTCCAATTCAGCCTGGCGCAACCATGGCTCTTTGCGGGTAGGCTCCATCGCGGCAGCCTCTGAGAGTAACTTTCTACCCGCCTCAAAGTTACGCGCTTGTATGCGTTCGTCAGCCTTAAACATCATATGTTCAAATGTGACAACAGCACTTTTTTCAGACTGTAATGCACAACCTGCAAGCATACAGAAACCCATCACAGCAAAAAGTAAACGCACAACTATCCCCCAAGACCAAAGTCGCCCTATGTAGAGTTATGTCAGATTCGTAGCGACCAGAGAACTCTTTACCGCCGCAACTAATAGATCGAACCGTACATCAATAAAAAAACGCCTGCAAACAATTTTTGAACGAATTTGTACGGAACTTATAACAAGCAGTAAATACCTACGAAGCAAATTAACTATTCCTACAAAACATAGAGAAACATGCCGATTGTAAAAATTAAAAGCACTGACAACCCCTTGCACCGCTTGACCAAACCCTTTAAAGACCCTCAAATTGGATGAAGCGAGTTTTCAATCACATCTCGTGCCAGTTGCGGGAGCAAGTGATTCATCAAACCGAGTAATTACAAGTGCTTTGCATCGTCAATACAGGCGAGCTTACTACTCAGATGAACACGTCATCTACTTTGATCCGCCCTAGAGTTATTTACTGATGCAACGACATACACGAAGCATAAGCCCGCTCTGTATCATCCTGGGGAGATACATAGAAAACGCCAAACTGGTACTTTTATTACTGACGCTTGCCCTGGCAGGGTGCTCAAGTAACGATCCCCAGGAAGACAAGAGCACCTTGATCCTGCTGCGCATTCATGCGGCGGCCAATTTAAATCAAGGCACGCATAAAAAGCCTCTGGCGCAGGTCATCAAGATTTACCACTTACGCGCCACAGAGCGCTTTGAACAGACACCGTTCGACAGCTTTCTGGACGATACCCAGGAGCAACGAGCATTGGGCTCAGACTTGGTCAATTCGAGGGAAATGCTCTTGATGCCCGAGCAGCATTACGAACTCAACGAAAAGCTGGAAAACGGGGCCGCCTATATCGGCATCGTGGCGTTTTTTCGGCAGCCGGCCGAGCGGCGTTGGCGCTTTGCGTACGACGCCAACGCGTCAGCCACAACGGGTATCACCCTGGGGGTGCATGCCTGCGCCCTGACCTCCACGCAGGGAGCACTGATCAACGCCACCGCAGGCACGACCGACACGCTGGCGACCGTCAAATGCCCGAGCTCACGATGAACGAACGCTTCCGATTAGCCGCACCTTACAAGGAGCCTCTCCATTGAGTCATACCGCCAAAATACTGTGGGGTGAGGGGCTGTTTCTACGCCCGCAACTTTTTCAGCAGCAAGACCGTTACCACGAATCAAGGCTGAGTCAGATGAGCCAGTTGCTGCAGCCTTATGCCTGGGGCATCCAACAGCTCAAGCTCGACAAAGTGAGCCTCGCACAGGGCACGCTGCGTGTGCTGGAAGTGTCCGCCGTATTTCCGGGCGGCGAACTGTATTGTGCCCCCGAAGGTGCGTCACTGCCACCGGCCATTGCACTGCAGGATTTACCGCTCAGCGTGTCCGAAATCACTAGCTACCTGGCCTTGCCACGACTGACCCCCTACGCTCGCAACCTGGCCACGGATGACTCAGCCACCAGTACCGGCCGCTATGCGCAGAGCAATGCTCAAACGCCAGATCTGTTCACCGAAGCGGAAGAAAGCGAAGTGGCATTCCTCGCCCCCGCTGTTCGCTTATTGACAGAAGACCAGGCGCACGACGCCTTTGAAGTCATTCCGATGGCGCGCTTGAGACGCAGCCGTACCGGTGGCTTTGAACTGGACGATCAGTACATGGCACCCTCCGTCAATCTGACCGCCATGCCCAACCTGCTGATCAAGCTACGACAGTTGCTGGAGGCCCTCGATGCCAAAGTCCAGGCCATGCAGGACAGCCACCGCGAGCCCGCTCAAAATGTTGTTGAGTTCCGCGCGGGGGACATCGCGTCATTTTGGTTGTTACACACCAGTAACACCGCATGCGCCAGCCTTTCACACCTTTTCCAGCACCCTGGGCTGCATCCCGAACGCGTTTACCAAGAGTTGCTGCGCTTGGCCGGTGCCCTGCTGACGTTTTCCAAGACTCATCGCCTGGCTGATCTACCGCCTTACGACCATAGCCACCCAGCTCCTGGCTTCAACACCCTGTTCAGCATCATCCACACGCTGGTGGACACGGTGATTTCCGCTCGCTACTTCAGCATCGCACTTGCCCAGGTGAAACCCGCCTACCACCAGGGACGCTTGGACAATGAGCGCATCGACGCCAACAGCACCCTCTACTTGGGTGTCAGTGCGCAAAAGTCCGGGGCAGAACTCGCCGAGATCGTGCCACGCACCGTAAAAATTGGCTCGCCGGACACGGTTGAAAAACTGGTTACCTCGTCCATGCCTGGTGTGACGTTGACCTACACCCCAGTGCCTCCGTCGGCGATCCCGGTGCGGCCTGGCATGCTGTACTTCGCCTTGGAACCACGCGGCGCGTTGTACGAACACATGCTCAAAGGCCAGACCGTCACGGTGTACATCCCTAACGGCCTCTGTGAATTGAAACTTGAATTGCTAGCCCTGATGCCATGACCCCTACCAGTGCCCCTCACCTGCCTGCTTCGGCCGAACCTGTCACTCGCATAGGCAACGCCCCACAAAGCCTGATCGACCTGATGTCCGATGGTTTCTATCTGCTGCTGTTGATTCAACGCCGCCAAGTACCGCAAGACCTGCAGGCATTCAGTGCTGAGGTGAAGCACTTCCTTGCCAAGATGGAAAACGCCGCCACAACGGTGGGTATCGCAAAAGAAGACGTCCATGGCGCCAAATACGCGTTCTGTGCAGCCATTGACGAGTTGATTCTTTGCACGACCGATTGCCCCTTCCGTGATCAGTGGGAGCTCAATCCGCTGCAGTTGGCGTTGTTCGGTGATCAGCTAGCGGGGGACAAGTTCTTCGTCTGTTTGGAAGAGTTGCGCAGTAAGGGCGCACTTCGTTTACAGGCGCTGGAGGTCTACCACGTGTGCCTGTTACTGGGCTTCCAGGGCAAATACCGCCTAGAAGGCTCAGAGCAACTGGGCTACATCACGGCACGCTTGGGCGATGAATTGGTATTTCTCAAAGGCAAACGCACCGCATTTGCCCCCCATTGGGCCTCACCCGACCGCATCACCCATCTTCTGCGCAGACAGGTGCCGTTATGGACACCGGCGGTCGTCCTGGGGGTGGTCGCAGTCATCAGTTTTAGCGCATTCAACCTGACGCTTTCCGCCGGCACACGTACGCAAATGGCCTTACTCGACAACGTGATTCAGCTTCCGACACGCACGGCCAGCCTGACCATTACCCTACCCTGAAGGAGCTACATATGCTCTCACCGGCAGACATGGACGCCACCGATTGGTCCTCGTTGCTCTCGCAGCACAACCGCCTGTTGCACCTGCAAACCGTGCTACCCGACGCCTTGGTAGTGGAATGCTGGGAAGGCAGCGAAGCGATCAATGAAGAACTGACCTTTACCCTCGACTGTATCAGCCCTTGCGCTCTATTGAACGTGACGGCCTTACCGGGCACAGCGATGCTCCTGCAACTGGCGCAGATCGATGGTCAGCCGCGCAGTTGGCAAGGCGTGGTCATCAACGCAGAACAGCTCGGCAGTGACGGCGGTATCGCACGCTACCGTCTGCGTGTCGGGAGTTGGCTGGGCCAGCTTAAACGACGCCGCAATACTGTGATCTTCCAGGATCTGGATGCGTTGGAGATTGTCACGCGCATTTTTGCCGACTATCCACAAGCCCAGTGGGACGCGCGCGTGACCCAACTATTGCCCAGACGTGCGCTATGCACGCAGTACCGCGAGACCGACTATGAATTCGTCTGCCGCCTGCTGTCCGAAGAGGGTTTGAGTTATTACTTTGAACACGAACCACGCTTGGACAATGCCCCTAAGCTGGTGATTGTCGACCGTGACTACCAATGGCCCGACGGTGGCGTGCAGATCTTTACCCGTGAAGACACAGCGCAAGCGGATGATGGTATCCGTCGGCTGGGCGAGCAACGCCGAATCACCTCTAATACTGCGACGGCCTGTGCTTGGAACGCCGAGCAACTACAGGGGTTGAGCGCCAGCGTCAAAAGCGCTAGCGCGCAAGGGCCTCTATTGCCCGAACTGGAAGTATTTGATGCAACCCCTGGCACCGGTTTCGCGACATCGGACCAAGCACGCCAGGCTGCCAGCCATCGTTTGAGCTCACATCGCCTGGACACCCATAGCTACCAGGGTGAAAGCGCTACGCGCTCGTTACATCCGGGTATTCGCTACACCTTGGATCAACACCCGGAACTGGGCCCAATTCCACTGGTCTGTCGACGAATCAGGCATGTGGCAACGAATAATCTCGGCCTGTCTTTCGCCACTCGGCTGGGGCAGCCCAGCGCTGAACACGGCACCTATGCCAATGACTTCCACGCCAATGCACCGAACGTCCCGCTCGTCCCGATCCGACTAGCGCGCCCGCAGGCTCCCGGCGTGCAAACCGCCACCGTGGTGGGGGCCGAGCAACACAGCATCACCAGCAACAGAGATCACCAGGTGCGCGTGCAATTTTTTTGGCAGCGAGGTGAACGCCCCTTAGCAGGCGGCTTGCAAGACGGCGCGCATGCCCCTGGCAACGAAACGTCAGGGGCATGGGTTCGCGTCGCTGAAGCGCTGGCCGGTGCGCACTTCGGCCAGAATTTCACGCCGCGCATCGGCAGTGAGGTGGTGATCAGCTACGCCCATGCCGACATTGACCAGCCTGTGGTCATCGCTCAGGTCTACAACGGCGAGGCCGTTACCCCGTTCAGTGCCGGTATTGATGCACCCGCTAACCATCCTGGCACGATCAGCGGGGTACAGACGTTTACCCTGGGCGGCCAATCCGCCAGCCATTGGCAATTGGATGACGCCCAAGGTCAATTGCGCCAACAACTCGCTAACCAAACAGCGCGCAGCGCGCTGACACTGGGGTATGCCATTGCCAGTGACGGCAAAAAACGCAGCGCGTATCAGGGGCTCGGATTCACCCAGACGACCGAAGGCTGGGGGCAAGTCCGAGCGGCTGAAGGGTTGCTCCTGTCCGCCAGCCTTCAAACGGGCGCACAGGCCACGCAGATGCAGATGAACGCGGCACTCGACCAACTCTACGGCGCCGTGGCCACCGCCGAACGGTTGAGCCAAGCCGCGCAACAGGCACAAGCAGGGCACATGGCCACCCACGCTGCGCAAGAAGAACTGGCCAATGCGCTGAACCCACGTAAAGACGCGCACTATCCCGATCAGGTCAATGGGCAAAGCGCCATTCAACCCGACACTGAACAAGCCGTGGAGCGCTTCAGCGCACCGCACATGGTGCTGGAGACGCCAGACCATCTGACGATTGCCACCCCAGCCAGCAGCCATGCGTATGCCGGGCAGCAAATACAACTGACCAGCCAACAGGACCTGCAGTTGACCGCCGCTCATACTCTAGCTGGGGTCAGCGGTGGCAACCTGCGGTGGTACACCGCCAAAGGCGGTGCCAAGGTGATCGCAGAAAAGGGAGCGGTAAGCCTGCAGGCACATACAGACCGTATGGAGTTGCTGGCCGATCAGGCCGCGACCTTTACCGCGACCGCCGGCAGGATCGACTTGATCGCCAAGACCAGAGTCGTCCTACAAGCCGGTTCGTCGAGTATTACCTTGCAAGGTGGCGACATTACGTTTGCCTGTCCGGGGCTATTTCGCGTCAAAGGCAGTGAGCATCCGCTGCTGGGGGGTGCCAAACACACGCTCAACCTCGACGTCATGTCACAGAGCCAAGGTGCCACCGAACTCGCTTTTATTCTGAAAGACGCTGCCGGTGTTCCCTTACCTGAAATCGATCAAATCCTTGATATCCGCGCAGGCGACCTTCGCAGTAGAGCGATCAGCGATGCGACGGCTCAAACCCGTCGACACTTTGCCGCTCAACCAGAGCCGGCCCAGCTGCATATGACCTACCCACAAATCAAGGTCGAAGGCGACTCTTTTTGAGCAGTAACCACGGAGATAGGTGATGAGCGCATCCAGGATTGTCGACACAGAAGAAGGTGTTACCTACGTTAAAGGTAGAGCCCTGAAACAGGCTCACACCCGCGCGGAACTCGGCGCGACCGAAGACGCTGTAGCGACTTGCTGCGATTTATGGTCTCTCGTTCAAGCGGAGAGCATCACATTGCTCGCGGAAAACAATGTCCTGATCCCCAAGGTTTTGAGGCGCGCCAAACGAACTGCTGGCAATTATGCGCAACTGTTTTTGGAGGATGAAGGCACTGAACACCAAGGCCGTTTCTATTGGGCCGGGCTGGCGGCGTTTGCTGCGAAGCAAGTGGTAGACGGTATTGAGTTTGCTGAAAGCAAATTTGATGAAGTGGTGGGGCAAGTCAGGCTCATGTCTCGTGTCACTTATTACTATCTATTAAAAGGTAATTTTTGGGTCTTTCTTGAAATCACTCCATGGATGCTCTATTGGCGAAAGTTTGGCAGTGACGTGTTCTTCCGCGATGTCGACTGCCGGGATGTAACCACCTACGACCCGGTGATCCTTGAAAAAATGAAGACAATGCCGTGGTCCATGGGGGAGAACACCGCCTTGCGCAATGACCTTGAAAGGAAAATGCGGGTGTTGGATATCCGGAAACTCAATTGGCAGATGAACCTGACTGACGGCAAAGGTGCGTTGGTGGAGATGAAGCAGTGCAAGGCGACGGAGGATTTGAAAAATGGGTTTCGCCAAATAGAAAAATATGAAATTTTAAAAAGCTCTGGCCTACAAAAACTTAAGGAGCGGGTAGCTTTCAAAAGCGCCGAGTTATTTCTGCAGCATGAGCAAAATCACCACTTACAAGCGATGGTTTACGACCATCCTGAATTCAAATTTGCCATCGACAACAACGATTTAGGAAGGCGTTTATGGAACATGCTCGGAGCCAAGGATCCTTCGCTGGTATTTAACGCTGCACCCTTGATTACCCGCGAAATTGAAGTGCGAGAACTGGAGCCTTCCGGCCTTACCGAAAAAGACGTCACTGTCACCATGGAACTGGAGCACGGCAAGCTCTACAAACCGGAGGACCGGATGACGTATGTAAAAGAGATCCTAGCCCAATACCATAAGTTAATGACGCAAGGCCGTGACTTTGAAGGCCAGTTTCGTCCGTACATGATTCAGCAAATGCAGGTAATTTCAGCCTGGAAGGAGTCCTGACCATGCGCCGCCGCACTGGCTTTTGGTTACTCGGGGGAGGCTTGCTAATCACTCTATTGATCCTGGTTCGAATTTTTATCGGCCATGCACCTTCAAATTACTCCACAACCATAAATCGGAGCCCATTAATGAACGTTCACGCACTTGAGTTCAACTTGGGCGAGAAAGGCGACACGGTCATTCAACACTCCAGCTTCTCTATCAAAAGCTCTGGTGTTAGCAGCGTACTTTTTTACACCGCTAGAAATGCTCAATTCCGTCTGAGCCATCCTCAATTTGGTCTACTCTTCCCCCCCGCTTCCTCAGTACTTTTTTATGACAATGCCCGCGACAATTACGGTATCGACGAAGTCAACATGCAGATCAAGTTGCCCAGCGCCCTGATCTTCAGAAGCCCTTTAGATCCCGAGATTGAAGCCTATGACCGGAAAGTCTATGGACTGGTATCAAACCTTCAAGCCAGTATTCAGGCAGCGGGTTGGAAGCGATTTATTTTGCAGAGCGATCCACGTTTAATAGGTCAGGCAAGCTTTAGTTTCCAAGATGGTTACTTACGGCAACCCAGCATTAACAACATGAAGCTTATCTCCCCTTTTCTAGCGGACGCTGACTACCGACTTACATGGAAGGACTGGCAAAACCTTAAGGAGGGTTTTATCTGGCAGTGGTACGCGGACAATATGCTGTTGGAATTCAGTTATACCCTCGGCAGCCGAACAACAGGATCTACCTTACTTGACAGCTTGGATATCATAATACGAACCTCCGCCAGCCTCAGCGGTGCCAGCCATCCCAACGAAGCTACCCGAGCCGAATATGCGGATTCACTGATGGGTGCCTTGCTATACCGCTTTGAACTTGAGGAGCAGGCACGAACCATTGGCTTACCAATCCTGGACAGTTACCAAGACCCCACCATGGTCAGCGGCGTCCCTGTACCGAGCATGGATAGCGTTGCAAAAGCCGCCGCGTTACAAAAATCTCAACCCGCACCTCACGAACCTGTCTTACGCAAGGCTGCCGGCGAACTCTGCCCGAAATCCGGTTGGTGGTTCACCCCCGCCCAACTCAACTCCCGCCGCTATGTTCAACAAGGTGTCACCTTTCCGGCAATAGAGGGCAGCGACTACGGCACAACCTTCTGGCAATGGAGCCCGGATCAATCTGGACCCACGCTGTAGTCGCCCAAAGCATGAAGCAATTACCTAAGGACGATGCGAAATTCGCCAATGAACAGCCCTATTCACTTCAACTCGAAAAAGCCCTCCAACGAGCACCTGCTCCTGCGCCACTACCTGATGTTTTCGGCGCTCGCGCTACTGTTATTGGTAATTTTGGCAAAGGTCCTGGTGAATTGCCTGCCACCCGCCTCCCCCCCGTTGTTCTGCAAATGGCCTTGGCTACAAGCCGCCGTCAGCGACTGATGTGATGCTGATGAATTTATACAAGTTCGACGCCCTCTTGGGCACCCAACTTGACGCGCAGATCGCCAAACTGATCAAGGTTACCCAGGGCGCAGTCAACAAGCGCCGCCGTAGGCTGGGCATAGCCTCGTACAACAGCAAAACCCCGAGCCGTATTGCCAGATATGATTTTTTGTTGGGCGTATTAACCGACCAGATCATTGCCCAGTTCGCGGGAACCCCCGGTGTCCCGGTGCTGGGCCAAATCGTGGATGCACGTGATATCGTCAAAGGCCTGGTCGAAGTATCGAATGAGCCCGACGGAGCCGCTGGTTGGTTTAATCTCATTACCGCTTTAATCGGCGTAATCCCCGGCGGTGGTGATGCCGCCAAACGCTCGTTGCGCGCAGTCAAAAGTGGCACGGCAAACGTCGATGATTTGCTGGCCATGATCCGCCGTTTCTACTCCGGCGATCCAGAAAAACTGCTTCGACAGGTAATGGACCTGGGGCCGTTGCGCAAAAAGCTCGACGAAATCCTCAATAACCCGCGCCTAATCAATCAGCTCTCCCCGCAAATGCGTGCCCAAGTCAACCGCATCCGCAACAGCCTGGATAAGCAGTTTGCAAGGTTCAAAAAAGAAGTGGATGGCTGGCTCGGGCAAGGCCGAAAAACCAGTGCCGAAGCACCGGTCAGAAGCACGCTCTCCACCCGAACCCCTGACAGTAAACCCAACAGCCCGAACGGTGAGGGCCGCAATGCTCGGCGGGACGCCAGCAACGACGTACATTCAAATCAACCCAATGCTCATACCCAGCGAACGGCCCGCTTCAAGACGCTCAGCAACAAATTGCTCGGGGTGCTAGGTGAACATATGGCCGACTACCATTGCCAGCACGTCAAGGGCTGGGGCAAAGGCCAGGCGTCTCACGATGTAGGCGCGAAAAACCTGGCCAAGCTGAATGATCAGCATCGTATGGTGCAACTGTGGCCCTGCATTCCCAGGGGACGGGGGATTGACGCGGTGTGGAAGTCCAATGGCCGTAAGCCGTACGCCATCATTGAAGCCAAGGCCAGTTTCGATCCCACCAAATCATTGAGGGCGTTGCTCGGTGAGGCGGGGGATAAAACTGGAAGTGATGCGAGTACAGGTGGACCTGTATCAGGTAAAGGCGGTGGGCATTCCCGTGGTAAAGGCCACTCAACACCTACGTCTCCACGGCAGCGGAACGGTAACGTTACTCAAATGAGTCATGAGTGGATAAAAAATCGTCTTTCTAAAGCAATTGGCCCCGGATCAACAGATTTCCCGCGCTTAATAAAGGCAGGAATAAATGGATATTCCCGGCATGTATTTCTATTCTCCATTCCTCACGCAATGGCGCACGCCGAAGCACTTATCCTGCACAGTTCGAGTTCAAAAATTAATTCATCAACTCATTCCGCACACGAAATAACAAGAGAATAGACCGACAACCAAATTGAACAGGTTGTTAACAATCGCGCTGGAACCCCCCCTAAAGCCAGAAGCAAAGCAGGTTAAGTTCATGAGCTTTCACTTGACTAGAAGACAACAATTTTTATCAGAAAAATATTACAAATTAGCCACCAAGGTTCACAACCAAATAATTGACGATGACGACGGACTTGAGGCAAGTCTGGCTTCTTCAAAAACTGAACCAAAGGAAAGGATTTTCTTTGCGCAAGGCATCGCCACTGACAAATTCAATCTATTGATGCTGGACTACACTGCTGGCGTGAGTGCAGATATCTTACAAAAAAAATCGGAGGAATTATTGCCAATTACGAGCGTTATGCAAACTTCCTTTGGAAATATCATGAGGACTACAACCAACCTGCATTTGATTTAGCAATTACTGATGACTACGCGACCCTAATGCAAATCATCGGCCTCTGTTTTCTATTACACAGAAAGGATCTGCTACCAAGAATCGCCGCTCTGCTAGATGGTGTCAGTAAAGAAAGTGGCGGCATGGATACGCTTTTCGAAGAGTTCATGTGTTATGGAGTGGGGCCTGAGGAACGCTATCAAAGCGACTACCTGTGTTGCAGCAAACCATACCGGGCGTTATTCTATGCTTTGACAGAGCTATCCGACGAAGCAAGGCTCCAAGAGCTAAATACTTACCTCAAGCATTGGTATAAAGACCTCGCGGGTTGTGCGTGGCACGACAGCCATAAAGCAGAGGGTGGATACTTTGGTTACTGGAGCTTTGAAGCGGGAGCTGCCGTTGTTCTTCTAGGCATAGAGGATGACAGCAGCCTTCACAAATACCTCTATTACCCCAAGGACTTGGTTGCTTGGTACCGAGCCAACAAAACCAAACATCTAACTGATACAAAAGCCCTACGCGATCCTGCAACTAATGCCGGAATTGCGGCAGGACAGTCCTGCCCGAAATCTGGCTGGTGGTTCACCCCGGCCCGACTCAATTCTCGTCGCTATTTTCAGAAGGGCACTCGCTTCCCCGCAATAGAGGCTAGCGACTACGGCACAACGTTATGGCAATGGAGTACGGATCAATCAACACCGGTGTTGTAAGTCGCAAAGCAACTCAATTAAATCACGAGAGCAGGAATGAACGCACCTTTGTTTGCAAATGGCCTGACTGTAAAAAATGGCCAATATCTGAGCACGACGGTGGAAACCCATAAAGAAAAAACTGAACTTTACACCGTCGGCATTCCATTAAAACCTACCCCCAATGCAGCGATTGCAAAATTGGCAATCATCACTCAGAGGGCCATCAATAAGCATCTACATCAGTGTGATATCGCCTCATACATCAGCAAGGCTGATCATTGGAGCTGTAAAATTAAACCTCAACTCTTGGACTCACTCTCTACGCCGAAGCCAACAACACCAACCCGACAATAACATCACAAAAACCATCAACAGCCCACACAGAACTAACTCAACGATGAAAAAGTATCTGAAAATAAAGCTCGCCCTACTCGTGTTTATTTGCTTATGGCTCCTTGCAGACGTATTTCTAAACACTTCCCCAACACTTTCAGCTCTATACGCTTTGTCTGCTCTATTTATTAAGGAGTAACCTCAAGCCATTACCGCAAAATACCGAGAAGCCACAAAGTTTCAGGCTTCTCATTACGCATGGCCCTGTAAAAAACCGAATCAGCCAACACCCAAAATCTGGGCCCACGGGTCTCAATTTCGCTCACTATTCAGTTCATTATTTTGAAGTCAATTCGACGATTTTTACCCCGCCCTTCAGCCGTACTGTTGTCGGCGATCGGCGCATCCGGCCCACTTCCCGTGACCGACATGCTGCTGGATTCGATTCGCTTGCCGATCAAGTACTGACGCACCGCAGCGGCCCGCGCCAAGCTGAGTTCGATATTGCTCTCGCGCAACCCAACGTTGTCGGTGTGGCCTATAATCGCGATCCGGGGGTTATTCAATTCACGGATGACTTGCGCCATCTCATCCAGCACGACTCGGCCCTTGGCTGTGAGGATCGTGCTCCCGCTTTCAAATTCAATGGTGCGCTGGCCCAGTGTTTCATCCAGCGCTTGCTGGCCCGAGCTGACCTGCAGGGTATTATGCACCTGGTAAGTCTGGTTGAAGGAACTGGCCAGGGCACTGGTAACCTCTTGGCGCAACGCTTCGTTTTTCACATTGCCGCTGACTCGAATCTGATTGCCTTCCACCTGAACCTGCCCAGCGGAAATATGCCGCAAATTCGGGCCCAGCATTTTTAATACATATTGGTCCCAGTTGGCGGGGGCGACGACATTTCCTACCTCCATCTGATCCGTAATGCTCTCGGCACCGTACAGTTCATGCAAACGGGAGAGCACCTGCGCCCTTGTCGCCTCGGAGGGCACGGTGCCACTGACGACTATCTTGTCCTGAGCAGCCAGAGCGATGTCGGCCAAACATACCCATGAGAGCAACAAACCTATGGCAATACGCATGTCATAACCCCAAAAATGTTTCGCGGAAGGTGGCTCTGGCGGTGTTGAGTGACAGCCCAGGCTGGCTGGTGTAGATGGACAATTTCTTTAGCGCATAACTGGTGCTGACTTCCTGCTCGACCCATTCGGGGTCTGCCAGCCAGATGGTGTCTTGTTCTTCAATGCGCGGATCGATAACGCCGTAGAGTCCACGGGCAGAGGTGCCGCCAAACCCCAACGTCATCGCCGGCAGATGATCAATGCGTTGTAACAGCATCAATTCGAAATCGGCTCGGCCTAAAAAATCGGCGATCAAATCGAGCCAGAAGGCTGAAACCAAATGCCGGTAGAGCGGATCGGTTGGGAGTGGTAAGCGCAAGCCCTTACCCATTTTCGGCGCACCGCTACTCATGACGGGACGCAACAGTAAACCGAGCGCCAGCAAGATGCGCCGGACATCCACCTGATGCCCCGCCGCATTGAGCAACTGCTGTAGCGAACCCAACGTCTGCGCTTCAATAAAGTCGGCAAAGGTGTTGTGCAGAATATCGGGGCTGACGGTGAGATTGGCTTTGTACTCGCTCAGTTCCGTCAAGTAGCGGGTCGGCTCGGCAGACTGCTTCGCCAACGGCAGCTCACGGCCCAGGCGCGACCATAGTTGGGTGAACGCTAATGGGCTGCGCGCAAGAAACTCCAACGGTTTTTTTACTTCGAGCGTCACGCCGGCCATAAAGGGGAATCGTCGGCCGCTGGCGTCGACACTGGGCAGCAGGTGTCCAGCAATCACTGAGTGATGGCGCGACCCCATAAAGGCGAAGTGAACGCCTGGTGCGCTGTCGTATAAGGTTTTCCAGGCGATGTCCTCAGCCAGAAGCTCCAGCCCCTCGGTTGCCCAGCGATCGAGAATGGCAATTAAGGGCCGGTGATAATCGACAGGCCGGACAAAATCAGACTGCGCAGGTAACTTACCAAAATAGCTGATCGGCAAGGTCAACACGTTCGGGCTCATGGCCGCTTCTCCAAGGCCACATCCTGGCCAACCACTGTGAGTGGCAGTTGAGTGCCGTCCAAACCCTTACGTTGGCTACCATCGGCATTCGCACGAGGGTTACTGATGATTTTCATGGTGACAGGCACCACCCAATCGTCCTGGTGCCACTGCAGTTCGTATGAGCCATCCGCGTTTTGTCGACTCTGAGCACTTTGAATCAGTTGGCCCAACGCGTTTTGACCGACGAAACTCTGCAAGTCGATCGTCCGTCCGTCGTAGGTCACCAGGCTGATTTTGACGGTCTGGTTCGGCTTGCTGCTGTCCCAGACAAAGTTGTTCCACTGTGCGGGGGTGTTGCGGTAACGCAGCTGTTGGTCCCCTACCAGCACGCTGTACTCACTGAACCCCGCCGCAGAACCTGGCAGAATCTGGAACGTCACCAACGCGCCACCTTCCGCCGTTTGCCCCAGTGGGGCGACCCATTGCGCAAAATGGGTCATCAAGGAGGGCGACAGGCTGAGCCCGACATCAGCCCACTGCTTGCTGACCAGGCTGTTGCCGCGCCGGATGACCAGCGGGCCGAGACTGTCGTTCACGAACTGGGCAATGGCCCCCTGCGGACCAAACACCTGGGCAATCTCGGCAGTACCCGCTTCGATTTGCCCAGCAGGCGCGAAAGGATACTTACCCGCCAAGGATTGCAGGAATGGCTCATGCACTTGGGCCTTCCAGACCTTGTTGATCTCGTTGTGGGTCGGTGGAATCAGTGCACCAAATGTTTGAATCATCGGCCATAACAACAGCGGTCGTAATGTACGGCGCTGACCGTCGTCCATGCTGGAGAGCAATTGTTCATCCACCAACCTGAGCCCCGCGGACAACTCGGACGTGCCACTGGCGTCGAGGGTCTGCACCATCAACTGGCGAGCACCCGGTCCAGGGTCGCCCTGGGTCTGGATGGCATTCAAGCGCGTGCGAATAGCGGACAGATTTTCCAGGTAGCTTTGCAGCAGCGAGGGCGCACTGTCGCGAGCCACCATAAGACGGGCGATCCCTGAAAACTCAAGGCCTACGGGACCGACCGGAATGTCCCCAACACTGCCGCGCACCAGTGCCTGGCCCTCGGCAGGCGCACTGGAGAACCAGCTCAACAAACCTCCTTTTGCCGTTTGGATCCCCTCATTGATCAACGAGGGATTGTCCCAGGACGTCTGCTGGTAAATCGCCTCTATCAGCTTACGCATCGGCGAATTTTGCGGGTCGCCCAGTTGGTTCATTGCGGCACTGGCGTCACTAAAATTGGAAAAGCTGGCCACGGTGATGCCTTGCACAAACCTCTTCCACTCTGTGATGTATTCCTGGGTGTACAAGTGCTCTAATTCTTTTTGGATATGTTCCGGGCTACCCGACAGCGTCAGGTCATCCGCACGTGCGTTCTGCAGTACCCAGTCAGTGGTGTTCAGTTCCTTATTGGACGCATCACGAATGGCTTGTTTGACATACCCTTCCCACGCTTCTCGAGAGAAGGTGCCCGAAATGGCATAACTCCCGGCAAAAATCTTGTCGCCCTCCCCCAGCAATCCCGCTACCGTCACGCTGGGGTAGCGCGTAGCAGCCCTGGCTTTGAGCTCCGCATACACCCGCTCACGTGCCGGCAACCCTTGCATCACTGCGCTGAGAATACGACGAGAGTCATCGACCAATGTGACCTTGGTCTCCAGTACTGGCCAATCCGTTGCGCTCGATTGGCGGATATAGAAACTCATCAAGCGTTCGGCGCGGCGCGCCATGTCCTCCCGCTCCATACTGCCGCGATTGTCCTCCAGCCATAGGCGCCAGAAGCGGGTTAGCTGGTCGCTCAGGTGGACAGGTTCTACCCGTTCGGCAGTCCCCAGCATCAAATAGGCTTTCAGGGCGTTATAAGCATCCTGGACATTGTTTGGCGACGGCGGCTGGTAGACGCCGACCGCCACTGTGCTGGCCGAGGTCGACGATTTCGCGGGCTTGAGCGCAGCTGATTTCACGCCGACCTCCCGCAGGTACGACTCCAGTTGTTCTGCTACCGGTGTCAGCATCACCTGGCGCATCCCTTGAAAATACTCATGCCGAAGCTTGGCTTCGAGTGCCGTGCCTTGATAGAGACCCAGCCCCAGCATCAACGGGTGATCGTCACGGTACTTTTGTAACTGGCCCAGGCGGTCTTGAATTACCTGCAGTGCTTCAAGCCGCGACTGCAAGTCAATCCTATCCTTCTGGATATCCTGGGCTTGACGCAAATCGGCCTGCACGTTGCTGACCAACTGTTGATTGTTGGTGTAACTCCACGCCCAGCCCGCCAGGCTGGTGCCGAGCAATAACGCAGTGCCAACGAACGCCACAGAGCGTTTGCGCGTGCGTGAACGACTGGAATATTGGCGCACCAGTTGCCTATCCGCGAACACCACTTTGCGAAACAGATCCAGTAGGAAGTAGCTATGGCGGGACAGCTGTTGCTCTACGGCCTCTGCCCCCTCTGCGTCGGCATGGCCTATCGCTTTCAGCCCAAAGCGTCGGGTAATTTCATTGGACAGGCCGCAAACACTGGCCACTTCCTGCACAGCACTGGTGAAATAAAAACCCCGAAATACCGGTTTGTATTGATAAGGATTGTCCTCGAACAACGCCATCAAGAAGGTACTTAAGCAGGCCTTGATGCCCTTGAACTCCAGCGGCAAGGTCAATAACCCCGGTGCCTGAACACCTCCCCGGTTAAGCGCCATCTGCGCCAGACTCATGTCCTTCAGGCCGTCACACAACTCATCGAAGTGCTGGTCGAACAGGCTGACGACATCGGGTCCTGATTGGGCGTTGAAGGCAAAGGTCGCTCCCCATACTTTTTCTCGCTCTTGAGGTTCCAGCGCCTGAAAGAAATCATGGAAGCCGTTTATCAAGTCGACCTTGGTGAAGACCACGTACACCGGCGCGATCACCTCAAGGCGCTCGGTCAATTCCTGAACCCGTTGCCGCAGCTTCTTGGCCAAATCGATGGCGAACTCTGGCGAGTGCCCGGTCAGCTCGGCCACGCTGGCGGCGATCACAATCCCGTTGATCGGGGCGCGCGGGCGGTGCTTGCGCAACAGGCCGAGGAAAGACAACCACTCGCCTCGATCCGCCTCCTGCACGGCATAACGCCCAGCGGTATCCAACAAGATCCCTTCCGTGGTGAAGTACCAATCGCAATTGCGCGTACCGCCGATCCCTTGCAGCGCAGCCCCCTTATGATCATTAAAGGGAAAGGTCAACCCCGAGTTAAGGACCGCCGAGCTTTTGCCGGCGGCAGGGTTACCGATCACCATCAGCCACGGCAATTCGTAGAGTGCCTCAGACCCTCGGCGACGCCCAAGCCGCGAATACTTGATCGCTTGAAGTGCTTCTTCCAGCCGTTGCTGTAACTCTGGCGTGTCACCCTCTGCGCCAGCCACCATCTGATGCAGTGCCGCCGCCGATTTCTTGGCCACCACGCGTCGCCACAGCCAAGCGGCCGCCAAGGCAATCAGCGCCACCACCAACAGCACAAGGAGTACTTTTTTCAACGCAGCAGCATTAAGAAAGAGCAAGCCCGCGACAATCAATAGCCCAATAACGGCCAGCACACGAGAGTTGGAAAAAAATGCGGAGAGACGGCTAGTCATGGATAAACAATTCCCGGGGCTAACGTGGTGCGCAAATTCATGCGAAGTCCTGAAGGGGTTTTTGAGCCGGTGGCGGCGATGGCTGGATGTGGCATACCGCTCGCCAAAGGGGGTCATACATCGAGACCAACAAGCAGTCCTGCTGCGTCTCAAGGCTGTTTGACGCCGCTAACGCCAATGAAACCAGCGATGTCACGGGGCCCATCTCCCCACAACACATCGGCAAACTCAGGCACTCACTGATGGGGTCCAAGTCGGGAAGCGTTGCGTGCACAGCGGCCAAGAGTTCGGTTTGCCGAGAGGTGTGCGGGGCCGCATCGATGAACACCGCGCCGATCCGGGTAGGGCCCGCGCTGTACGGTTGGAGCAATTGTTGAAGCGCCGGGGATCGTGCCTGCCCGGGCAGATCCACCGATTGCGTACGTTGTTCGCTATCAAATGGATGAACAATGACCGCTTGTGGCGTTGAGGCTGCGGGGAGCAGCCCCTGGGCGATCAGCAACGCACACGCCCCCTCTCCAGAGGCTTCCGGTAACGGGCCCGCGTATGTTTGATCCTGAATGAACGAATCAGCTGCGACTACGACCTGCTGCGCATTGTCAGCTTCCAGCGTCTCGGCCCGGCGCAACTGTTCAAGAAAGCTCAGCACTTGGCGAGTGTCGGCCGCACTGCTTACCAACACAGCGCACTCAAGGCCACTCTCGGAAAAGGGCGCAAGGGCCGATACCAGCCATTGCCGTGCCGCTGCCTGGGTGTCAGTCGACCAGCGAGCGGGGACAATAAAGTGCACCGGCAACGGGGCTTGAGGCTCAAGGGTATCGAGAAACTCACGTTCCACATGACGCATCAGCAAAGGTTCCAGGACCTCCAGCGCCAGCAGCAGTGCGCGCCGGACATCAATGGGCAGTGGATGCGCTTGCCCTGATTCAATGAAGTCTTCAGTGCTCAAGGTATCGACCCAAGCGATACGCCGTGGAAAGCCGTTTGCATCTTTCAGTGTGGGATGAAGGGCTGGTCGCTCTCGCGCTTTGAGTGCCTCAAAAACCGTTGCAGGCTCGTCGCCCACGGGCAACTGTATGCTCCAATCTCGTATCTGCAGCGGCAGAGCGGGTTTGGTATTCGATGACGGCCCGGTGCCAGCCAATGCCTCAGTAACACCTGATCGGCGGCGCTTCAACCACTCAACGCTCTGATAAAGGCCCCAATACCCCAGGCACAGCGCCGTCGGTATCATCAGGAAATGGGTAACAATTTCTTGCGCCGTCGGCAGACGGTAATGGTCGCGCCACGACCACAAGGCGACGCCCCAACTCCCCGCAAAGATCACCACCACTAACAGTGTTTGGTAGCCAAGGATTCGTTTAAACATCAGATTCCATTCCTGCTAGCCCTACATTTACGGCCTGTATGTTGTGGATTGGCCTGCGATTAACACGGCACCACACGAAGTGACATCACCGTCTCGAGCTGACGCTTTACCGTCCACCTCATAGTCAGCATCCCCCGTCGCAATCACCGTGGGCCCATGGACGAGGCAAGCCACCAGATCGCCGACGCGGGCAATGCCCTTGTCGTTGATCGTCGAATGGTCACTAGCCTCCATCACCATCCCGCCGTGACTGGTCATATCCCCTTTTACAATCAAAGGTCGCGTCATCTTCGTTCTCCAAGTGTGCCTTTGCAGTCGTGCATCTGCTCAGGGGTTAAGGCGTAGATCGGGCCAATGACGGCACGCGGCCAGCACTGCGCAGTTCCACATGCCCAAAATCCATCAACTTCCAACGGCCGCCCCAAGTCAAACCCAACTCTTCAGCCACCTGCCCGTACAACTCGTAACCGCGCATGGCCCAGGGGTCTTTCTCGGTAATCACCAACTTACCCTCGCGCAAAAATGCGCTGTCCGCCGCCAGGCCGTATTGGTGGTAGCTCTGCCAAGCCTTGGCATTGGTCGTACCGGGCAAGAGGCCAAGATCGTTTTGACGCTCTGGACTGCGATAGCCCTCAAGCAACACCATTTCGTAGCCGTGACGCTCCAGCATCACCTTGTAGACCACCAGCAAACGCTGTACGAAATCGGTGCCCATCTTGTCCCAGGACCGGTCAGCCGCACCGGTGCGAGGTCGAATTCGCTCCACCTCTCGTGAAGTGAACACCTCCGGCGGCAGCGCGCGGGGCGGTACTAACCGTTCCCCCCGCAACAGCTCTGCAATCAAACTGGGTGCCACTCCACGATGAACATCACGACCGTACCCTTCGAGCTCCACCGTTCCCCGTAAGCTGAATACCAATACTGGCGGCATCAGCAACAGGAGCAGCATCAGCCATAAGAGGCGCTGATAATGAGCCAGCGGCGATAACCAACGCCGACAACCAACGCCAAGACGAACAACGCTACTGTTCGAGACAGCAACAGAACTTCCAAACCATACAAGGAGAAACTTCCTACACAACTTAAAGAAGCCAGCCATTGACTTCCGATAAACCGATACGCGCTCAGGGAATAACAACCACCACAAATAAAAAAACGCACTTGCAGCCAAGCAAGAAACCACGATTAATAGCATGAAGTATACAACCCACCTCAAAAAAATTACGAACTCCAGCGCCAAAGGGTGAACATCCCCTAAAGCACTAGCAAAATGACAGCATTGAAAATTAAATATAGGTACGCCTAAATTCTTGGTAATAGTTTGCGTCCATCCAACTTTTCACCCCGCACATTCAGCGCATGCCATTTCACTGGCGAAATCACCGCCAAACATCGGAAGAAGATGCTGTGACATCAAGTAACGCACATTCAAAGGCACCGAGCTTGTTGGCGGACACTCAAGACAGCAACCCACTCGACATTCGCTCAATCAACCCTGCCGATCAGCCCAGCAGCCACTCCGCCAAGACACTGTTCATCTGGCTGAGCATCATCTTGCTCACATTGGCAACGGGGTCTGCATGGGTGCTGGATTCACCCCCCCAGACCACTGAAAGTACCGCACAGACTCCTGCCGCCAGGAATGCGATCGTCCCGCCAGCAACCACTGGCATCTCGCCGCCGACGGCCGGGCAGCCGCCTATGCAACCGATCAGTGAGCCCGCTCAAATCTTCAGCGAGGCTCCTGAACAGCACGCGAACCTCAATGACACTCTCGCCACCAGCGTCCCAACACCCGAAAAGCTCGAAAAAGCAGTGCCTACACAGCCCGTCCAGAGAACCACGGCTACGTCTCCCACGAGCAAAACCATCGCTGCGCCTCGAGCCAGCGATATCGACGTACTGGTCGCGCTGATGCACTACATCGAAAGCCCGGACACCGCCCTGCCAACCCCTACGCGCAAAACCCTGCAAGACCGGATCAATGCATGCCCTGCCGCCAATACCGAAGCAGGCATTCACTGCCGCGAACGCATTTGCGCCGACCTTCCTGGCTCAGCAAGCTTATGCACCTCACCTTAAACATCCAGAAAACCGAAGGATCAGCCGCCACTTCCGGCGACTTTAACCACCCCTAGCACCTGCTCCAGGCGAACCAATGCAGCATCATCCTTCAGCACAATCTTAAGCCACTCATGCAACGGCATTTCACCCCACTGCGCGGCCTGATCCGCCATATAAGCCACCGGGCTGTGGGGTTCCGCCTGCCGGAAGTAGTGCGCTACTTCACGCAGCCGACTGAGTGCCTCCTCACGCGAAGCGATACCAGCCTGGGCACTGATCACAGACGGTACGGCTCTGGGCGACAGCAACTGACTTGCGGGTGGCTGCTCTGACGCTGAAACCGCAGATGCCTCCCCGCTACGCACATCGACACCCGCCTCCTTGGCAAACCGCTGAATACTGCTGCCGGCTGCGTCCAACGCCTCACGAATGGACGCAAACCTGGGTGCCTGATCACCCAATCGAGCCTCTACCTCGTGTTCCAAGCGCCTCAGCGCAACGCCAGTTTGCTGTATCGCAAGCCATTGGTGCTGATAGAACGCAACCGGCGTAGCAGCCCTGGCACGCTCTATTTGCTCCAGTGTTATATGCTCGCAATCTCCCAGACGCGCAGCGCCAGAACGCTGGTGGGCTACGGCATAGTCAGACAGCGTGTACGAGTGCACACCATCATCCACCACGGGGACCGTCCCCACCCAACGCAAGCTTTGCTTAAGCACCCACGCCAGGCAACCAACCCGCTGCTCGACATCACCCTCTTCGATGACAGGGAACAGGTCGTCCCAGTACCGCTCAACCAAGCTTGCAATCAAATTGTAACCTTGACCCAGCCCCGAGAACCCTTGGGTATACACCCAGCCCTCCGTCAACCACCCCGCAACACGCAGGTCTTTACTGTCCTCTCGCAACAGTTTCGAACATCGTTTAACAACTTCCGGCCAGTTGGCAACTTTAAGATCAGCAACCCACTCACCTTGCTCTAAAGTAGGATCATCAAACTCTCGGAGTTTTTGTATATCATCAAACTCAGATGAGTATGTAAGATCCTTCCCAGAACTCTGTAGGCTGTTTATCGGACATAATAAAATTTCAAGATCAGACACTAAACCCCCTGCCAATGATACAATCATTCTGAAGTCAATTATTACACTACGATACCCGACCAGAAACTACGCGCGATAATAATCACTGTGTTTTTTTCGCCAGACAAGCCCGCACCAAAAACTTTCGTTTAGTCGTAGGAGGAAGCGTATGAAATGGATATCAAAGCCGATGAGCACACCCGCGCCGGTCATTAATAGTGACACACACCTGCACTCGCTGGAATCAACACTAGACTAACTTCACGCGGAACGCTGGTCGGGTACGGAAACGCCGTCCAATTTATACCGCTGGGATGTGTTGGTCTTGACCGGCCACCTCCCGTTGCCGCTCAACGCACTCTTCGGCCAACAGTTCACTCTACTGTGCACCAACACCTTCATGCGATTGCCTCGGCGGGTGACTAAGAGATAAGCACAGTGCGGCTGCGCCATCAAGGGCTGCTGCCATGACCTGTGGGTGGCCGTGGCGCTGCTGCTCTATCACCGACTCTGGGTGGCACCGGCGCTGAGCATCAGCATGATCGACCTTGCCGAGGTCTACCGTGAGCAGGAGGCGGCGTTTACTCGGAAAGTGGCCGAGGCGCGCACGGACCGCGAGCGTGACGCCGCGCTGGAACAGGTCACGGCGTTTGCCCAACGGCTTAGCGTGGCCCTGGACGAGTTGCCGCCTGCACGACCTGACCGGCGAGCTGCAGCGCAAGGTGACGCCACCATGAATCGGCTCCCGATGCGCCCCATCCCGCGGGCGGGCGTCTGCCGCCGCTACGTCGACGTCTGGCGCGACGAACTGCGCCAGCGTTGGTAGCTGTACGGGCCGCTGCTGCTGATCTGGACGCTGGCGTATCTGCGCCTGCTGGTCGACCCGACCCCACACCTGCCGCTGCTGTTCAACTGGACCCCGAGCCTGCCTTATCGGGTGGCCTGGCTGCAGGCCGGACGTGGTCCCTGGCAGCGCGGGCGTGATTGCGCCCCAGATCCAGCAGGCCTACCTGAAGAACCGGATCGCCACCGCTTCAGCGACTGCGGCGAGCATCATCCGCCAGAACGCCGTGCTCAACGCCATCGAGGACAGCGCCAAGATCAGCGGCCAGAAGGCCAACGACCCGGCGGCCATGGTGCTCGCCGTGGGTCGGGCACAAGCCGTGGCCCAGCAGAACGCCGCCTGGCTCAACGCCGGCAAGATCGCCGAGCAGACCCTGCCGATGATGCGCAACATCATCGAAGCGCTGATGTACGCGCTGTTTCCGATCCTGGTGCTGTTGATGCTGCTGACCGGCGGGCGCGAGACTCTGCTGGTGTTCAAGGGTTATATCAGCGTACTGATCTGGATCCAGCTGTGGCCGCCGCTGTATGCGGTGCTCAACTACATGGCCACGATCTACGCGGCCTACGACCTCGCCGCCGCTGCCGACCTGGGCGGTGGCCTGAAAGGGCTGACCCTGCAGACCGCCTCGACGGTGTATTCACGGAGCATTTCCGGGGAGGCCATCGTCGGCTACATGGTGCTGAGCATCCCGTTGATCGCCTGGGCCGCAGTCAAGCGCATGGACCATCTGGGCATGGCGCTGGTCGGCGGGCTGTCCGGCCTGCAGGGCATGCTGACCGGCACCAGCGCCGCCGCTGCTGGCAATACCAGCCTGGGCAATGTCGGCATGGATCAGGTGCATCTGGCCCCGAACCGCAGCTCCGCCTTCATGAGCACCTGGCAGAACGACCTGAGCGGCAACACCTTCTCGGCCAACGCCTTGACCGGCCGCATGGCCGCCAGCCTGCTGCGCAACCAGGGCTTCGCCTCGCGCGTGGTCTCGGCCAAGGTCTCGGAAAACGATGTCAGCGAAGCCAGCCGCCAGGTGGACGCGGCCTACAGCGAGTCAGTGACCGCCAATCGGGAGCGGGCCGCCGTGCTGACCGAGGCCTTCAGCCGCGGGCTGACGACGTTGAAGAGCGGCCGGCACTCAACTGGCACCAGCGGCAGCAGCTTTGAACAGACCGGCCAGAGCCTGAGCCAGCTGGATCAGATCTCACAGAACATCGCGCGTAATACGGGGCTGAGCCAATCTCAAGTTGCGAACATTGCCTTCGGCGCCGCAGCATCAATCGGCATCAAATCCTCCTTCGCAGGGCTGAGTGCCGATGCCAAAGCGGACAAATCCTACCAATCGGGGCTGTCTGCGCAGGAACAAAAAGCGCTCGCCAGCATGAGTCAAGAACAGCTGGACGCGTTCAAAAAGTTCGGTGATCAGGTGTCGCGCGACCAGAGCTACTTCGCCACGGTGAGTGACGACGCAAGCAGTGCCAACGAGATAGGCGCTCGCCTGAGTGCAACCACGTCTTATGCAGAGCAAGCCCATGCCAGTCTGACTGAACGCTCCGCCTATGCCGAGCGTATGTCAGCCGCTTATGAAAAAGGCGAATCCATCGCCATCGACATCGCCCAGGATCCGCACAACAGGGAGATGTTCATGCGTTACGCCGAGCAGTACGGCGGCGACAGCGCATCGGCCCGCGTACTGATGGATGCCGAACTGGCGCGCCAAGGGCTGTCGCCGAATCGGGGAATTTCTGGCGGGACGGCTCTGCCCTACTCCTTCGAGCAAGCCCGCGAGCAACACCAAGCGCAAAGGGGCGTGGGCACACTCAATCCAAGTGTCGATGCCGCGTTTGGCCGCGGGCGCAGCCAAGTGTCCTCAACGCCACAAGATATCCCGGAGGCACCTACGCTACCGGCCTCTCCGGCGCGGCATGACATCAAGGAGCGTGCGGATCAACTAAGGGAAGCGACTCAAGTCGAGCGCGAACAGTTCGATGCGAAGGCTCGGCTCGATCAAAACGAAGATGGCACGTTGGCATCGGAAAAATCATTGATGGGCCAAACGGCGAAGCAAGTGGGGAAAGATGCAAGCAGCACTTTTGATAGCGCCAAAGATGCGGTGAAAGGTGCATTCAAAAAATAGCATCAGAACCCGCAAGTGCGGCTCAACCTGTCTCGTCAGGTCTTCTTGCCGGACACATGCTCATACTCGGTGGGTTTGTTGAACGGAGGGTAACCTTCGTCACGCCAATAGTTGGCGACAAGATCATCAACATCGGTGCCCGCTCCACTTGGCAGACGAGAGAAATCATCTCTTTTCAGCAGAGGAGCATCACGCCGTTGCTTCCCAGCGCTAGACAGCGCCCCACCAATTGCAGCAGCAACCAAGAGAGAACCCCCCATCATCACCAACCGGGTTGGCCAATCGTCATGCAAACCCCACAGGTAACCCGCACAACCACCCAGCAGGATGAAGCTGAAGAAGACAACTTTGCGCATCGCACACCTCCGCACGACAGCCTCCAGGCTACGCCTGCAGGTACCACTCGATCGATGGAAGATACATCTGCCATTGGCGCTTTATACGACGGTCACAACAGGGGTTCCAGCGAACTCATATTGAGTTACAAAATTGGTGACCCCCATAGCAATTTCAGCGTGAGGCAGCTCACCTTTTCCTCATCAGGCCTTGAATTGTTGGTGCAGATCACGAGACGCATGCAGCACTCGGACGATGGTCACAGCCTGGTCAGTGCACTCAAAAAACAAGACGTAGCGACCGTAGGTGCAGGAGCGCAAATTTGTACCGAGTTCGCGACGGCTGCGATAAGCCAAAGGCGATTCCGCCACTCGTAGACACCTCTCCCGCAATTCACCGATGAAGCTCATGGCGCGCTGGGGATTGTCCTGAGCGATGTACAGCGCGATCTCTTGCAAATCACGCGCGGCACGCGGCGAGATCTGCAACTTCATGACCGTCAGCCTCTCGACTTGGCCAACTCACGCACCTGCGCTTCGATCTCCTCGAAGACCTCGTCAGCAGGTCGCGGCTGCCCGCTTTGCATGCCCTCGGCCAAGGCCGCCTTCAACTCCAGCGTCCTGGTCGCGAATTGTTGCTGCTGCTCTTCCAGCAGACGCAAGCCTGCCCGAATGACCTCACTGGTGTTGTTGAAACGCCCCGAGGCCAACTGCTGCTGCACAAAGGCCTCAAAGTGCGGACTCAAGACAACGCTGGTGGACATGCGGTTCTCCCATGTGATGCGCCTGATTACCAATAGATAGTAATTTTCAAGACGACTGCCTTCAAGTCTCAATGATGAACGGCAGCCAACATCAATCTTCATCGACAGCTCACCTCCCTATTCAGGGGGGCTATGACCGCGAAAGTGCGGCAGAACCTAGAGTTCATAACAGCCCATGAGCTAGTAGGGGTCTTAGTAGGGGTCTTTTCTCAGACATGAAAAAGCCCAACTCGCGAAAGTTGGGCTAAGTCATTGAAAAATATGGTCGGGACGGAGTGATTCGAACACTCGACCCCTAGCACCCCATCTGTTTAACAACATATTTCAGTGGACGTCTATAGAATAAAAATTGCCTATATCCCTTTTAATACAAAGCTTTAGCAACTTTTTAAATCTGAGGACATCCACTCAAATCCATCACTATACAGGGCTTTTGTGGGAGTAAATGTGGGAGTAAATTTGTCCCGTCTACGGGAGAAAAACCATGTCCAAACTCACCGTCAAATACCTCCAGGCACTAACAATTGCGGATGCAGGAAAAACGATAAGGGACGAAGGTGGCCTGTCTGCCAAAGTGGTGCTCACACAGAAAGGCATCTCGTTGTCTTTCTACTATCAATTTCGTTGGGAGGGTAAGTACTCACGTCATGCGTGCGGCACTTGGCCAGGCGCAGATTTGAAAGCCATACGCGAAATCAGGGATAACGCACGCCAGTGCATCGCACTTGGACTTAACCCCAACGAACAAAAACGCTTTGATCGCCATCAACGAAAAACCGAAGCTGCCGAACAATTAGCCCTGGCCGAAACCCTAAAAAAACAAGAGCTGACCGTATACGACCTCGCGCAAGAATGGCTGCTTAATGGCGTCGCCAGAAAGGATAATAACGCCGAGCTCGGCCGTCGCTTCGCCAAAGATCTTTACCCGGTACTGGGCAAAATCCCTCTGCGTGAAATTACCGAACATGATTTACGCAATGCCCTGCGCAACATTTTTGCGCGCGAGGCCAACCGACAAGCGATCGGCTTTTTTGCGGACGTTACCCAAATGTTCAAGTGGGCCAGCAAACGTCAGCCTTGGCGCGCTCTGATGATCGATGGCAATCCGACTGAATTAGTCGATATCGCCAATCTCATACCCGCTGATTATGAAACAGAACGCAGCCGCATCCTGTCACCGGCTGAACTGCTTGAACTGAGCGATAGATTCAGAGAGATGACGGCCGATTACGCAGCCCTACCCGCCGGCCAAAAATATGACGGTATACGGCCCTTGAAAAAAGAGACGCAACTAGCACTATGGATCTGCTTAGCCACCCTGTGCCGCATTGGCGAACTGCTCAAGGCTGAGTGGAGGAATGTTGACCTAGAAAACCATACCTGGCTAATCCCCAGCGAAAATGTAAAAGGCCCTCGGGGCAAAAAACAGGACCTCCATGTATTCCTTTCAGTTTTTGCGCTTGAGTCCTTCAAAAAGCTGCATGAATTAACAGGCCATACTCCCTGGTGCTTCCCGGCGAAAAATAATGAAGGGCCTGTCGACAGTAAGGTCGTCAGCAAACAAATTGGTGATCGGCAAGCGCAGTTCAAGCTGCGTAAGCCCCTCTCCCGTCGTTGTCATGACAACACCTTGGTGCTCGCCAATGGTCAAAACGGATGCTGGACACCTCATGATATGAGACGCACCGGAGCTACCATGATGCAAGCATTGGAGGTTAGTCTGGATGTTATTGATCGCTGCCAAAACCATGTTCTGGCCGGGTCTCGAGTGAGACGGCATTACCTGCATTATGACTATGCGCAGGAGAAAAAACGGGCTTGGGACTTACTGGGGGAGCGATTGCAAGAAATTTTGTACGCCTCGCCACAAGATGATCCTCAACTGTCGCTAACGTATTAATCAGTCTTGCGGAAGCACACGCCTTAGGCTCCAGCGATTGCAACCCTCTTAATGAAGCTTTGGCGTCCGGTTTTCTCAAAATGTTCAAGGTCTCAGTGGAGTCGCCGACTCGAGCGATGACTCTGATCAGGCCAGAACATAGCAAGATACAAATTTTTACGGAATAAGCAGTTGAGAAATACTTACCAAACATTGCTCACATTTAAATTTTAACGCTACTAAAAAACACAGACATCATTTCAACATCAAATTCAACAACCAATTTCAAACCGTATGACATCAGAATGAGAAACATCAAAAACCCTAAAAATATCGACCAAACAAAAACATAGCTACACAAACAATTGAATACATTTTTATATCAAGCCAGATAAGAAAAAGCACTTTCATTCCGGCCTAAAATGATACTGTCACTCTAAACCGAGCACAGCGCACGGCACAATTAGCCATTACAGCATAAGGTCGAAACAAATGATAAAACACCACTTCCTATTCACTTATTCGATTTCCCCGATTGAGGGCACTGATAATGCAGCCAAAGCAGCTGACAAAGTAAGAAAAGGCATCGCCAACATACAGAGCCCTGACTGGAGTAAGCTCTCCACTGTCGAAACCACTTTTTCCGGTCGGTTAGCACTGACAACGGAAACAGTCTGTGAAAAAAGAGAGGAAGCAAGGGACATTATCGATCGTGAGCTGAGAGGTGTCATTGATGCCTATAAAGCGCGTTGCGAGATACGAGCCGATATTTCTTTACTTGTCGACGGACTCGGCCCACGTATGGATATCATTATATAGTCAAGCCCCTACCCTCTTGCCTGAGCCTTACCTGACAGTCACCACCCAACATCCAGTGTCTGTCAGATCAAGCCTAAGTTGCTACACATACAGGTTCAAACCTGAAAACACTGCTCGTGAAACCAATCAAAGAGACAGACCAGTAGATTGATGACCCAATCTACCCAGTTTGAATCTCCACATAAGCAATAATCATGCTCACTTCTGAGTTTCAAGTAGCTGATCAAAATCTGATATCTGAATATCAGACGCTGCACTCAACATATCCTGAGCCAACTCTCGACGTTTACTGAGCAATTGATCCAGCGTGGCCTCAAAGGTGGTCATTCCACTGTCCAGCACGGTCGGGTAATACACATGCACGTCCTTGGTTTGTCCGATTCGATACGCACGATCTGTCGCTTGATCCTCCTTTGCCGGGTTCCAGCACCGCGTAAAGTGGATAACATGGTTCGCCGCCTGAACGTTGACACCAAAGCCAACCGCAATAGTCGACAAAATGATCACACCAAAGCCAGGTTGCGCCTGAAACTGATCAATCAACTTCTGGCGACTTATGGCACTCTCGCTGCTCGTACTGGTATCGCCATTAATCACCGTGGCACGCAAGCCGAAACGCTCTTGAATGGCATGTTGCAGTTCCCGCTGTATGTCACGAAGTTCGGTAAAGACGATGACCTTGTCCCCCTGACCTGCGGCCTTGATATTTTCCAGCGTGCGCATCAGCCACTGCATTTTTGGTGAGTGCTCACGTAAACGGGCATCCGGCTGCACGCTATAGGGGTGGGCGCAAATCAATTTCAGCTTATGCAGCAAACCCAACATGCCTGAACTTTTCTGATCCAGTTGCTCTTCGATTTGCTGCTTACGGCTATAGGCCGACACTTCGGATAGATACAGGTCACGCTGAAGACCATGCATGGTCAGCGAGCGACACCCGCGGTCTTCAATTTTTGCCGGCAAGTCCTTGGCGACGTCTTGCTTAGTCCGGCGTAGCGTCTGCGGTTCTATGAGTTTTCGCAGTCGCTCAAGAGCAACCGTATCGCGCTCGAGGGCAGCTTCAATCGGACGCTGATACTCACGACCAAACTGGTTCAATCCACCCAAAAAGCCGGGCTGAATAAAGTCGAACAAACACCAGAGATCGATCAGCGAGTTTTCAACCGGTGTGCCGGTGCACGCAACACGAAAACGTGCTGGGATCGCCTTGATCGCTTGGGTCACCAGGGCCGCAGGGTTCTTGAGTTTTTGCGCCTCATCACACACCACAATGGACCATTGCTGACGCGCCAGTGAGAATTCTTGGTCACGAAGGGTTTCGTAAGTGGTCAGCACAATTCGGGCACCACCAAGCCAGCCCGGGCGTAGAAGGTTTTTAATGCCCTTGGCTTTGATATCAGCGGGTATTTCGTCCTTTTTAAACTTCACCGCGCTCAACGCAGCGCCATAGAGTTTGAGCACTGGCAATGCGTCAGCATAAAAGAACTGACCAAGCTCGCGCTCCCAGTTATCCAGCAATGACACTGGCGCAACGATCAATACTGGTTTGTCCTGTGGATAGGCCTCGAGATACCAAACCAGAAAAGTCAGCAATTGAATGGTCTTGCCCAGGCCCATGTCATCTGCCAACAAACAGCCCGATACATCGGTGGGTGACAACTTGAACAAGTGCTGAAGCCAGGCCACCCCTTGCAACTGATGATCCCTTAGCACCACGTGGGGCTGAAGCAATGTGGGCAATTGCGGCACAGCATCAAGCCCTGCAAGCAATGCTTCTTGGCGTAACTGAACGTAGTTGGGCTCATCGATATTCTGACCGATTTGCAGAACCGCACGCCCGATCTTTTCCACGTCTGGTTTAGGCGTTGGAACCGGGGCGATTTTTTGCGACCAAACGTCAAGCAGTTGCTGTGCCGCCGGTAATGCAAGTTCAATTGTTGACTCGGGCAATAACACGGTCTGCTCGCCGTTGGCACGAGCGTCCTCCAAGCGTTGCGCGAAGTCGTCAAACTGGGCCCTGTCAGAGGGGTCCCAACGACCGAATGCTTCAGCCCCCTGTGCCAAGTCGGCAATGTCTTTAGGCAACCAGTTCTCGGTGGCCTCTTTGACCAGAAAGGGGGAGCTAATGCGCTCCGCTTCACCAATACCCGTCACTCGATCGCCGTACTGCGATAAATCCAGCACCGAATCGAACTCAGCGCCCATGGCTTCACTTTGCCAGCGTTTGAGCAGCTCTTTGATGCCTGCTAACTGGCGCAAATCGAAGTCACTCAGCTCCAGTTCATACCCGTGCCAGAATCCGGCTGGCATCCCCGCCGCGAGCTTCAATTCGAGCTCACTGACGAAAGGAGCAAACTCAAACGCCGCATGAAACGTCAATTCGATCGAAGCCTGTGGTGTAGGGGCGATCGGCTCAAGGGTCAACGTGATCTGTTGGATGCGTTGGCTTGGTTCATCGACTTGAGTGTGCAGGCTGAAGCGGTGGAAAAAAATCCCTGCTGCCACCAAGCCCTCTTCGTAGACCGTGGCGTCGAGAACCTGGCTCGCGTTTTCCCCCAAGGCACTGTAAGGATTGCGCACAAAGGACAGGGCATCATCCCCGGCTACGCGGCGGCCCGGCAACGTATGCACATAATCCAGTACGGATTTAACCTCAGGCCCAATCAGCACATGGGTCAGCGAACCATCATCGTCGGTAACCCGATAGCGATCCTGTACCTGCTGCTGGCCATCGAAACTGGAAAGCCAATTGGCAGGTTGCCCCTCAAAAGAAGGCACGAGCTCGATGACCGGGGTATCACCCACCATGGATTTACGCGGGGTCAGTCGCAAACTCTCAGGCTTGACCACCACCGTTTTATCCAGAAAACCGTCCATCCCTGCACCAGCTTTTAAAGCCAGGCTACGAATACTCGACCAGCCAATCTGGTTGGTCAGTTCGCCGGGAGCTTCCTGCTGCGCCAGGTAAAGATGGCGCACCGCACCCAGTAGCCGCCATGAGGCCTGAGACAGCATTTCAGTCTGAGTGCCATATTCAATCATTGCACCAGTGCGCCGCACAGCTACCATGGCACCCGAGGCTTGATCACGCCAACCACTGATTGAAACCTTAAAATCAGGTGAGGCCAGGCTACCTTGACTCACCAGTTGAGGAGTCAACGTTGTGAGCGGAGGCAGTCCCAATAACCCCAGACTGCTGCGGTGCTCGGGATCTTCAATCAAGCGATAAAGCTCATCCCAGGACAGCAACCAGCGATCACTCAGTTGGCATGCAAACTCTTCTTCCTGCAACTGATCAAGGTACAGCGCCAATGGCCATGAATCGGCCTGATCAGCCAGACTCAAGGAGTAACACAGGCCCTGTTCTTCGACCGAGTAAAGTACTAAAGGCAACTCAGCCGCATTGCCAGTCTGACGATTTTTCCCTGATAGAAAACGCTTGAACATCAATGTCTCCAGAACCGCAAAGGCTGATCGTTAACCTGCTTAAAACCTAACCGGTGCAAATCTGCCATCGCGGTTGGATCTGGGCGCTCCAGTTGTACGTAAAACGCGCCGCCTTTGGCCCGCGTGTCATGCAGAGTATGGGGAATGCCTACCAAAGCAGTTCCAACCTTACCCTCAATAGACACTGACTGCGGTGTGGCATGCATCGGTGGAGGGACAGGCTGCGTAGAAATATGACCATTGAGGGTGATACCCAAAGCGCGTAACTCGTCGTCAAACTTACTGAGCCAGCCTTCTACTTTGTTGGGGTAATAAGGCACTGGCGTATGTAATAAACGCTTAGGTTTACGCCCTCGCTGCTTAAGGTCGTCATTCAAATCCAACATAAATTTATCCGGATTGAACGGGCACGTATCCACCGGGTACACAAAGCAGGCATTCCCCGTCCCGGAAAACTCGACAAAGAGGTAATTCCCAATCTGCATAACCACTGCGTTGTTATGCATCGGCGCACCCTCAAGACGACTCAAACGGCCTTTGTTCTTCTCACGAAAATGAACAAAGTCTTGGCTGCGATCAATCCAGGCACCACTTCCCATAACAATGCGCGTGTAACTCATTTGATTGGCAAAACGTAGCCAGTAGAACAAGCGCGCTTGGTCGACTTCAGCATCGCCTTTCAACAAGTTGAAAAAGTGCTCCAAATCTTCCTTGGCAAACCAAGCCACCACCATAGCGCACACATCGGGCTTCACATGCTGAAGCCAACGATTTTCTCGGGAGCGCATTTGCGGGCTGCCCCAGTTATCCAGAGCGGCTTGCTTCAATATGGATGATGGTTTTTCACGGAACGACGCAAGGTAATAGCGCGACAAACAAGCACTTAAAATATCGTGTACGTATTTAGGGTGCTGGGTCCCAAGGGCAATAAAACCGGCTATGCGGTACTCAAACTCCACATCATCCAGATTAAAAATCCGCGACAGCAGCACATTGAAAATTCGCCGCCACAGCCAACTGCTGTCAGGGATTTGCGCGATGGTCTGCAACACCGACAAATCGTCAATTTCGCCGTTGAACATCTGCTCGCCCAGGCCTTCACCTGCCGTGTCAGTGAATAGCTCTTCGTACTGCTGAACAATACGAATCCATTCCTTTTCACGTACCTGCCGGCCTTTAACGCTTTCCAAACCATCTTTAATATCTTGCCTGAGCGTGCACCAACTGAAATTGGCATCCGGCATCTCGGACTCATAGCCAAAGTAGCTGAAACACAACGCCAGCCAGTCGCGCCGGCTCAGTGAACGCTGGCGAATACGCTCCTGAACCTGATGGTGAACACGTTCATACAACTGACTTTCTTCAAGAATGGGCGCCACGCGCTCACTTTTATCGGCCAGACCTGAAAACACCATCCGCCACTCAGAAGGATTGAGCTTTTGTTCGTTTCTGAACTTGTTGATGGCTTCTCGTCGTTTCAGGTGTGGCGGCGGCAATGCCTGCTCGGCGCGTTCATAGCGCTGATACAGCTCATGACTCGCCGCTTGTAAGTGGCTGAAACGCAGCAGAGGCTCTGGGGCCATGCCCATGCGTTTGCCGGTGAGTTGGGACTCGATGGCCGCTGCCAGCTTTGCAAGTGATCCGCTCATCGCGACATCGCCAACTGACACCTTTCAGCTTCAATGTTAGTAAAAACCGGTACTTCCGGTACCAACGCCCCCTCCTTCTCCTTCAAACCATAGAACTGCATTCTCAATTCGACCCGGCGGCTTTCTTCATTGGTGCCCTTGGCATTGTTGAAAGACACCCCCCCGGCCAGAAACATCGAGCGAATCTGCTGTTGGCGTTCGGCGGACAGACCAATTTGCAGCGGGCTACGGCTATCGAGCAGGCTGCACATCACCCACTCGGAGCGCTGCAAGGACAAATGCAAGTTGTACAGATAAGAACCGACCGTGTCGGTAAAACCCTCAATTACCACTTGTTTGAACCACTTACGCCCTTCTTCACTGTCTGCCGCATCGAGGATCAAAGGCACCACTTCTTGCAGGGCGTTTTGACCCTGTGCATTCAGCGAATAGAGGTTATGCCCAAAACGCCCCGCTTCACCGAAGCTGATGCGATTGTCTTTGCAGTCCACCAGGATCGTCGTGTTTGAGTTTTTGGCAGTGAGCTGAAGACGCTCGCACAACCGCCCAATATCCTGGGTGCGTTGCTTCTCACCTTGCTCAGCCTGCTTGATGCGTTGGGTCACCGAGCTCAAGGACGCGACCATCACCACCAAAAACAAGATCATCATCGCCGTCATCAGGTCAGCGAAGGATATCCAGAACGGCTTTTCGCCTTCATCTTTCTGACGCGTCGCCGAAGGCATCTGTTTACCAAACATGGGTAGCCTCCATTACGACCTGATTTTTTCCATGACATCACTGAAATCTTCGATGCTTTCCTTCACCCCATCGACCCCTGCAGCAATACTCTTGACGGCTTTATCCAGTTCAAGGTCCAGGTTGCCCAGTGTCCGGCGCAGGACATCGTCCATGCCATCGCCAAACGCTTTAAACCCATTGCCCAGTACACCGCTGATGTTGTCGAGGTACTCGTACACTTCACGGTTCATCGCTTGCAAACGCTCGCTCTGCGCTTTGAGGTCTTGCAAATACTGGCTGCGGCCGCTGGCTTCACCGTGAGCACTGGCTACCACCCCTTCAATCACGGCCAAGGTTGTGGCCAGTGCTTCGCGGTTATTGCGATAGTCCGACACCACGGCCGTAAGCTCGCGGGTTGCCTGGCCCAACTCAGCCCCTGCCACCTGAACAGCCCCCATCAAGTTGGCTGTCGAGTCGCTGGCCTTGGTTACACTGTGGCCTGCAGTTTCAAATCGCTCAGCTGCGGCGCGCATTTTATCGGCGCCCACCTGCATACTCTGTAAATGCTGCTCGGTTTGCGCACTCAGTGCCTTGACCGTGTCTTGCGCCGCCTGCTGCTGCGCCCCCACCGTTTGTAGCAGGGCTTTGACTTGCTCATCCAGGCCACCGACCAGATCCCGCGTGCCTTGATGCAAGTCGGCTTGCGCCGCGCGCGTCGATTGGTCCATCTGCTGCTGACCACGCTCAAGTTGCGAGAACACCGCCGAAAGCTGTTCGCCGAGGACATCCACCGAGCCTGCGATTTTTGACATGGTCGCTTCTTGGCCATGACCAATATTCTGCTGGATAGACTCGACAAACGCCTGCAGGTGTTCAGCCATGGTTTGTTGGCGGGCTTCACTGTCAGCGAACAGTTTTTCCATCTGCTGCGCCATACGCTGGCCCGCGCCTTCACCTTCATTGCCGATACGCGCCACGGACTCCTGCAAATGCGCCAACATCTCACTCATGCCCGCCTGCATGGCGTTCTGGGCCAAATGCATGTCCGTCAGCAACTGCGCAATCATCGTCGAGCTGGTTTGATTGGACGAATCACTGGCCGAACGCATGTCTTGGATAAGCGTCGAGAAGCCCTGTTGCATGGACTGCATGGCGGCCACCGATTGCCCCATCAAGTCGTGCAGGCCATTAAACTGCTGGCCAAAGGTGCTTTCCAGCTTGTTCATAAAAGCGACCAACACATCTTTTAGAATGCCTTCTACTTGCCCGGTTTGGGCACCGCTGGCTGCTTGGACGGCCCCGGCGATGGTTTCGAGGGGCTGCTTGAGGCTGTTCTCAATGGCACCGCTGACCTGATCAGCCAATAACTGACCTGAATCGCGATAAGTCGTGGACAAGGTGTCAGCCAGTTTCAGGCTTTCACGCACTTGAGTATCGACAAGGTTTTGCAGCATTTCCCGCAAGTCCGTGACCAGGCTGTCTTTGAGTTGACGCGTCTGAATCGAACTCTCGGCGCTGGAGCGTACGAGTTCAGCCAAATACTCTTCACCCACGCCGCTATCGAACAGGCTGTCTAGGGTCTCGGTCAGGCCTTCAAGCAATGTATAGCAACGGCCTAAGCGCCACTTCTCGACCAAAGTGACCAGAATTGAAACTCCGATAGAAAATACAGAACCGACAAACGCAAAAAATACATCTTTTAGCAGCTTATCCAGGCTGGCATTAACCAACTCAGGGGTACTGGGATCAAAACTTTGCAGCCCTAACATAAGCCCGAAAAAAGTCCCGACAATACCGATCCCCGTCAGGATGCCGGGAAGGTGTTTATAAAACTCCGTACGCAACGGCGTATCGACAACACTTTGAGCCGAGAAAAAATGAGCCGCGGCGGCCGTCGCACGCGAGCGAACCAAGACTTGCTCACCCTCGCGAAACTCATACTGGTCGTGCAGCGTTTCCGAGTACTCATCCCAGGAATGCTCAAGCGAACTGCCCACAAAAATTCGTTGAAGTTCAGAGCGGCGCTGCGCAGGTGCAAATGTTTTGGCCTTTTTAAGGGCAACCTTGAGCTCTGCGAGACTTTTAGCCAGCTTCAAGGAGGGCCATACGTAGCGGAAGACGAATACCACAAGTAAAAACAGCACAACACTGACCACCAACACCGGGGCTGTCAGCTGTTCCGCACTCGCGTCCTTCAACAGACTTAAAAATGATGAGCCTTCCATTCCAACACCTTTGAACATTTGATTTAAAAGCCTTTTCTCAAGGCAGCAATTTACCGAGAAAAGGTTTTATTTTTCTCTGGCCAAGACACAGCATTTGTTAGTTAGGAACGTCTTAAAGGAGCTCCAGATAGTGCGAAAACAGGCAGGATCATGTCTTTATGCCAGCACGATAGCCTTACCTGCGATCAGGGTAAAGCCATAAGTTACTTGAACCGAGCCTGACCTAACCGAATACGACTAAAGTCATACCTTGATCACTACGGGCCCGAAAAATGAACCTCATAGAATGATGGCTAAGCGCCTTTACCTTGTGCCGACTGCTGGATATGCTCAATGCAAACCGCTACGTTACAAAGATGGCAGCTCTCGGGCAACGAAACCCAATCGCGCATGCATCCGTCGTCTCTTGTATACAGCCAGGTTTCCAGGTTCACGTTCGAAATAGGGCCTCTGCTGCGCAGTCTGACCAGCAGCGATAAAGATGGCTTGGTAATGATGTGCCTTTGTGGAGCGCCCTTAGGGATAGCCTCACCTCTGAATCTCTTCGATCTAGGAGCTAGTTATGCTTGGTACAACAGATGATGGGCAAAAAGTAGTACTTAATCAGGACGGAACCTGGCATTACCAGCACGCAGGCCTGGCAAAGGCTGATAACCGACACAGCTTCCGAAAAACCTTCTGGGGGATGCACGCAGCAGAGGTTAAGCAGTCTGAGGCAAACGTTGAATGGCTCGAGGGAGACGGGTTCCTGGCTTTTGAGTCAACACTTGCCGGCAATAGCTGTTTGGTAGTTTTCGTATTTTTGAATGACATACTGGTACGAGGAAAGTATGTATTCAACCAAGATTTCGCTAACGCCAATACCTACCTATCCAAGTTCGATGAGCTAAAAGTCAGTCTGCAGAAAAAATACCCTCTCCTGATAAGCGATGACGAGTACTGGATGAACGACTTGTTTCGTGACGATTATCATAACTGGGGAACGGCAGTGAGCGCAGGGCACATGTCCCGCTTCACTAATTGGGCAGATGACGAGACCAACATTTTTCTGTCTTTGACTGGTGAAGGCTACCAGTGCACCCTTTCGATAGAGTACTCCGCCAAAGCACACGAAGCAGATGAGGCGAAGCATAAAGAAGGCCTATTACTAGATATGCTCTGATAGACAACCAATAACTCGGAACGCCAGGGGGAATGGAAATCTTCCCCCACCTCCATTTCTAGGTCAACTGTTACCACGCCCATCCAAGGATTCACGATTTGCCTATCAAAACAGACGTCTGGACCGTTGGCCCTGTGCCGAGCAAGCTGCGCCAAACCCGCTTGGCCAGTGAACAGTTGCTGGAAGATATGATCATCAGTTCTCCAAGCATTCTCTCGGATGAGTGGATGTTGATAGGTAGACAAGAAAACACAGGCATGGGCGGGCGTATCGACTTACTGGCAATCGCACCTAACGGTGATCTGGTACTGATTGAGCTCAAGCGCGACCGCACACCTCGTGAGGTAGTGGCCCAAGCACTTGATTACGCGGTGTGGGTCGAAGGGTTGCGTGAGAACGATATTGCAGCGATTTATCAGCGCTTCAAACCAGGATGCAGCCTGTACGCAGATTTCCTGGCGCGCTTTGGTTTTGCGCTGGACGATGATGAATTGAACAAAAGCCATCAGTTGATCATTGTCGCCACCGAACTGGATGCCAGCAGTGAGCGAATCGTTGAATACCTGAGCAAGCGTGATATTCCGATCAACGTACTGTGCTTTCAGATTTTCGAAGCAGGTGATCAACAGCTATTAAGCCGTTCATGGTTACTCGACCCAGTTCAGACCCAAGTGAACGCTGTATCGAGCAGTGAAAGCCATAACGAACCTTGGAATGGTGAGTTTTACTGCTCGTTTGGCGACTCGACCTCGCGCTCCTGGGCCGACGCTGTCGATTTTGGCTTCATTTCCGGCGGTGGTGGTGCGTGGTATAGCAAAACACTTCAATTGTTGTCGCCGGGTGACCGAATCTGGGTCAACGTGCCGCAACAAGGCTATGTCGGTGTGGGTCGCGTACTTGGCACCTCGACGCCTGCGAAAGACTTTACCGTGATGGTCGACGGGGAAGAACGCCCGATACTTGAAGTTGCATCGCGGGCCAATTACCACGCTGAGTTCGCCGACGACCTGGAGCTATGCGACTACTTTGTGCCCGTCCAATGGCTGCAAAGTGTGCCTATCAGCCAAGCAGTGCGAGAAGTCGGCATGTTTGGCAACCAAAATACGGTGTGCCGCCCTACCACGCCGAAATGGCGCTGGACGATTGAGCGCCTCAAGCAACACTTTCCGCATTTTGATGACGCGGTTAAGACTGACGCAGCTAGCCTGCTTTAACGGCGGATTAGTGCGCAGCGAAGCCCTAACGAGACCAACAGTCACAAATGCAAACGGTCTTTTGCAGCCTCACTCCTTCCAAACCTCAGCCGCCAGCGGCAATTCGTTCAACTCGGCGCGTGCCTCGCGCCAGGTTGGATAATGCTCCCCGAGGATAGACACAAAGCGTTCATTGTGGGTAGGCTCAAGCAGGTGAACCATCTCGTGGACAATCACATACTCAAGCAGGTCTTTCGGCTTCTTCACCAACTCGGTGTTCAGTCGTATGTTCCCTGCTTGATGATTACAGCTGCCCCATTTGGTTTTCATCCGCTGCAGGTAATAACTAGCAACCTTCACCTTCAGCTTACACGCCCACTTATTGATCAACACCGGCACCACGGCATGCAGTTGCCGCTTCTGCCATTCGTGCATAACTTCGGCGCGCTTTTGCGAATCGCTGCCGGGGCGAACAGTTAGGGTGATACGTTTGTGGTCGAGCACCACCGATGGCTTGGCGTCTTGGTAGTTAACCACCATCAGGTACCGTCGACCCCAGACATAGTGGCTTTCTCTTTCCACGAACTGACGCGGCGCTTCACGCGCCTGCGCCTCCAGTTTGCTCTGTTGCTCGCGAATCCAGCCCAGCCTGGAAATAGCATAAGCCCGAGCGACTTCAAGCCGTGTGCTTGTTGGGGCGACTAACGTTACCCGCCCCTCGGGCGGGTGCACACTCAGGTGGACATGCTTGATGTCTTTTCTGGTCACCGAAATTAAAATTTCGCCCAACTCAATAATCTCGTCCATCAATAGCCCGGTTGCTTCTTGATAATCTCGAACATTGCCATGGTCGCTTCACCGTCACGCCCCATCAAAGGATACAGCGCATTAATAATCTGTGATTCACGTGATGATTCTCCTCGCCAGGAAGACGGAGCCTCATTACGCATAACTTGATCAATATCTAAGGCCAACTTCACTTTCGCGCCCTCGTCATGCGGGCACTGAAAAGTGGTTGCTGCAATGCTGTCGAGGTTGTTGAACACAACAGTAGCCTCTCGAAGCCCATTGAGTGCAACAGGGGAGTTACCTGGCCCCTTCTGCGCCAGTTGTCTAACCAGCGCCTCAGCCTTGCGCAAGAACTCCTCGTAGGCGGCAGCATCTTCACGACTCTGCTTGATCAGATCTTCAAGCAGCCTCGACATGCCCTCATAGAACTTCGGGTCAGTCAGTTGATCGCGAATGATCGTTTTACGGACGTTATTGATAATGCCTTCGGCAATCGCCCCCTTGGAAAGCTTGCCCTTGGCGTTGAGCTTTTTGGCAATGGCATCGTGAACACCAGTCTGAACGATCAGTTCAACCAGCGAAAAGTTATCAACCGTACTCATGGGGTCAGCAGGGTCTGCCTGGATATAAGTATTAAGCAAATGCCGCATGTCCGATTCAAATGGCTTGATATCCAGCTCTTCACCGGAATGCTTCTTTATCGCCTCCCGCACGTCTGCATAAAACTGCACCTCTATCTGAAGCCTCCCGGCTTCACCCGCCGAGTATCCGGCTTCGGTGAGGTGCTGCGCCAATTCGGCAAACGCCCGCACAAATGAAGCCACCGCCTTGTAGAAGGACACCCGCAGTGCTTCGGTCTCATCTAGCCCATTGGCGTTAGCAGCAGCACCACAGAAGTAATGGATAAACTGCTCAATCTCACGCGGTGGTGCCACGGGGGCGCACAAGTAACTCAATGCCTCACGGGCAGCGTCCAGTTGCTTCTTCCCTTCAACCAGCCAGTTCTTCAGTTCAACGTTGTTATTGCCCCCGCTGCCTGCGTCGACATCCAACTCGTCAGAGGTGTACACCGAAATGGCGTCTTGCACGTCGCCGAACAGCTCTTTGAAGTCGACGATATAGCCAAAGTCCTTGTCATCACCGTCGAGCCGGTTGGTGCGGCAAATTGCCTGGAAAAGGTTATGGTCCCGCAGCTCGTTATCAAGGTAAATGTAGGAGCAACTAGGTGCATCGAAGCCAGTAAGCAGCTTGCTGACCACAATGAGTAGCTTCAGGTTGGCAGGCTCCTCAATGAAGCGACGCTTGGTCTCTTCTTCATAAGCGGTGGTGGTCTGGCCCGGCTTAAGCACGTACTGCGTGTAGGTATCGAACTTGTAACGCTCATCGCTTTGCGCCGGCTCGCGGGAGATTGCGTTGTGGTTCGGCTCATAGGACGTGATGATGCCGCAGTAAGGTCCGAATGAGGTGGTCTCAAATAAGCGCAAGTAATGGCATGCATCGTAGATGCTGGCTGCCACCAGAATGGCGGTCCCCCGATTGTTGTTCAATCGCGGCTTCAGGCTGAAGTCCTCAATGATGCTGGCAATGATGCGCTGTTTGCGCTCGCCGGCACTCATTAGCGCCTCCATGGTCGCCCAGCGCTTGCGAAGGATCGACTTCTGGTAATTGTTCAATCCTTTGGTTTTATGTTCAAACCAGGCATCAATGGCCTTTGGCGAGGTCAAGCGCTGCGGCACATCTCGCGCCTCATACTTAAGGTCCAACACGACCTTATCCGCCACGGCTTCATGGAACTTGTAGGTATGGATGTAAGTGCCGAACACATCGCGTGTAGTCTGCTTGTCCTTACGCAACAACGGTGTACCGGTAAAGCCAATAAACAGGGCATTGACCAGCCACTGCTTCATTTGCTTGTTCATGTCGCCGCCTTGGGTGCGGTGACATTCATCCACGAATACATAGAAACGCCCATGCATGGGCGGTGGCGGTACGCTCAAATCAGGCTCAAACTTGTGCAACAGCGCACAGAGCAGGCGCGGCGAGGGAGCGAAAAGCTTCTGCACAAGATCGGCGCGCGAGGTCACACGTGGCGATGGCGAGTCGTTACCGATTACCCCCGCATTACGCATCACCCCGGATATTTGCTTGTCCAGCTCATCGCGATCCGTAATGACCAAAATGCGCGCTTCGGGATCATGCTCCAGCAACCACTTGGCAATCAGCACCATCAGAATGCTCTTGCCACTGCCCTGGGTATGCCAGATAACCCCACCCTCTTTACGCCGAACCCGCTCCTGCGCGGCCTTCACGGCAGCGTATTGATGAGGTCGCGGCACCTTCTTGATACCCGCATCGAAGATGATGAAGTTGCGAATCAGATCAAGTAAACGAGACTTTTCACATATCTGGGCCAGTGGGCCATCCAGAAAATAAACAGACTGAGGCACTTCTGCGCCCGCGAGCACTTGGTAGCGAGCAGGCATTTCGCGCTGTGTATTCAGTTCTTCAGGCCTAGCGTTCAGGGAAGACGTCTTCCACTCGACAAAAAACTCGGCGCGGGTAGTCGCCGTCCCGTAGCGCAAGCCCTGAGAGTCACTGCCAGCAAAAACCATCTGCACTGTGCTAAAGAAACCTTTATTGAAAATTTCCTCCTGGTTGGTGATCAGTTGGTTAATACCATCGCCCACCTCTACCGAACTACGTTTGAGCTCAATCACACCGATGGCGATACCGTTCAGATAAATCACCAAATCAGGGCGGCGCTCATGACCACCGCGCAAGGTCACTTCTTCGGCAATGGAGAAGTCATTGCGTTCAGGGTGCTCCCAATCAACCAGATGCACCGTTTCGTGGGCCTTCCCAACGGCTACCTGTACCGGCACGCCGTAACGCAGCAGTTGGTAAGTACGCAAATTAGCCTGATACAGCGTGATGCCAGTGGCATCAGCCGCGGTCATTAGCTTTTGCAGCGCCGCCGATATCTGTGCATCGGAGTAGCCGCGCTGTTTCAGGTTTGCCTGCAACAGTTCGACTTCAATGTTGCGATTTTGCCCACGCTTGCTCCACTCACCCAGGTAGTTGTAGCCAAGACAATCAGGCCGCGACGTGTCCGTAAACAAGGCCACAATACGATTCTGGGTGCGACGTTCGGAGCGAGGTTGTTGAATCATCAGATGCATCCTGCAGGGTTTACTCGGATTCGTGTTTGCTTACGAGACTGTTGAGCAACACGTTATTCATTTGTTCGGAATGGGCGCGTATGGCGTCGGCATCCCAAGATTCTATTTCCATCATCAAATACTGTTTAACGCTATCGATGGTGTTGTTCTTATAAAACTCTCTCTTGGCCGAAGGCATGAAATTGCTCAAGCGAGAGTTCTTGCTGTGGCTGATCAGGCACAGATTGCCGAACGAGTTAAGCGTGTCAGCATCCAGCTGAACTTGTCCGTCTAGAGGATGCTGCGGGTAGTAATGCTCAACCGAACTACGGAAGGTGAATTCGTAGGATTTAACCGGCTCTTTTGCCCTGTGTTCAAGCCAAAGCAAGTAGTCCAGAAAGTTGAACACCAGGTTGTTTTCGATGTTACCGAATGTCAGCCGAGACTCAATCGGCTCTGCCGCAATGCTTTCGCGACGCGTCTGACAGGCGCTCCCGTTGGTATAGATCATCGCAAAGTATTCAAGCCCTGCCCCTTGAGCCAGAAAGCGGTCAAAGACAAACGCTTTTGCTACCGACTCCATGTGCTTCAGATAAGCCAGAGCCTCAATCTGTTCAACATAAAACAGGTGAAACAGCGCCGCATTCAGCCAGTGCTTGTAAACCAGCGTTGGCGTAGAAACATGAAACGCTGACAGCAACATCATGATGCGGCGGTTGATGTCTTCGTTGCCATCCTCCTCGCCGAAGGTATTCACATAACTCCCGCGACCTGCCCGGCTACGTTCTCCGCCGTCATTCCATTTGAAGCGTTTGAGGCTCCAGCCATCAGCGCCCTTGATGAACTCGCGCTTGATCACGTACTGGTCAAACAGATACTTGCAGCGCAACAGGCTAAAGGTAAAACGCTTCACCGCGGCTACAGGATCTGGCTGCTTGAGCACATAAGCTTCAAAGGTATCGAGCAGACGTTTGTCATCCAATGGGATGTCGGCTTTCGTATCGACACGCAGTACATGCAACAGGAAGTTCGGGAAGTTGATAGCCGTGTTGAAACGCTCTGGCGCGTCCTCACTTGACTCATCCTGCTTCGCAGCAACCGGTGCTTTAGCAATGATCTGATCAAGCGTTAAGCGAGTTTCCTGCTTAGCGGCTACCTCTTGCGAACTGTGCAGCGCAGCCCGCAGCGCATCAAAGTCAGCAAGCTCAAATTGTCCCCAGTCCTTGTCGCCAAAAATGCTGCCACGTTGGCCAGGCGTGAAGCCCATTTGCACATAGCGCTCCATGTTCGCGCAGGCTTCCCATACGGCATGCAGGCAGTTCTGGCTCTGCTCGCAACCCTGCAACTCCTTCATCATCCGTGCCTTGAGCACCTCGTGCTTTTCCAACTGCTCACCGCGGTTATTCATGATCTCGAAGTAATGGTTCAGGTCCGTATCCGCCGGTACTTTCACCCGCATGATTTGCACGTAGTGGAACAGATAGTCGTAGAACTGCTGAAGCGAAATGCTGTTCTCTTTGAGCTTTTGCGGCAAAAGTTTCTGGATGAGGCGGTAGCCATTGAGGATGCCAGTATTGATCTGTTTCTCGGCCAGCACCTCGGCAGGGTCGTCGTTGAATTTCCCCTCGAAGATGGCCGAAAAGGTAGCGCGCGAATGCTCACGGCTATCGAAATGGATACTCAGGTTCGAGTACCAGGCAAGATCGACCAACCGGGTGTTTTTCAAGTACGAAGTCAGTAGCGAGAGGGTCGTCAAGCGCTGTTGGCCATCAATGGTTTCAAACACCGGTGTTTTGCTATCCGGGCGCTCATACACCACCAAGGTGCCAATGTAATAATTGCGCGCTTTATCGTCCTTCTTCGGCAGGTAATCAATCACGTCCTGAATCAGTTGCGTGATTTCGCCCTCCTCCCAGGCGTAATTGCGCTGATACATCGGGATGACGTATTCGTCCCGACCGCTGAGCAGCGCCTTGATGGAGAGCTGACTGATTTCCCTACTCATAATATTTCATCGCCTTGAACAGAGCCTCGATCTCACCGGTTCTGGTTGACTTCTGGCCATTTAATACCGGCAGTGTGCAGTTAATAAAGTCAGCAGGACGTGTGGCGTCCTTGATCAACCGGAACAGATTGTTCTCCAGCACGTGATTATCCATGCTGGCCAGCTGTACTACCTGCATCTTCAAGCGCAGGCTGTAGGCCCAGATGAAAATCTTCTCGATGGCGCGGGAGATATCCGCGTGACCGAACTTGTCGATGTAGTAAATCAACAGGCAATCGAACATCGCCCGTACGTAGCAATCGCCGGTGCGGGTTCTTGCCGAATAGCTATTGAGGGTATCCATGATGGTTTTCGCATAGCCATCAAGCCCTTCAGCACCCACCAATTCATGTCCGCTCCAGGATTCAGCGCTGATCCGCGCCACTTTGCCCTGATAGTGGCTGATCAACTCAAAAAAACGCCGGCCATTGATGATGATCTGATCCAGATGGAAGGGAAAACCAAGCTCGCGCGAGTCGATCTTGCGCTCGTACTGCCCGTTGTAGTTATCGACAAAATGGTGGGTGATACGCAGCTGCTCCACATAGGGATAGCTGGTCACTGTATCGATATTCACGCCCTTGAATATGTCACTGTCATCCTTGCTGAAGTAACGCGCCGAAACCCCTTTCGACCAATTGCGGATCCGGTACAGGTACTGCGAGAACAATGTGGCCAACTCATCGGTATCCGTGTTTTCCCAATGCGCCACTGTGGCGGCCTTCAATGGCTCGTCACGTGAGCTGAACTCTCGCAGGTGGTAGGCCTTGAGCAGATCATGGGGTTCCAGGTCCCGACCCCGCGCATTCTGCGAGTCGAAGAACTGGAAGGCTTCCGACACATCGTTCAAGGCCACCACCACGACCTGACACTTGTTCAGGAAGAAATCGATATGCGCCTCGGTGAAGTCCGATCGGGAAACGATGCGGGCCACCTCAAGGTAATTGCTGTGGATATTCTTCTGCGAGATCTCGCTGGTAAAGCTGGGGTTCACCATCGCTTGCTCAAGCTTGAGCAAGCGTTCGCGCAAGTCTTTGCGTTCGAGCTTTTTTTCCTTGTTCCGCTGAATAAGCGCACGGACCGCTAGTAGCAGGCTAATGGTCCGCTGCTGGCCATCGACGATGTTCTTTGTATCACCGTCCTGGTGAAACACGATGGTGCCCAAGCGATAGGCCGACTTATCCTTATGGATGGCAATATCGGAGAACAGTTGGTTGATGTTCTTGCCGGTCCACTTATAGGGGCGCTGGTAGTGGGGGATATCCAGAGAAGAGTCCATAAGCAGTTCGTAAACGCTGATGATCTTGCTGGACAGCCCCTTTGCCTGCTGCGGTTGAGTCGCATCCATGCTCAGGTTTGTCATAGCAGTCGGGTTCTTCCTGTCAGCAGTTCTTGCATCATGCCTTGCTTGAGGGCGCGGGTTTTGTCCAGGCGCTGCTTCAGCGCGGCCAGTTCGTCGTCCATATCGGACAGCACGGCGGCGATGGCGGTTTGTTCAGGGAAGTCGGATGGCAGTTGAACCTCGACAACCTTCACATCAGTTGAGTTTACGGATTCAAATGTCGAGCCCTTTGAATGCTTGCCCCACATCGGCTCAAGAAAAATAAGGTAATGATAAAGAAAGTCATTTGGATATCGGATTGCACAAACTCCGCGCCCGATACACAGATCGAAAGTCGCTCGCGATACCTCCCCAACAGGAGCACGAACCGACATCAGCGTGTCGCCTGCTCGTCCACGTTTCGTGATTTGAGTGGTGAATACACGCTTGATCGTTTTGCGGTTTGCAATGTCCGCATTTCCCTGGATCAACGGGAGGCCATCGCCTTGCGAGTTGTAATTCGAGGAGCTTGGTGACTGCCCCATCACGATCTCCGCCATTTCCCCCAGGCGTTTCACCTCCCACTCACCATGGAAACCAGGGAGGCGAGATTGGCCAGTGAGAAGTTGTTGCATGGCGGCCTGTTTGAGGTTGCGCTTCTTGGAGATAAGTCGCTCCAGTGCACCCAGCAACGCATCCACATCACTCAATACCGCCGCGATGGCGCGTTGCTCCTTGATAGGCGGCATGATAATAGGCAAAGCTAGTTGCTTAACAATGCCAAGGTAGGCCCGCGTTCCGCCTCCAGCCAAGCTAGTAAAAAGCGATTGGAATGATTGGCTATCGAAATAATGCCGTAGAAAGTTGTTGTTCAGGCTATTCGCATCTAGAACTCGATAGTAGGTAACTTGAGGTGTGAGCATGATGTAATCGGTGCTCAACTCGCCAACGATGGCAGTGTTCCCTACCGTTCCTTTATGGGTCAACAGAACATCACCAGATACCGAAAAACCTTTCTGGAGTTTGTCCGCTCTTTCCTTGGTGATGAACTTACAATTTTCAAAATTTACATGGCCGTTAGAAAAATTGTTCGCCATCACGAATGGGATGCCGTGGTAAACGTAGTCGCTGCTCTTCGGGTGAATGTTGCCGTGATTTCCGTCAAGCGGTTTCGCGAGAGTTCTTTCCTCCACGAGTCTTTCGACTGCAACGACCTCCCACTCCTCCGGAATAATTCCCACCTCGGTCTGCTTATAGCCGGGCTTCACTGCCATACCGCCCCCATTTTTTTCAGATGATCTTCGACACGGCTGGCCAGGGTGGCGACTTCATCGGTGAGCTGCGGCAACGGGGTGGCGTAGCGTTCGCTCAGCTCGCGGATGCGTCCGGTCAGAGTCTGAGAGACTCGGTCAAGTTCGCCCTGCACAGCAGCGGCCAAGGTAGCCAACCATTTATCATCCACTACCAGGCTTTTGATATCGTCCTCGCCAAGCAGCGGGTATTTCGCGTGGATCATGTTCTCGAGATCTTCCTCTGCCTTTTTGAGCTTGGCCTTGAGGCTGCTTTGCTGATCGATCAACGCGTCGTATTCGGCCAACACCTTGAGTTCATCCTCATAATCCGGATCCAGGCCAATCTCGCGTTGACGTGCCTTGATGGCTTTGGCGGTGACTTTCTGCTTATCACCCTCGCCCTCAACCACCTCACTGAGCGAGCCATCCTCACCGCTGTGCTCTTCAAGCATTTCACTCATGCTTTGCTCGACACTGGCAAGCCAGGTTTCAAGGCCTTCAATGTCGTTGCGCTCAGCCATGAAATAGTTGGCAATGAGAATCTCGACCGGAATCAGGTCGGATTTGAAGCGGCGCTTGCCTTTACAGTAGTCATGCTTCTCAGCCCAGACCAGCTTGTTGTTCTTGTCTTTTACTTTGAAGATTTCGCGCGCACTAGCGGCAGCTTTCCAGCCGTCGGCGCTGATCAGATAGCAGTCGTCCTGCATGGTCGCCGCCCAGTAGTCCATCAGGTGCTGATAGATGTCGTAATGGTCAAGCAGGTGCGCTTTGGCGAAAGTACGGAGCAGGTCTTCGGACAATGTGGCAACCAGCTCCTTGGGGTGGCTGTTGACTGCAAAGCCTTTGAGTAGCGGGGTGCTGCTGATCAACCACTGTTTGAACAGCGTATCCACACCGGCTTTAAAGGTGGCGAACTGCTGGTGAGCGAATATGACCGACTTCACCTCACGGCTAACCAGCTCACAGTAACCGGGGTGGCTGGCCGGCTTGAACAGGGCCGCGCGCAGGGCCGGCATGACCTGCCAGTAGCTGTCGAAGGCGTCGATGTCACGCTCGGGAATGCCTCCGCGCAAATGGCCGTCGATGTCTTGAATATCCTCAGGCTCGGTACTGTCGATATAGCGCGGCAGGTTGAGGTTGAAGTCGTTTTTCGGGTCGCTGATCTCGTCGAAGGGGACCATGCGCGCGTAACGCGGCACATCTGCCATTCGGGTAAAGGTATCGACGATTTTGTGCACGTCCTGATCGCGCAAGCGGTTCTTGGGGCCGTCTTTGATAAAGCCCTTGGCGGCATCGATCATGAAAATGCCTTTGCGCGCACTGGCGTTTTCCTTGTCCAGCACCAGGATGCATGCGGGTATGCCTGTGCCAAAAAACAGGTTTGCCGGCAGACCGATAATCGCTTTGAGGTAGCCCGAACGCACCAACTGAGCACGGATCACGGCCTCGGCATTGCCGCGAAACAGCACGCCGTGGGGCAGAATACAGGCGCCTTTGCCGGTACTTTTCAGTGAGCGGATGATGTGCAGCAAAAAGGCATAGTCGCCCTGTTTGGCCGGCGGCTCACCCCAGGCAAAGCGCTGGTAAGGGTCATTGGCGGGTGTCAACCCGACGCTCCAGCTCTTGACCGAAAACGGCGGGTTAGCCACGACATAGTCATAGGTACGCAGCTGCTCGCCGTCCTTGAACTTGGGCGTGGACAGTGTGTTGCCCTGCAAAATATTAGCGGTCGGGAAGTCGTGCAGGATCATGTTCATGCGGGCGAGACCGGCGGTGGTCACGTCCATCTCCTGCCCTTCCAGGGTGATGTGTTTACCCGCCTGGTCGGCTACTTTCAGCAACAAGGAACCTGAGCCGCACGTCGGGTCGTAGACGCTGGTTTTGGCCACCGTATTGGCCGGGCTGATACCGATGACTTGGGCAATGACGCGGCTAACCTCGGACGGGGTGTAGAACTGCCCTTTGCTCTTGCCGCTTTCGCTGGCGAAGTGGCGCATCAGGTATTCGTAGGCGTCGCCAAGAATGTCGTCGTTATCGGCGCGATTTTTCGAGAAATCCAGCTCGGGCTTCTCGAAGATGGCCACCAGATTGGTCAGGCGCTGCACCATCGCATCGCCTTCGCCGAGCTTGTTTGGATCGTTGAAGTCGGGAAAGTCACTGCGCGCAAGCCGGCTGTTGGCGTCGATCAGCGGTTGAATGACCTGCTTGTTGATCTTGTCGCCGATGTCGGCCTTGCCCTTGAGGGCGATCATGTCCTTGAAACTGGCACCCGGTGGAATATTGACCGGTGGTGCGAAGTCATCCGAGTTACCGTACTTGTCGGAGATGTACTTGATAAACAGCATGAACAGGACGTAGTCCTTGTACTGGCTGGCATCCATCCCACCGCGCAGCTCGTCACACGAGGCCCAGAGGGAAGAGTAAAGATCGGATTTCTTGATAGCCATTGGCGATCCTAGAGTAAAAAATAAGTGCGCAGGCGTCGCTGGTGCGTGATGGATAATCCACCATGGCGCCAGCGCCAGCAGGGGGACAACAGAGATCTGTGGCCAGGCGAAGGCTGTACCTGCGGTTAATGGGCGAACCTTACCCACTTCAGTATCATCGGGCCAGCAAATCGTCCCTATTTTTGTTCCTTTTCACCATCACAAGTGAAATGCCCAAGATGTCGTAGAGCGCGAGGGTCACCAACGATTGCGCGGACAGTAAACCTCTGGGCTTGGAGTACCAATACTGGATGTGTAAACAGGTAACATTTTGGCTCAGGACTTACTAGCTTCCATTCTTCAACGAGGCCCAAGCGGCACCAAGAGCGATGTTTATAGCGATATTGCCTCACAATCTGTGCCGATTGTTGACATGTCTCAACGACACTCATGCATACGCTCACCCACTAACTAGTTGTTCTGCAAAATGATTTACAGCTAGATAGCGGAATGACATCATTTATTTATTCTTCAGCCTCATGCAAGGACCTTGAGTGAGCACTCAGTTCAAATTTATGACCCTTCCCCATCGCTCGGGAACCGTGGCCAATGTATTTATCCATGGCTACTCAGCCGGCCACGATATGGAAGATCGCTGTGCGTTGCGCAAGGCCATCCCCTCATCCTTGCACAACTGCATCAACATCTTCGCCTTCTGGCCATCGGGGCATTGGAGCCAGTTCGACACTTTCATCAGCAAAGGCATTTGGGCTACCGCGCGAGTCAGCGCCTTTGTTGGCGCTGGAGCTGTTGCCGTCGACCGTGCTATCCATTTCAACAGAAGCCGCAACCGCGCCAGCGACATGGGCAAGACGCTGCTCAAGCAACTCGATAGCTACCTGCTTGAGCATCATCCGTACGTTGAAACTGTCAATCTGGTCGGGCACTCGCTGGGGGGACGTATAGTCATCAGTGCATTACGCGAACGGCACAATAATCCGCCTGATGACGGACTAGTAGTCGGTGATGTTCTGTTGATGGCCGCTGCGTCTAAGCTGTCGGGGGATGAAGCATCTGCATTCGACAAGCTTATCAAAGGCAAGCTGTGCAATGCTTTTTCGAGCTCCGACAAAATCCTGCTGTTTAACCTGGGCGAAACCAGTGCAGGCCGTAACCCGGTAGATAACTGCAAGAATGTCGAGATGACCGATTTTGGGCACACGGACTATTGGGAGAGCCTGGAAAAAGTGTTGCGCGACTGCGGCTTCCAAGGCTATCAAAGCGGCCTACCAGCATCATCACAGCCGCAGACAATAATCAAAAAACCCGACCCCGTTGTACTTGACCACCTGCTCTATGACCTGCTGGAGCTGACCAGCGAACGCATCCGCGGCCAGGTAGTCAAACATCTGCGGACCAGCAGCTGGGCGAACCTTGAAACCGATCAGTCGTTGTACCTAATGGCCAAAGAGCTTCAACTGCTCGGAGGGCATTGCATGGTCAATCTGGCACGGGGTCGCGGGCTTAAATACGTGCAAATTCTCCTGATGCTCGCCGAGCACTATGAGCTTGTAAACGAGATGCACGACTGTGCGCAGGTTATCGAACTGGAGGCAATGCTGATCAGCCAGTTCTTCCAGTCTTCATTCGGGGATAATCACACGCTTGCTTCGAGAAAAGATATCCTTCAGCAAGTACGCGCCATGCCTGAGAAAGACTATTTTGAGCAAGTTGATGCTCTGGCAGCCAGCCTGACCGTGACGTCCTACTTTTCGGCGCCTGAAGCACCAGCACCTCTGTATAGGAAAACCCAATCATCGCAGCCCAATCTCAGTAAAGCAGTGGCTTTGGCATCCTTATCAAGATGGTCATCGCTCAGCACGCTGATACCGACTGAACGACTTCAAACAGCGTTTACCAATCTTAAAAGTGCGGTCAAACCGGGTTACTCGGCGCTGATACCGGCTGTTGCCATTGTGTTCTATGCGCGCCTGAAACTGAATAACGAAGGGTTGCTCTGACACTCACGCAACCAGGTCTGGCCAGCATCACTGGCCAGACACATACGATCAGATCACCCGAAACTCGCCTTCGATCACCACTGGCGCACCAAACGCCTGATTCAAGTGGGTTTCAAGCTGCCCCAGTTGCGCTTGCCGGTTGCTCAAGGCATCCAGACTTTTCTCCTGTTCGATCAGGATTTTCTCAAACATCTTGATCTGCGGTGCAAAAATTTCCATCACCTTGTCGTGATCCATCAGCAGCCTCATTGGCTCGGCAAAATGGCTTTTAACGACTTCAGCAAGGTCACTCTGCAGCTTCTTAAGCTCCGCCTCAGCACGTTGCTGCTGCACAACGGTGATGATGTCAGTCAATACCTGAATAGCCGCACCAATCGGTCCAGACCAGCGGCTGATGTTAGAGGCCAGCTTAGTGGCTTCCCAAGGCTTGAATTTATAGACGTAACCCGTAAGGTTTTTCAGGGTCTCTCGAGCTAGGAACACACCATTTTTGATGTTCTCGACGGGAATTTTCGATACCGCGCTCAACGCTCTGCTCGAAGCCGACAAGGCCGATGCCGTAATACTGTCAGCAAACGCTAACGAGGCATCTAGCTGATGTTCAATACTGGCGCTAATACCACTCATAATCGATGAAGACTGGTTGAACGCCATGCTAAACAGATGATCAATGCGAAAACGCAATTTTTCGCCTATGTCGCTCTTCGTGAAGCCGATTTCTGCCTCCAGAAAGGCGTGAACCTGATCACGGGGTAACGTACGTATGCTGTTAAGCAGATCTTTCTCAAGATTGCTGAGTGCCTGGTAAAGGTCGCCTACGGTAGCAAGGACTTTGCGCTTGCCCTCATTAATATCTTCCTGGATGCGGGTTGCTTCGAGGCGCTGGTTATCGGCCAGTAGTTTGAGCCTGATCAACTCATCCTTGGCCATGCCAATCTTCTTGCCCAACACGTCACGCACCACATCAACACCTGTCTTCTTGATCAGGGTTTCACGACCACTGCTATCCAGTACCTGCTGGGTAACCTGCTTGAGCTCGCTGATGCGAGAACGCTGGTCATACAAATCTTTTTGCTCAAACCAAAATTCCAGCCCACGGCTGTTGGGGTTGGAAGCTACGCAGACCACATTGACTGCATCACGCTCGGCCGGCGTCAGGCCAACAAAGCGCTGTAACTTATCCAGCAGGTTGTTCTTCTTGATAGCGCTCTGCTGCTGAAATTCTTCGGCATCGCGCAGGTCAGCCACTTCATCCATTTTGTTAATGACGAAGATGGTCGAACTCAACTTGTTCAGGTCGCGCAACACCCAGCGCGCGATGTCCTGATGGCTTTCCTTGAGCGGGTTGGTCGCGTCGACCACGTAGAAAATCAAATGCGCTTCGGAGATGTAATTTTTGGTGATATCGCCGTACTGAACCAAACTGCCATTTTCTGCAGCTTTCTCCTTGTCACCGAAAAGGCCGGGGGTATCGACAATTTCGCAGCGGTCTTGCAGGTTATCGGGCCGGTAGATTTCTAAAGCGTCCGAGGACTCGTTGGCGTCGATCTTCATGTTCTTCATGACCTGCCCCAACCAACCAGCAACCACGCTGGTTTTTCCGTCGGAGAAAGCGCCCACTAAAGCAATGCGCAGGGTATCGGCCTGGACATCACCTATAGCCTGTTTGATCTTGTCGAGGTCTTGGGACACATCGAGTCCCAGTTCTGCGAGAGCACCAACAAGGTTCTGGAGGTCACCAAGCGACTTGACGACTTCGGACTTGCTGGCATTGAACTGCTTAAATTGTTCCATAGGGTGCGGCTTCCACTTGATTTTTCAACGCCTGGATAGAGGCAATTTTCTTATCGAACACAACACCAACATCGGCCATCTTTTGGCGTTCATCACTCAACTGACGCAGTGTTGAGCCCTCGATCTGCGCCCTGATTGTTGCCAACAGAACCTGAGTCTCTTGCTCAAACGGCGTCTCACTGGCAGCACGCTCTTTTTTGATTGCCTCAGTCACATTGGCTTGCGCCTCGGCGATTTTTTTATTGCGCCCACCCAGGAGATAGCTAATGCCTGCCGCAAATAGCCCAACAATGCCGCCGACCACTGCCCCAATAATATTGCCTGCGCCAGGAATAAACGAACCGAGCGCGAAACCACTCATGGCATAACCACCGACGCTCATGAGCAAGCCGCCGAAATCCGAAAAGTTGAAACTGATGGCATCCATGGCACTGGAAAGCGAAAGCGAATGGTTGGCAGCGACACTCAAGCGTTGTTGGAACTGGACCCGCTCGGCATTTTCCTGCAGGCGCTTGATTGCCCGCTCTATACTGCTCGACAGTTGTTCAAACAGTTGCTCCTGGCTCTTTGCAAGGCTATTAGCAAGTCGTTCTTGTCCGACCCTGACGTGTTCTTGAATGACCCGTTCCACTTCGTCTTTGTCCTTGAAGTGCGCTTCGACAGCCTCCCGAGCAGCACTAGTCAGGTCATTGAAAAAGATACCCAAAGCATTACTGCGTTGTTTGCTAAAGCTGTTTTTCAGCTCTTCAAAGCTGAGCCTAATGGCTTTTTCACACTCAATGATTTCTGCACCAACCTGATTACTAATAGTCTGGTGCTCGTCCCGCTGCTGCTTCAAGTCATTCACGGTGTCCTGCAGGAGGCGCAAGACTTTGCGCTTGTTACTTTCAACAATATCGACTTCGAAGTTGGCACAACCATCACCAATCACCTGCTGCAGCTCATTTAACTGGCTGAAGCTGCGCATGGCTTGCTGGCTGACGAAGTCCTGCTTGTAAGCGCGTTGTGACTTCAACAAGTCTGTTCTATCGGGATGGATACTGGTCAGGCCCCGCTCGTCGAACGCCACACCCGTCAACCCCAGCAACCCTTGCAGGCTCTGGCAACCACTGACCAAGGCCGAACCGAGAATATCTTCAAGCACTTCACGAGTCTGCGCACGAATGGCGCCTGCATCTTTGTGGGTTTGCTCGAGCGACTCACGGTCCATATCAAACTCATAGGAGTCCGCTTTACCACGCAGGTTGCAAATGGCGTAGACCTTGGCATCACGGTTGAGGTAATGCTTGATTCTCCGGGCAGTCTCGGCCTCCGGCTTCTTGTTGGTACCATTTACGTAAAATACCAAGTGAGCCTTGGCGATGGCCTCCTGGACCATGGCCTCATACTTGGATTCGTTACCCTCAATTCCAGGTACGTCGATCAAGTGAAAGTTTTTGCCCTGATGGCTGAACTCGTAGATCACATTATCCTGGGTGAAATCCGCCTGACCGGTACCGACGATTTCGCCATCAACCTGGCCTGCACAGCGCTGCAAGCGCTCCAGTTCTTTTTGTTGCTTGAGCAGAGTTGGCAGTCTGTCACTGACCAACTCACTCAGGGAGTGTTGTTCGCGCATGGGGGATGTCCGAGGTCGACCAAAGAGAAATAACTACTCAGCGTTAAAGCCACGGTATTACACCAACTGTGCGTAGCCCAGAACGCCCGCGACAATACCGATCGTCGTCCCCACTAATAGACCTAGCAGCATTTTTACTTTTGCACGCTGCTCCAGCGAAATACGCGCGGCTTCACCTTGGCGTTTACTTTCGACTAATTGAGTTCTGTAGGCTTGCAACTGAGCGCCCTGCTCGGTGAACTGTTGCTGACTCTGTTGCAAGTCGCCTCGTACACTAAATAGCTGCTGCCCTAGTTCCTGAAGCTCACCTTGCAACTGCCCGATAAGCTTTTGGCTTTCACTCAGCAACGCCTCATTATTCTGTAGCGACTGCCGAGCGTAATGCAGTTCGCTAACGGTATTATTCAACCGCTGCTTGCAGTGGCTAAATTCCTGCTCAGTGCTTTCCAACTGCAATCGAGTGCTTTGCAGGTCACGCTGAGTCTGGTTGACCAAAGCTCCAATATCATCGCCTAACGCAGCGATGTCTTCGCAAAAGCTGACATAACGTGTACTCAGTTCATCAATCAGGGCGTCGCTTTTCTCCGAAAACACAGCCTGAATATCGCTGACAGTCGCCTGGTTTCTCTGGATCAGTGCCTGACGCTTTTTTTCTTCAAACAGAATGCGCAAGCTCTCGATGATCGTGCTTTTCCCGGCATTGGTTTCGCCGAAAAATGCGATGGTGAAATTGTCCCATTCAGCATGCTTTTCGAGATAGGCAATCTCACCGTCAAAGCGAGCTTTCATTTGACCCAATTTATCTTTGACGTTAGCCAGGTGGGCATATCCCTTGTCATTGCTCACATCCAGCCTGGAAACATCATCCAGTGCCATGGCTATATCACTCGCCACCCGGGTGTACAGCTTGGAGAAATCCTGAGCCTTACTCATATCGTTCCTTAAAGGTTCCCATCTGCACTGAATATCAAGGAGGGCTAAGTTGCATTTTGCCACTACGGCTGTCAAGTTTATGGACGGTGGGTATCTGGATCTCCGTCATGCCTTGACTCAGAATCGCCGTCGCGCCAAAAGCTCAGCGAATGCACCTTTCAACCACCCAGCAGCTCGCATCCCCAACTCCTTGCTCCCGCATCTGGGACACCGGTCAAACCACTCACCCGACTTCAATGAATCACTTCCCGGTGCCACTGTTTTCGCCCAACCGCATGCGGCACATTTGTAGGTCAAGGGCCTGGGTTTCATTGGCATATCTGCTCTCCTAGGTTATTGCCCAGTCGAAGACAAACGCTGAGGACATCGTGACCGCTTGACCAGCCCCGCCCCCTGCTCTCCGATCAAGCATCTTTTGGACCGTACAATTTGTTCATAAGCCCACTGCCGGGATCAATTGCTGCAATATCACCAGCCTCTTCTCCAATTCCGCCGTGCGCTCTTTCTCAACTCGCAACTCAGCACGCAGTTCTCGCTTTTCCATTTCCAGAATCTTTACCCAGCGCGCATCCTTTTTGAACATCAGCGCCATGCGCCAAAGCTCACGTAACTTCAAACTCTGCTGTACAAGCATCAGTAGGATCGCCACCAGCAGCACCAGTGCCACAGTCAAAAAATCTTCCGACATGTCCATATCCACTTCCATCGTGACTTTGATTTATTTCGAAAACACAATCACGATATGTAATGATTCACGACAGGTCTAGATTGTAGACTTATACAGGTAAAGTATCCGCGCACATGGAGGGGTCATGAAACGCAAACAGTCTATCGCGCAGGTCCGCTGGGATCTGGCACTTCGCTATCGTTTGATTGAGACCGTTGCCTGGTGGGAGGGCCGGCTGACCACGGGACACCTGATCCAGAGCTTTGGCATCAGTCGCCAGCAGGCGTCGAAAGACATCAACACCTACATCACCGAGCATGCGCCCCGAAACTTGACATATGACAAGCAGATCAAGGGCTATATACCTAGCAAACACTTCAAGCCAAAGTTCATCGACGACAGTGCCAACGCTTATTTACACCTGCTTTACCAGAACAACGAACGCGCGCCGCACATTGATGGACTTGCCCTAGCGTACACACACACCAAGGTGTTGGAGGTTCCGGATCGACCAATTCGCCCCGAGATCCTGCGCCCACTGCTGAAAGCCTGCCGCGACGGTCTACGCCTGGAAACCGAGTACGTATCGCTCAATACACCTAATGTTGAAATTCGCCTCATTGCCCCGCACACACTGATCTATACCGGCATGCGCTGGCATGTGCGAGCGTATTGCGAGAAGAACGGCCAGTACCGTGACTTTGTACTTAGCCGATTACGAGGAGAGCCTGGGTTACTCGATGCGTCAGAGAACACCCAAGACCGGGATGAAGACTGGAATATTGAAATACCCGTTATCATCGCGCCCGATGGGCGTTTGAGCACAGCACAAAAAGCGATCATTGAAAGCGACTTCGGTATGGTGGATGGCCAACTCGTAGTGCCCTGTCGCAGGGCACTGGTGAAGTATGTTTTACAACGCTATCAGATTGATCATAGAAACCTGGACCCCAACCCGGAAGCTCAGCAAATCATAGTCGCCAACCTCAAGGAATTGAGGCAATGGCTCTATGAGTGATTAGTCCGCAGGTCAGCTGGATTACCTGGACGCGGTACAGGTAATCAGCCTCATCTTTCTGGCCCTGGCCAAAGGCTCAGACGGCCTTACTTGCGCAACAGTTCATGCCGAAAACGTGCTTCCAAGGATGGAATTTCCAACAGCACATCGTCGTCTTCCCAAACATCATAAGATCTGACCTCCAGGATCTCGTCCTCAAACGCCAGATCCTCATGGTCGTCATCCGCAATTTCTTCATACAGTGCCGAGGTATAACCCTTGATCCACAGTTTGCGCTTGTCCGCGCTGAAGATATAACCGGAGGTATATTCTGAACCTGGCAGACGGTCAGGCATTGCGCTGCCTTTACGCCCCAATGCGGTGATCGCAATTACCAAGTGTGCCAGCTCATCTATATCTGGGCAGACCGTCTCATGGAAGGCAGGCCAGAAGGATTTGTCCTCATCGGAGGCTCGCCAGCCCTTACAATCATTGACTTCGGATAAGTCTTCATAGGGGTGCGAATGGAAGGTGCCGATTAACTCCAACTGCGGCCAGTACTCGGCAAAGAAATCTCTCTTCATCTTGATGGATTCAAGGTCGGGTCTGACCCATGCAGTATGACGCAACGCCGAGGTCTCCACGGTAGCAACCGCAGCGACTAGTCGCGCAGGTACATTCTCACGCACTGGTAATGCATACCCCCACAGCAACCCAAAGGTTTCCAGTTTTTTGTTTACTCGACCTCGCTCATGAGCTTTGTGGGAGACTTCATACGCCTCAATAGCGGATGTCAGAAGCTGAGGCAATACGTGGTCTTCGATAATGACTTGTGTGCGCATGAGAGTCCTTGTTTTTACGCTGAAAGTGGAGGTTCTGGAAGGTGTGGCTAGAACCTGCAAACCGCTATCGGCCCGAACACAGCTTTCTTGAAAAACGCCGCTAGGAATAGATCCTGTCGTTCTGGAGTTGTCGCTGTCACACAGAATGCCGGGCGCGCTTGGGGCCGTTTGTGCGCGGGCGCAGTTACTGGAGCAACGACGCGAGGCGGCGCAGCAATGGGCTGACTATTTGGATTTACTCAAGCACAAAGCGATTGACCGGTATTCAGATCAGTTAACGGGTAAATCGGATTAGGTAACAACTGGATTACCATCAAACCGCTGATAAAACCGCTCCCCAACCTCAGGCAATTCCCCTCCAGCCACCTCCAGCGCATCAACCAGCCAGTCCTGCGACTTCTCCCAGACCAGCTTGTAAATATTGCGGCACAGCAATCTAGCCGCCTTCCCTTCCCAGTCGGCCGGCAAGAGCTCGTCAGGCAGTTGCGGGTCGCGCAATAACAGCTTGCGGTATTCATGGATCAATAGAAGTCGGGCCAGAAAGCAATCCTGGGGCGACAGTTCTTCCTGTTCGCGTAACGACTGCCATAGCGGGCGAAACAGATGAATGAACTCCCGATAATGCTCGGCCAGCTCATCGATATTCCAGGTTTCCCGCACTTGCTGACGCAGCGCCTGAGAGGCCATGAATTCGTGGGCTGTGGCCTCGAAAACGATGGTTTGGTCTTGCGCATCCAGATCAAGCAAGGTGCTGCTGATATCGATTCTGTCTGCGTGGGGACTGGCCAGCAGCACTGGAGAAAGTGCCCCAAAGCCCTGCCACTCAAGCTCTTCGCGTACCGTTTTGCGTTTGTCCTGATCCAGTTGCGTAAGCATTACCAGGCACCAGGAACCATCCCAGCTGCAGTCACCCGCGTGATAGACCCGCTTGAAGGCTTTGTCGAAGCGTCTGCGACCAATGTTGGTCAAACCGTAGTAGCTGCGTCGCCCCACTTTTTCGGCCGTGACCCAATTTTCCTGACTCAGACGATAAATCGATGTTCGTATCAGGCGCTCATTGATGCCGAAGGGTTCCAGCAGTTTAACCAGGCTCCCCAGCCATGTGCTTCCGCCATGAGGTTCGATGGCATCACCATAGAGGGTGATGATTAATGAGCTTGCTCGAATCGGTGTTTGCTCTTGAAAACGTTTTATCAAGTGATTCAACGGGCTGAGGGAAGACATGGCATTACCGGGCAGATCCGAAAGCTGAAATATACCCTCAGCCCAGCGCTATGAACACAGCTCTACCGGGATCCATCTACCCAATAAACCACACCACTTACGAAATTAGACACACAATTTAAAACTTTTGTAATTTTGTCGTATCCCTTTGGCGCTAGACTCAGAAAAAAACACACCTCGTGTGGCATTAATTTTGGGGAGGGCATTCAAATGCCTTGCTTGCTGAACAGGATGAACAACCCTCAAGGCGTGTGCATGATCACCTTGAGTCGGCCCGAGGCATTGAATGCACTCAACACCGAACTGCTCAAGCAGCTTGTCGAGGCCCTGGATGATGCGCAAACAGATCCGGCTGTCCGAGCGGTTGTACTGACAGGGGGCAGCAAGGTATTCGCGGCTGGGGCGGATATCCATGAAATGGCTGCCAACGATTTTATTGCGACCCTGTCTGATCAACGCGTTGCCTGCTGGCAACGCATATCCCAGTTTAAAAAGCCTTTGATTGCCGCTGTAAACGGGCTTGCCCTGGGCGCCGGCTGCGAGTTGGTTTTGCACGCCGATATCGTTATTGCCGGTGAGAACGCCAGGTTCGGTCTGCCCGAAATCAACCTGGGCATCATGCCCGGAGCCGGAGGGACTCAGCGCCTGCCAGTCGTCGTGGGTAAATCACGGGCCATGCAAATGGTACTGACTGGCGAGCCTATTGATGCTCATCAGGCCTTGCAGAGCGGGCTGGTCAGCGAAGTGACCTCTGTAGAGCGCACGATCGAACGTGCACTGCACATTGCCCACTCCATCGCCTGTAAAGCTCCCATAGCGGTCAATTTGGCTAAAGAAGCCGTGTTGACCGCCTCCGAGGCAAACCTTGCCTGTGGCTTACGCCTGGAGCGCAAAGCGTTTGCTTTGTTGGCAGCCACTCAAGATCGACAGGAAGGCTTGAAGGCTTTTCAGGAAAAACGCGAACCCCACTTTATAGGCCGTTAAGCCATACCTATCTGCGCTGAAGGGGCATAACTCAATGAACATGCAGCACCTGTTATTCAGCTTAGATGCTGGTGTAGCCACTCTGCGGCTGAACCGTGCCGAACAACTCAACAGTTTTAATGCACAGATGCAGGCTGAAATGATTGAGGCGCTGCACGTGATAAGTAACCTGCCAAGTCTGCGGGTGCTGGTATTGACGGGAGAAGGCCGAGGGTTCTGTGCAGGCCAGGACCTGAAAGAGCGCAGCGTTTCATTGCAGGGAGCTGAAATTGATCTGTCGATCTCTCTGGAGCATTTTTACAATCCTTTGATTCGCCTGTTACGCGCCCTGCCCGTTCCGGTGATTTGTGCAGTAAACGGGGTAGCGGCCGGGGCCGGGGCCAATATTGCGCTGGCCTGCGATCTGGTATTGGCTGCGCGCTCCAGCACCTTTATTCAGGCATTTTGCAACATTGGTTTGATCCCTGACTCCGGTGGCACGTGGGCTCTGCCCAGACTCATGGGCCTGCCTCGAGCCAAAGCCTTATGCCTGCTGGGGCTGCCATTGAGCGCGGAGCAAGCCGAGCAGTACGGTCTGATTTATCGCTGCGTGGATGACGCCGAGCTGGAGCAAGAAACCCAGCGTCTGGCGACCCATTTAGCCAAACAGCCTACCTATGCCCTGGGATTGATCAAGCAGGCCTTGAATGGCTCTTTCGACAACAGCTTCGAGCAACAACTCGAACTGGAGAAGAACCTGCAACAACTCGCAGGACGCAGCGAGGACTATCAGGAAGGTGTGCGCGCATTTATGGAGAAGCGCGCCCCCCACTTCAAGGGCAAGTAACCCATGAAAGCACTCACCACCCACGACCCCATCGGGATAGTCGGCTCCGGCACGATGGGTATCGGCATTGCTCAAGTGGCCGCCAGCGCTGGCCATCCTGTCTTGCTGTTTGATCAATGCGCTGGCGCTGCCCAAGCCTCCATAGGTCAGATGGCCACACGGCTGAATGCTCAGGTGAGCAAAGGTCGCCTGGATCCCGCCATGCGTTACCTGACATTGTCACGCATGCGTGTGATCGACAGTCTTGAGGGACTGAAAGCCTGCTCTCTGATCATTGAAGCGATTACTGAAAACTTCGATGCCAAGCGCAGCCTGCTTCTGCAACTGGAAGAGGTCTGCACCAAGACCTGCCTGCTCGCCAGCAACACCTCTTCCCTTTCAATTACCCAGCTGAGTGCAGAGCTCAAACACCCCAAACGTTTGCTCGGATTGCACTTTTTCAATCCGGCACCAGTGATGCCACTGGTTGAAGTCGTCGCAGGCCATTTAACCGACCCGAACCTCATCAAGCGCGCGAGCACGATTGTTCGCGCCTGGGGCAAACAGCCTGTTCATACCCGTTCAACTCCTGGCTTTATCGTCAATCGGATCGCAAGACCCTTTTATAACGAAAGCATGCGTGCGCTTGAAGAAGGTGTTTCTGACTGCACGACCCTCGATGCTCTGATACGTGAGGCTGGCGGCTTTAAAATGGGCACTTTCGAATTGACAGACCTGATCGGCCAGGACGTTAACTACGCAGTCACTTGCTCAATCTTTGAAGCCTTTTATGGAGATCGTCGCTTTCAACCTTCACTGATTCAAAAACAGCGGGTGGATGCAGGGCTGCTCGGTAGAAAAAGTGGTCAGGGTTTTTATGACTACACCCAAGGCGCGTTCGCACCAAGCGTTTCAGAGGTTATCAGTGACCTGCTCGTCAGCCAGTGCACGGTCGAGGGCTCGGCCAACTGGGCGAACGGCCTGATCCAGCGTTGCCAGCACCATGATATTCCGGTGAATCAAGTTCCCGGGCGCGGACTCCTGCGTATTGGCGATGCCACCCTGGCCTTGACCGACGGTCGTCTGGCCAGTCGGCGCGCCCTTGAGGACGCCCTGCCCAACTTGATCCTGGTGGATTTGGCCCGGGATTACCTGCAGACCAAACGCCTGGCAATCAGTTGTTCATCAACTATCGGCGTGCTGGCCAAGGCTCAAGGCATCGGTTTCTTGCAGCAACTGGGGATCAAGGTCACCTGCTTGACCGACAGTCCCGCACTCATCGTATTGCGCACCTGGGCGATGCTGGCCAACGAAGCTGCCGAGGCGTTGCTTCAAGGGGTTGCCTCAGCCACAGATATCGATCTGGCCATGCGCGCTGGTCTTGGCTTCCCTCAAGGGCCACTCGCTTGGGCAGATGGCTTCGGGCTGTCAAACCTGCTGACGGTGCTCCAGAACCTGCAAGCCTGCTACGGCGAGCACTATCGCCCTTCGTTACTGCTGCAGCGAAAAGCAACCGAAGGCGATCACTTCCATAGCTGACCTCTGATCAAGACCTCAGAGACCCCCATCAAAATCCACCACCACAAAAATAAGAGTGACGTCATGCCCATGCCAAACGCTCAACACCCTGCCATCGACGCTTTTCAAACCCTCGGTCTGGACGAGTTGCGTAAGCGTCCGGGCATCCCATCTTGCGCAACTAATCCGGTTGCCACCGATGCGGCAGTAGTTCCTGAATCTCACTTGCCCGCTGCGTCGGCAGGCGCGTGAAAACGTCCTTCAAGTAGGCGTACGGATCATGCCCGTTGAGCTTGGCCGATTGGATCAAGCTCATCAACGCAGCAGCGCGTTTGCCACTACGTAACGACCCTGCGAAGAGC
>NZ_JASLGE010000092.1 GCF_030150285.1 Pseudomonas sp. | reverse complement strand
TGCAACAGGGCTCAGCCGGGCTGAGAAAGGATCCGCAAATGTCTCTGCGCTACTACCGCAAGGCGGCGGATCAAGGCAGTGCCCAGGCGCAGTACGAGGTGGGCGATAAACTGGCACCGATTGACATCGCGCCGGACGTGGCCCGGCAGATGCACCGCTGTGCGGCCGAGCAGGGCCATGGTGACGCAGCTGTTGATTTGGGTATCGACCTTAAATACGAGGGTCAATATCAAGAGGCGCTAAAGGTTTTCCAGATGGGCGTTAAAGCAGGTGATGAAAGCGCTGCCAGTCGGCTGAAAGAGGCCTTTCGTGGCCCTCCTGTCACCAATGAGATGTACTACCTCGCCCAACAGGAAGACCTTGAGCGCGCTGAGCGCTACAAAACCATCTGGCGTGTGCTGGCACGATACTCATACGCCAATCCCACAGTCCCTGAGATCAACGAAATCCTGCCTTTGCCCCCTGCCAAGCTGCCGGCCTGGGACGGCAAGCTGCAATGGCTGGAAGCACGCCTGGCCAATGTGCCACCGAAAAAGCCCAGCGAAGCGCTGATTCAGCAATTGGCCAAGGCCAAGGTGCTTGAGCCTGCCACTGGCAAGCCCATGCCCGTGCTCCCCATACCTTCCGGTGTGGCTTATCGATGGCTATGAGCGAGAGTGCATTGTGCACTTTTGCTGAATAGCCCCTTCGCTGCCGGCAACTACACAGCCTTTGGCGGCGTGCTGATAATCCTTGCTCACTTGCTTCCAGGCGTTCACATGCAGGCCATGTCGGCTTGTAAACATCTGGCTATTGATTGAGGACTTTCATGGGCATTCGTATCTGGCATCAAAGTTTCACTGTGCTGAGCGACCTGGGCGCTTATGACGAGGCTCTGCGTGAGCATTTTCGCAAGGTTGCGCGGCCGGACACTGAAATTCATCTGCATGGCATGCGCCCCGGCACCTATCGCAGCCATTACCCGGGCGATGACATCAAGTATTGCCCCTTGCAATACCTGCATGGTTTGCAGTTTATGGCCGCCGGGCTCAATGCGCAGCATCAGGGTTTCGATGCCTATGCTATCAGCACCTTGCCAGAGCCTGCCCTCAAGGAAACCCGCAGCCTGTTGAACATTCCGGTGGTGGGCTATGGCGAATCGGCCATGTTAACCGCGTGCATGTTGGGGCGTCGGTTCGGGGTGCTGGTGTTTATCGACGAGTTGGCCGACCTGGTGGCAGACAACGCCAAGCGCCACGGGTTGGGCGAGCGGCTGGCGGGCATTCGTCACGTGGGTTTTCACTTCGCCGATGTACTGGCGGCTTTCGATGAGCCCGCTGAACTGATTGAGCGTTTCCGTCAGGCCGCCCGTGGGCTGATCGCCAGTGGTGCTGAAGTGATTATCCCCGGCGAAGCACCGCTGAACGTGCTGCTGGCCCGACACGGCATTAATGAAGTGGAGGGTGTGCCCGTGCTCGATTCGTTGGGTGCCTGGATCAAACAGGCCGAAGCCATGGTGGACTTGCGTCGCTCGATGGGCACCCGGCCGTGTAATCGCGGCTATTTTTCAGCGCAGCCGTCGACGGCGCGGGTGCGCGAGGTGTTCGAGTTCTATGGTTTGAGCCCATTGCTTGAGACGGGAGATTGGGTATGACACGCCACGACTGTGATTTTTTGGTGGTGGGCGGTGGCCTCGCCGGTTTCGCGGCAGCACTCACGGCCGCGCAAGCCGGCTTGCAGGTAGTGGTGTTGGAAAAGACCGCACACACGGGTGGGTCGTCGGCCATGAGCGGAGGCTGCCTGGCATTTGCCGGTACTGACTTGCAACGCAAGCACGGGATCGAGGATTCCTCGCCATTGCTGTTTAGCGATATGGTCGATGTCGGCAAGGGCGAATGCGATGAGTCGCTGGTGCGGTTGTACGCCGACACTCAACTGCACACCTATGAGTGGTTAAAGCGTAACGGCGTGGTGTTTTCTGATGCGATTGAGGCGGCCTCCGGGCAGTCGGTGCCGCGGGTACACAACGTCGACCCGGCCGATATGGTGCGCCAGCTACAGAACGCGGCACTGGCGACGGGCAACGTCACGCTCTGGCTGCAAAGCCGCGCGCGACGTTTGCTGCGCGAAGCGGATGGCCGCGTGGTCGGTGCCACCGTTGAGCGAGAGGGTGAAACCCTGGTGGTGCATGCACGCCGTGCGGTGTTGTTGGCCAGTGGCGGGTTTGTGCAGGATCGTGCGCTTATCCATCGCTTCGCGCCGCACTACGACAATGCCGTGTTTATCGGCGGCGAGGGCAATGAAGGCGACGGGCTGCGCATGGCCTGGGCGCTGGGTGCCGATGTGCGTGACCTGCCCTATATCAAAGGCACTTTCGGCAAGCACCCGATAGATGAACACAATCACCATGCCTGCCTGGCGGTTTATAAGGGCGCTATCGCGGTGAACCAGGAAGGCAAGCGCTTTGTCGATGAGTCCCAGTCGTACAAGCTGCTGGGCGATGCCGTGATGCAACAAAGTGACGGCGTGGGTTATCAGATCCTCGACCACGGCATCATGCACAGCGGTGACAACCAGATCCGCATTCTGGATTTCACTCGTCGGCTGGAAGAAGGGTTGTTTGTCCAAGCACACACCCTGGAAGAACTCGCACGCTTGATAGACGTTCCGCAAGAGGTGTTTCTGGCCCAAGTCAGTGCCTATAACGAGGCCGTGCGCAACGGACTTGAACCCGAATTCGGGCGTAAGCACCTGGTGCATCACCATGGCCAACTGTGCACTATCGAGCACGGGCCGTTCTATGCCTACCCCTCTACAGCGGCGGTGTTTGGCACGTATTGCGGCGTGGTGGTGGACGCTGGTTTGCGGGTCATCGATGTCTTTGGCGAGCCCATCGAGGGGCTGTTCGCTGCTGGCGAAATGATCGGAGGCTTCCATGGTGCGGCGTATATGACCGGCTCGGCGCTGGGTAAAGCCGCCGTGTTCGGGCGGCTGGCCGGGGCCAGTGCGGCAGCGATGGAGGGCGGGCCGAAATGAAGATTCTGGTCCTGTTGGCGGGCGTCGCCGATATGCGTTTTGCCTTGCACCCCATTCGCCTGACCCCCGATGCGCAGATTCTCGAAGAGGGCACCGCCAGACGCCTGCTCAGCCCCTTTGACGAAGCCGCGCTGGAGGTCGCACTGAAACTGCGTGACGGCAACCCTGACACCCGGATCGACGTCTTGCTGCTGGAAGGTCCCAACACGGAAAACCTGCTGCGCAGCGTCGCCGCTTTTTGTCCCGATTCCTTGCAGGCCCTGGGTATACAGGCGGCACGGTTGTGGCACAGCCGTGAGAGTGCCAGGCAGATTGGCGCAGTCATAGACCAGCACTTCCCTGAGCATGAGCTGGTTGTGGTGGGGCGTGAGTTGGGGGATCTGGACGAGGGCAGCCTCCCTACCTTGCTTGCACGCAGCCTTCGGCGACGGCAGTTTGCCATGGCTCAGGTGGCGCAATGGCAAGGCGACCGCCTGCTGTTGATGCGTGAGCGAGGCACCCGTGAAGAGTGGCTGACAGTGGATCAGCCATTACTGGTGAGTGTGACCAATGACAAGCGTAATAGGTTGCGTCACCCCTTGATGAAGAACGTGATGGCGGCCAAGCGCAGGGTATTCACCTGCCTTCCTGTTCCCGTTGCAGTCACCTCGGGGCCGGCACTGCGAGCGCTGGAGGCTGCGCCGGTTACCACACGCGGTGGCCAGTGCCAGATGCTCGGTGGGGACAGCGCACAACAGGCTCAGGCATTGATAGGTTGGCTTAAAGATCAGGGGGTTCATCTATGAAACGGCTGGTGATTATTCCTCAGGTGTGGGGCGCGACGGCGTTGGACACAGCACTGTCTGCAGGCCAGCACCTGGCCGGTGACGGTGGCTTTTCAGTGCTGTTGATCGGCAGCCAGGCGTGCGCGCTGGACCAGGACCTGGCCTGCCGAGCGGGTGCCGAGACGGTGTATCAGGCGCTGCATCCCGGCTTGCAGGAAGGTGATGATACCTACGCAGTGGCCTGTGCCGTCAGCGAAGCGTTGGCGGCCATCCTGCCCAGCCCCCGTGAACCGTATCTGGTTCTGCTGCCACCGGGTACTGCCGGGGAAGAGCTGGCGGCTTTATTGGCAGACCTTCTCGATGGCCAGCCTTTGGGCCGTTGCTTGAGCCTGAGCGTGGAGGGCGAAGCGGTCATCGCTGAGCGCGCCGCCTGGGGGGGGCGCATGCGGATCAAACTGCAGGTTGAGTCGGGGCTTGCGTTTGCGTGTCTGCGGGCCGGTCGCGCCGTGTACAACTTGCCTGTCACCGCGAGCGTTTGCACCCTCGATTTGCACACGAGTTTGCCATTGGGTTGGGTGTTACAAACACATGAAAGCAGCGAACGTTTGCCCCCGTTGGAAGGGGCGAGCCTGGTGGTGTCCGGTGGGCGTGGGGTCAATGAAGCGGGTTTCACGCTGCTTGAAGAGCTGGCGTTAAGGCTTAACGGCACGCTGGGTGGCAGCCTGCCGGCAGTCGATGCCGGGCGGGTTCCCGTGCTGCGCCAGGTCGGGGTGTCCGGTAAATTCGTCAGCCCTCAGGTGTACCTGGCCGTCGGGATCTCCGGGACCTTGCAACACCTTGCTGGTGTGAGTCTGGACAGCCAGATCGTGGCGATTAACCAAGACCCGGAGGCGGACATTTTCAAGGTGGCAGCCGTGGGGATCGTGGGTGAATGGCAAAGTCTGGTGCCGGCGCTGCTCGAGGCGTTGGCACCTTAGGCCAGCCCACGGCGGCCCTGGCGCACTGTGACGTGGGCGTCATGGGCCGGGCGGCGCTGAGCATCCAGGGTGCTTAGCATAAAGTCGATAAAAGCGCGGGTACGGGGGGCGATAAAGCGTGCCTTGGGGGTCACCGCATAAAAGTTGCGGCTGCTGGTGGTCCACTCGGGGAACAGTTCGACCAGTTCGGCGTTCCGGATCAGCCCGTTGACGAACACATCCAGCACATAAATGATTCCGTGCCCGGCCAGTGCCGACTGGATCAGCGTGTCCGAGCTGTTGAAGTGCATATCGCCATTGGGGGTGGTGCGGCAATGCTCTCCCGCGTTGTCGAAAGTCCAGTCCGACACCGTGTAGCGGCAGGCCCCAAAAATACCCAGACAGTGCTGCGGCTGCAGGTCGCGTGGGTGTTGCGGGATGCCGATCCGTTCGAGCAAACCGGGTGCCGCGCAGGCCACATAGCGTGCCTGGTACAGGGGGCGGGCCACCAGGTCGGCATCGTTGACCAGGTCAATGCGAATGGCGACGTCCGTGCCTGTGGCAATAAGGTCCTGTGCATGATCGGTCTGGCGCAAGGCGACCGATAACCCGGGGTGCTGGGCGGTGAACGTGGGCAACGCCGGAAAGATCAAAGCCCGGGCAAAAGCGGCCGGTGATTCGATGCACAACTGGCCGCCGACCTGGCCTTTCTTTTGGCGCACCTGGCCTTCCATCTCTTCAATGTGTTGCAGCACCTTTTTGCATTGCGCGAAATACGCTTCGCCATCGTCGGTAATGCGCAGCGAACGGGTGTTTCGGGACAGCAGCGTGACGCCCAGATAGGTCTCAAGGTTGCGCACACTGGACGTCACGGTGGCGTTGGCGATGTTCAAGGATTCGGCCGCGCGACTGAAGCTGGCACATTCCACTACCCGTACAAACACTTGCATTGCCCAGAGCCTGTCCATCGGTTTTCGCCTTTTCCTAAAAGCCCATTTGCTTGCGCACACTCGAACGCCTTTATACCAGTTCCTATAGTGCTAGCCACAAAAAGAGGAACTACCCAATGGCTGAGTTGAACTTTGATCTGATCGTGGTGGGCTGCGGTGTCGCGGGCTTATCGGCGGCTGTTGCAGGTGCCGAACGCGGGCTGCGTGTGGCGGTGCTGGAGCGGGCAACGCGTGAAGAGCGGGGCGGGCAGAGCCGGTTTACCGAGGCGTACTTGCGCATGAAGAGCCATGATGAAGTCACGGATGACTTCGATACATTTCTGGCGGAACACTCCGGCTACTACCAAGACCCCGATTTTGTCGCTGAAACCCTCGCCGACCGCACGCACTGGTCTGCCCAAACCCGTGCGCTGGCATCGATCGATGCCAGCGTGATCGGCACCTTCGCAGAACAGGTCCCAGGGACCATCGAATGGCTGAAAAGCAACGGGGTCAAGTTTGATTTCCTGCCGACCCAATTTTTGACCAGCACTCAACCGCGCCTGCTGCCAGTGGGGGGCGGTGAAGCCATCGTTGAAGCCCTGGCGAGCAAAGCTGAAACCCTGGGCGTGACGTTTTTCTATGAAACCTCGGGGCGCCAGCTGATCACGCAAGGCCTGGACCGTGTGGCCGGTATTCTGGCGCTCTCGCGCCAACAGGGTGAACTGACGTTACGCGGTGCTGTGGTGTTGGCCAGCGGCGGGTTTGAGGGCAATGCCGAGATGCTGAACCGTTATCTGGGGCCGCGTTCGGTGTTCCTGCGGCCGGTGTGCAAGGGCGCTTATTACAACCGCGGTGAAGGCATTCAGATGGCGCTAGACGTGGGCGCTGCGCCCAGCGGCGAATACGGCAGCTACCATGCCGAACCGGTTGACCCACGTTCGGGCATTTCCGAGCCCTCTATTTTTGTCTTCCCGTACGGTGTTCTGGTGAACCGGCAAGGGCTGCGCTTCACCGACGAGGCACCGGGCACGGTCGATGCCTGGTATGAGCGGGTCACCCGGCAGATTTACCTGCAAGATGAAGGGATTGCCTGGGTCATTCTCGACCAGAAGGTCAAGGACGTGCCCAACTACCGCTTGGCGATTCGTACCGATCAGGCGGCCATTGAAGCCCCGACTCTGGGCGAACTGGCTGAGAAACTGGGCGTTGCGCCTGCCGCGCTCGAGCAGACTGTCGCCGCGTATAACGCGGCCTGTCGCCCCGGCGACTACAAGCCGTTGCAGGTAGATGGCGTGGCTACGGTCGGGCTGGAGCCGGCGAAAAGCAACTGGGCATTGCCGCTTGATCGCGGCCCTTATTTCGCTTACCCGATCATCTCGGCAAACGTCTTCAACTTTGGCGGGCTGAAGGTGGATGAGCAGGCTCAAGTGATCAATGTCGACGGCGATCCGATCCACAACTTGTACGCGGCGGGGGAAACCGTCGGCCTGTATTTTGGCAACTATGCGGGCGGTACCTCGGTACTCAAGGGGCTGGTGTTCGGCCGCCTGGCGGGCCAGGCCGCAGCGCAGCAGCGGGGTGCGCAATGAAGGTGGCGGTGGTCACCGGTGCCGCCGGGGCCATCGGCAGCGCGGTGTGCGCGTTATTGAGCCGTGAGGGCTACAAGGTGGCGGCGCTTGATCTGGCCTCGCCGGCGACGCTGCCCGAGCACACACGGTTTTATGCATGTGATGTGGCCTCACGTATTGCCGTACGCGATACCGTGGAGGAGATCGAGGAGCACATGGGCCCGATAACCGCGCTGGTCAATGTGGCGGGCGTGCTGTCTTGCGGCCGGGGGCTGGACCTCAAGGTGTCCGAGTTCGAGCGGGTGATGCGGGTCAATGTGCTCGGCACGCTGGTGCCGTGCCAGTTGATTGGGCAACGGATGGCCGAACGCAAACACGGCAGTATCGTCAATATGGGGTCTGTGGTCGGCAAGAATGGCGGTAATGCCCGCCCCTGGCTGGACCCTGCGGAGCAAGCCAGCGCCGCCGGGGTTGCCTATGGCATGTCGAAGTCGGCGGTACATACCTTGACCGTGTTTCTGGCCAAGGAACTGGCCCGCTCGGGCGTGCGGGTCAATGCCGTGGCACCTGGCCCGATCGCCACCGAAATGACGGTCACCTTTGCGCACCATCTGCGCGAATTGATTCCCCTGGGACGCATGGGGCGTGCCGAAGAAGTGGCGGCGGCGGTCAGCTTTATGCTGTCGGACAAGGCCGGCTTTATCAGCGGCGAGATTCTGGATATCAACGGCGCACTGTGGTGCGACTGAATCAACTGAGAGAAACGTAAACATGAAAAGTATTTATCTGGTTCTGGACATGCAAAACGATCTGGTACACCCCGACGGTGCCAGCGGTAAAGGCCCGCTTGGCGAGCAAGTACGCAGCCGCGAGATCATTGCCCGCACGGCCGCAGCCATTGCCCGCGCCCGGGCCAAAGGCATTCCGGTCGCTTATGTGCGTGTCGCCTTTTCCGATGATCACCGTGAAGCCAACCCGCACTCGCAGGTGTTCGGGCCTATCGCCAAAAACGGCATTTTGAAAAAGAACGCCTGGGGCGGTGCCGTGCATGATGAACTGGCTGCGCAGGTTCAGGATTGGGACATCGTCAAACACCGGGTGTCGCCGTTCTACGCCACACACCTGGAGGTGCTGTTGCGTCGTGAAGGCATCGAGCGGATTTACTGCAGCGGTGTCAGCACCCAGGCAGTGGTGCAGGCCACGGTACGTGATGCCCATGACCGTGACTTTGATGTGGTAGTGCTGGAAGACTGCTGCGCTTCGCCCTCGGCGCAAGAGCATGAAAATTCCATGGCCAGCATCGCGCGATTCTGCACCCCGGTGAGCGCCAGCGACGCATTCGTGTAACCGTGAAGGCCGCCTGCTGACGTTGACACAACCGCCGGGTCATTGACCCGGCGGTTGTCGTTCAGGGGTTCACTGCGACTCGGGATCGTCCTGCGACATTTTCTTCACCCGATAATCGAGCTGCGCGCGGCTAAGTCCCAACAAGGTGGCGGCACGGGAAATATTGTTGTCACTGAGTTTCATGGCCACCTCAATGTACACCTCCTCGATAAGCCTCAGGCGTACCGGGCCGCGTTGCAAGGCGCGTTGCGCCACCGCAAGCAACTGCTCGTGGCTGGCGTTCTCCTGTTGCGCCAGTGCCACGCTTGGCGGGTTGTCCGGCATGCGAATACCGATGGCCGGGCCGCTGTCCCAACCCACCGTGCCAATGCGTTCCAGGTGCCCGGCCAATGAGTCGAGCCCCGACAGGTGGCGGATGTCCAGCAGATCGCCCTCGTCGCTGAGAATCACTGCGCGCTCAATCACGTTTTCAAACTCGCGAATATTGCCCGGCCAGTGATAATCCAGAATCACTTGCAGGGCCCGTGGCGTCACCCCCGTCAGGTGGCGACCATGCAAGGTGCTCAATTTGCGCATGACCGTGTCGAGCAACAAGGGCAAGTCGTCCTTGCGCTCGCGCAACGGGGCGATGGTCACCGGGAACACGTTCAGGCGGTAGAACAAGTCGCTGCGAAAGCGCCCGGCCTGAACGGCTTTGGCCAGGTCTTCGTTGGTAGCGGCGATGACCCGCACATCGACCTTGATCGTCTTGTTACTGCCCAAGCGCTCCAGGTCGCCGCTTTGCAGCACCCGCAGCAGTTTGCCTTGGGCGGTCATGCTCAATGTGGCGATTTCATCCAGAAAAATCGTGCCACCGTGGGCAATTTCAAACCGGCCCGGGCGGGCGTCGGTGGCCCCGGAGTACGCGCCACGCTGAACCCCGAACAGCTCAGACTCGATCAGTTGCTCCGGAATGGCGGCACAGTTGATCTCAACGAACGGGGTATGGGCGCGCAGGCTATTGCGGTGCAACTCGTGGGCGAACATGGTTTTGCCGACACCGCTCTCGCCCAGCAGCAATACCGTGGCATTGGTACCCGCCACCCGCAGGATTTTATGCATGACGAGGTGATAGGCCGCCGAACTGCCCACCGGGCGGGCCGGGTCGGTTTCGAGGGCGGGGCTTTCTCCCAGGCCAAAAGGGGCGAGTACTGCGGCCTTGGGAGCCGGTTTTAGCGGTTGGCTGCGGCGATGGTCGGTGACCCTCGGTTGAAAGTACTTGAGGTCGTCCTCGGTGTTGTCCCAATCCTCGACCGGTTTGACCACCACACGGCACACGTCATGCCCACAGCCTTGGCACTCGGTCTCTCGGGCCAGCAGGCGGCGACCCATCAGGCGGCTCATAAAGCCCGAGCTGTAGCCCACCTCCATCCAGCAAATGGGGTCGGTACTGGTGCCGTTGGCGGCAATATGCACGTCGCTCTCAACCGAGCGCTTCCACGTAAATTCGCTGTATTTAAAGCCTTTGGCATGGTCGAACTCGATGCACACAGGGGCCACCTGGACCACGCCCGACAGGGAATGGAGCTGGCCGCCAGCGGCGACGATATCGAGTTCGTTACCGGTACCCCGCGCTTTGATCGCCAGGTCGGCATCGCGTTGACCGGTCAGGTAGCCGACCCGGGTCAGCACACCGCGGGTGAACTCAACGCCGTTGCTTTCCAGCAGTTCCTGGCGCAAGGCACCAAAGGCTTCGACGTGCATGAGCATCATGCGTTTGTCGTCCAGCCAGATCAAACCTTCCTGAGGGTTGAAGTAAAGCCGGTCTACCAGATCTTGCATATCCGGGAAACGCAGGTCGGTGATGATATTGATGCCGTTACGTTTGCTGGATTGATGCGTGGGCGCATCACCCCCGGTCGACGGTGTACTCATCGAATAAGCCTTTTGTTTTTATTGGAATAATGCCGAACACGCGATGCCAAACGCGTGCCAAGGCAATGCTTGGCTGATGTTAGCGCGTGGGCGCGAGCTGCTTGTACTGAAACACAAGCCGTGTGAGAGCGCTACCCGTTCCGGCCAGGTTCTCGCCGCAGGGCGGATTCATGAAATCCTTGAATGAAATTCATAAATGTCGAAATTGATGAAGTGCCCGATTTTTCGCCATGGGGTCAAATCAGCGCGGAACACCGCCATTAAAATTTTGTAAGTGGCTGAATATAAACGGCTATTTTTTTAATTTCAGGCGGTATTCGGGGCTGGCACAGCGCTTGCTCTTGTCCTTGTCAACGGCTGCTCCCTCATGGGTTTCATGAATGGGCAGGACAACAAAAACAAGATGAGGGGCAGGCAAATGGCTGAAATACACGCGTTGGCCTATGCGGGGTTCGGTGTCAGTGACCTGGATCAGTGGCAATGGCTCGCGACCGACATTATGGGCATGCAAGTCGCCAGTCGCGATGAGCAGGGTTTGACGTTGCGCATGGACGAATATGCCCAGCGCTTCTTCCTGGAAAAGAACCCCGTTGACGACATTCTGGTGGCTGGCTGGCAGTTTCGCAGCGAGCAGGAGCTTGAAAGCTACATCGCGCAAATGCGTGAAAAAGGGGTGGCTGTCGAGGTGCTGTCTGACGAGTTACGCCAGCGGCGGATGGTTGAGAAGGCCTACAGCTGCCAGGACCCGAATGGTTTTACCCATGAGTTTTTCTTCGGCCACCGTGAAGCCGGGCTCAATGACGTCTTTCACTCCAAGGTGCTGAAAGGCAAGTTCGTCACTGGCGAACTGGGTATTGGCCACATCCTGCCGTTTGCCAAAGACGGCCCCAAGACCGTGAGTTTTTACACGGATATCTTGAAGCTGCGCGTGAGCGATTACATCCGTGAAGAAGTGCGGCCGGGCATGGTGGTGGATGCCACCTTCTTTCACACCGCCACCGGTCGTCATCACTCCATTGCCACGGCGCAGGCTCCGGCCGCCAAAATCCTGAATCACTTCATGGTTCAAGTGGACAACATGGATGACGTCGGCATGGCGTATGACCGCTGCATCAAGGCGGGCATCCCGATCATTCTGGAGTTGGGGCACCACCCCAACGACAAGACCTTCTCCTTTTATGCCCAGACCCCTTCGGGTTTCAACTTTGAAATGGGCTGGGGCGGCGTGGTCATTGATGACCAGCACTGGGAAGTCAAAGCGTTCAGCAAAATGAGCGACTGGGGCCACAAGCGCAACATCGTCCTTTAAGTATCGGCAAGCCGCCGGACCGTGCATTGATCCAGCATCAAGGGCCACCCATGCCCATGAAACAGTGAGGTATTCCCGATGTTAAACGCCATTCAATCGAGCAGTACGCCGCGGGTTGTCCCGCCGATGGTCGCCACCGCAGATTTCTGCAAGGGCATGCGCCATCTGGCCGGTGCCTGTGTGGTGATTGCCAGTGGTGCCGACGGCGAAAGAGCGGGCCTGACCGCCACGGCCGTGTGCTCGATCACGGCGGACCCGCCCCGCTTGTTGATTTGCGTAAACCGCAATGTTCGCGCCCATGAAGTGATCAAGCGGGCAGGGGCCTTCAGCATCAATGTGTTGGCCCATGACCAGGAAGTCATTGCCAAACGCTTTGCCGGCATGGTCGAGGGCGTGATCGGTGAGCAGCGCTTCGCCGAAGGCCACTGGGAGCCGGGGATCAGTGGCGTGCCACTGCTCGAAGACGCGCTGGTCAGCTTCGAGTGCCGGCTGGCTGAAGTGATCCCGGCCAGTACCCACGACATGTTTATCGGTGAAGTGATTGGCGTACGCGGCCTGCCGGAGCAGGACGGTGCCCTGATGTACTTCAACAGCAAGTTCGCAACGCTTAAGTAAAACCCCGGCCGGTTTTGGCGCGCAGGCCCACCCCTAAAACAAGAGATAAAGACCTATGAACAACTTCGTCCCACACACCGGGCTGTCAGGCACCCAGGCGATACCCACCGAAGCGCAACTGCTGGAGCGGGCCCGTGAGTTGATCCCCATGTTGCTCGAAAAGGCCGATTCGGTTGAGCGTAATCGCATGGTGTCCAGTGAAACCATCGCCGCCTTTGTTAATGCGGGCTTCTTCAAGATTTTGCAGCCCAAGCAGTACGGCGGCTGGGAAATGAACCCGGCGGTGTTTTACAAAGTGCTGATGGAACTGGGACGTGGCTGTGCAAGCAGCGCCTGGAACATGATGATTCTGGGCATTCACCAATGGGAGTACGGCTCGCTTGAACCGCAAGCGTGCCTGGACGTTTGGGGTGAAGACAACACCGTTATTACCGCCTCCTCCTACCCGCCGTTTGGCAAAGTTGTAGAAGTGGAAGGCGGTTACGCCATCAGCGGAACCTGGAAAACCTCCAGCGGTTGCGACCACGGTAAATGGGCATTCCTGGGTGGCCTGCGGCGTGATGCCGACGGTAATGTCATCGATCGCCTGTCGATGCTGGTGCCCAGTTCCGCATGGGTGATCGAGGATGATTGGCATGTATTCGGCCTGGCCGGTACCGGCAGCAAAAGCCTGGTCATCAAGGAAGCCTTTGTGCCTTACCACCGGGCCCACAGCCTGATCGAGTACAGCTACAGCGATCGCCCGGCCAATTACCTGTTTCCGTTTAACCAGATCTTCTTCGGGGCCGTGTCGGCGCTGATCGTGGGGATCGGCCAGGGCGGGATTGATGAATATGTCCGCCAGATGAGCGTGCGCACCAACACCACTGACGGCGGTAATGCGGCACTCAGCCCTTACGTCAAGGACCGCTTGGGCAATGCGGTGGTCCGGGTGCGTTCAGCCCGTGCCCGCCTGCTGCAAATGCTGGCCGAAAGCACCGAATACGTTGAGCGGCGCGAACTGGTGCCGGCCTACGACCGTGTGCACTACATGCTCGATATCGCCCGCGTCGGGCGTGATTGCGAAGAGGCCGTGATGCTGCTGTTCAAGGCCACGTCGGCGCGCGGCATTTATCTGAACAACCCGCTGCAACGCATCCTGCGCGACGTGATCGCGGCGGCCAACCACATTACCCAGAACGCTGACGATACCGCCGGCATGCTCGGCGCGTACCTGTTGGGGCAGGCGCTGCCACCGATGATGTTTGGCCGTGATCCCGTGTCCATCCACGACTGAGCACGTGTGCCGGGGGTAGGGGATTACGCCCGGCAAGACCCGGCCGTTGCCGAGAAGGCGACGGCTTATAAAAACAAAAAAACGGCTTATTGCCGAAGAGGTCTTGAATGTCTAAATCTAAGAGTCTGTTTGCGGGATGCGCGCGGCGGGCAGAGCAACGGCTGCGGCTGACCCGGTTGGCCACCGCGCTGTTGGGCTGTTCAGTGCTGACCACGGCGCAGGCGTTTGAGTTTGATACGGGGAACAAAGACCTCAAAGTTCGCTTTGACACCAACGTCAAATACTCCAATGCCTGGCGTGTCAGCGGCCGGGACGACAAATTGGTTGCCGACGCCAACCTGGACGACGGCGATCATAACTTCAGCAGAGGCATGATCTCCAACCGCCTCGACCTGTTTTCCGAATTTGACCTGTCGTACCAGAAGGTGGGCATGCGCCTCAGCGGTGCGGCCTGGTACGACGACATTTACAACCAGGGTAATGACAATGACTCTCCGCAAACGGTGAACTCTTACACCGTGCGCTACGACCAGTTCACCCGCGACACCCGCGACTTGCATGGGCGCAAGGCGGAATTTCGCGATGCCTTTGTTTACGGCAATTACGACCTGGGCGATGAAATGTGGGGCGTGTCCCGGTTGGGCCGGCATTCACTGGTCTACGGCGAAAGCCTGTTCTTTGGTGCTAACGGTATTGCCGCCGGCCAGCAGCCTATTGATGCGATACGGGCGCTGAGCGTACCCAACACACAATTCAAAGAGCTGGGCTTGCCGGTCAACCAGTTTTCCACGCAACTACAGATCACCCCGACCGTGTCGGTGGGCGGTTACTACCAATTCGAATGGGAGCGCACCCGGATTCCAGCCGCAGGCAGTTATTTCAGCCCGGCGGACCTGCTGGATGCCGGCGGGGAAAGGATTGTCATTGAACGCTTTGCCGATGGCGTTCCGGCGGCCTCGTTTTACCGCGGCAAGGACATCAAAGCCCGCGACAGCGGCCAGTGGGGTGCACAACTGCGCTACCGATCCGAGGCGCTGGATACCGATTTCGGCCTGTACGCGATCAACTACCACGACAAAAACTTTCAGACCCAATTGCGCCCGGGGGCTTACGCCGGTGCACGACCCGACCAGATCGGCGAGTACATGCTGGTCTTCCCGGAAGACATCAAAGCTTACGGCTTGAGTGCCAACCGTGGCTTTGGCGATGTCAACCTGGGCTTTGAAACCTCGATTCGTGACAACGCGCCGCTGGTCAGCCTGACCGTCACGGACTTCACGGGCACCCACAACAACGATTCCAACCCGCTCTATGCCGTGGGCCGTACCGCCCACGCGCAGGTCAACATGATTTACATCATGCCGATGGGAACCTTCTGGGACACCGCCACCCTGTTGGGTGAGGTGGCCTGGAACCGGACCCTGAGCATCCAGAAAAACCGCGACAACATCGACCCCAATGCCACCCGCGATGCCACAGCGATTCGCGTGGCCTTCTCGCCCATGTACTTCCAGGTCATGGACGGTGTGGACCTGACGGTGCCCATGGGCCTGAGCTACGGCATCGACGGCCGTTCTTCCGCTGTCGGCGGCTTCAGCCAGGACAAAGGCGGGGATTACAACATCGGCCTGTCAGCCGAATACCTGAACTCGGTGACGTTCACCCTGGCTTACACCGGTTACTACGGCCCCACAGGGCCGATCAACATTGACGGTGTCAGAACATTCAAACAGACCAGTGCTGACCGGGATTTTGTGTCCTTCAGCGTTTCTCACACATTCTGAGTAGTGACAATGCACAACAATAAGATCGCTCAGTTGTTGACCAGCCTTGCGCTGTCCCTGGCCGCCCTGTCAGCTAACGCCGGCGTCAGTGCCGAGCAGGCCCAGGCCCTGAAAACCACCCTGACGCCCATGGGGGCCGAGCGGGCGGCCAATGCCGACGGCAGCATTCCGGCCTGGTCCGGGGGTTACACCACGGTACCGGCCGGCTATCAGCAGGGCCACAGGGCCTACGACCCGTTCAGCCAGGACAAGCCGCTGTACACCATCACGGCGGCCAATATGGCCGAGTACCAAAGCAAGCTCAGCGACGGCGTGATCCAGTTGCTCAAGGACAACCCGCAGACGTTCCGTATCGATGTCTACCCGACGCGTCGCACGGCCGCCGCCCCTCAGTGGGTGTATGACAACACGTTCAAGAACGCCACGGACGCCAGCCTTGAAGGCGATGGCCTGATCGTCAAGGGGGCATATGGCGGTGTGCCGTTCCCCTTCCCGAAATCAGGGGTCGAGGTGCAATGGAATCACCAGTTGTTGTGGCGCGGTGAGTCGACCCACAGCAAGTACAAAGTGTGGACCACCACGGCAGACGGTCAGCGCGTGCTGGCTACCGCAGCCGAGGACGAAGCCCAGTACCCGTACTACTTCAAAGAAGGTTCGCCCGGCTCATCCGGCATCAACTACATGATGGCTATTCAGTTGACCTATGCCCCGGCATTTCGCGCCGGCGAGGCATTGATGGTGCACAACGTGACCGACTACGTGCAGGGCCGCACCTTGTGGCAATACTTGTCCGGGCAACGTCGGGTCCGTCGCGCCCCGAGCATCAACTTCGACACGCCCAACCCGGTGGCGTCGGGCGTCAACTTTGTGGACGAAAACTATGGCGGCACCGGTTCCCCCGAGCGCTATGACTGGAAGCTGATCGGCAAGAAGGAAATGATCATTCCCTACAACAACAACGCGTTGTTGGCCAATGGTGATGAAAAGGTCATGGCCCAGCGCCATGTCAACCCGGACATGATGCGCTGGGAGCTGCACCGTGTGTGGGAAGTCGAAGCGACCCTCAAGGACGGCAAGCGTCACGCCGTGCCTAAACGCAAGTTCTACTACGACGAGGACACCTGGGGTAACGCGATCATCGATGGCTGGGATGCCGAAGGCACCCTGTGGCGCACCTCGTTGACCACGCCTTTCGTGGCACCGGATATCCCGGCCGTGGTGAACTTTTGCACCAGTTTTTTCCATGACCACCGGACCAAGGCCTGGATGTACAACTGCGCCTTGGGCGACGCCGGCAATGAGCAGTTCGCAATCACCGATCGTCGCCGTGACAGCTACTTCTCACCTGAGTCGCTGACCAAGATGAGCGCCCGCTGATGTTCGTGGCGTGGGCCCCTTAGCGGTCGCCCACGCCTGTCTTACCGGAGGTATGTGGTGAATAAACAAAACAAGGCTTGGCTGTGCAAGGTCCTTGCGGGGTTGCTTGCCGGCTGGTTGGCAACCGGCACGGTTGCACAGACGCGTAGCGCGCCCGACACCCTGGCACAGAAGTCGCTGCCGTCGGCGTTAGCCCGTCACTCGGCGCTCAATGCGGCGGCGATGGCTGGCGGGCGCATGGTGGTTGCCGGCCAGCGCGGTCATATTCTTTACTCGGATGATCAAGGCCAGAACTGGCAGCCGGCCAATGTGCCCGTCACGGTCAGTTTGACCGGGCTGTGCTTTGCCGACCGTCTCAATGGCTGGGCCGTGGGCCATCGTGGGGTGATTCTCGCGACCCGCGACGGCGGTAAAAACTGGCAGCGGCAACTGGACGGCGTTCAAGCCGCCAACGCCATTCTGCAAGCCAGCCGGGGCGCGGAGCAGCTACGGGAAGCACGCGGTTTGGTGGCCGAAGGGGCCGACAAGCCTTTTCTGGCGGTGCAATGCCTGAGCGCTGGGCACGCCGTGGCGGTCGGTGCCTACGGTCTGGTGTTCAGCACCCAGGACGCAGGCCAGCACTGGGAGCCGGCGTTGAATGTGCTTGAGGGCAGCCAGTCGCAACATTTGAATGCCGTGCAAGCGATCAATGGTCGGCTCTACCTGGCAGGCGAGCAGGGCGGGTTGATGCACACCCGCGCCGACCTCAGCGGTTTTACCCGGCTAGAGGGGCCGTATGACGGCAGCTTTTTTGGCTTGCTGGCCTCAAATAATCATCACTTGCTGGCCTTTGGTCTGCGCGGGCACGTGTTCCGCTCGGTCGACCTGGGCTCCAGCTGGCAGGCCGTGGCATTGCCCACCCACAAAAGCCTGACGGCCGCGACCGAGTTGCGCGATGGCGCGATTTTGCTGGCCGATGAGTCCGGGCAGGGCTGGATAAGCCGTGATGACGGTCGCAGTTTTCGGCCGGTCTCCCCCGAACAGCGATTCCCGCTGATTGCACTGCTGGCCATGCCCGATGGCGGCAGCCTGGCGGTTGGCACTCACGGTATTACTCGTTTCCCGCCGAGCGCCTTGCGCTAAGCCGGCCGGTACAGAAGAAGGTCACAGACTATGGCGATCAATCATAACGATGGCTTTACGGCCATCGCCTCCCTGGCGGACTTTGACAGGTCATCGGGCAACTGGCTGGAGCGCCTGCTGTTCAACCATCGCTTTGTGGTGGTCGGCTGTTGCCTGGTCATCACGGTGTTGTTGGCGATGGCGGCTAGCCAGGTTCGACTCAACGCCAGTTATGTCAAAACCATCCCGGCGCATCATGCCTTTACCCTCAATTATCTGGAGCATGCCCACGACCTGAAAGGGGCGGGCAATGCCGTGCGTGTGGCCGTGGCCATGCGCCAGGAAGGTGATGTGTTCAATGCCGGGTATATGGAAACCCTGCGCCAGCTCAATGATGAGTTGTACCTGCTGAACGGTGTTGACCGGGCCTTTATGCGCTCGCTCTGGACGCCCGCCACGCGCTGGCAAGGTGTGACCGAAGAAGGTTTTGACGGTGGCTCGGTGGTGCCGGACGGTTTTGACGGCAGCCCGGCGAGCCTGGACAGCTTGCGCGCCAACGTCGAGCGCTCCGGGGAAATTGGCCAGTTGGTGGCCCGTGACCTGCGCTCCAGCATCGTGTATTTGCCGTTGCTGGACATCGACCCCAAAACCGGCGAGGCACTCGATTACAAGCAGTTGTCCGACAGCCTGGAAGCGCTGCGCAGTCAATACCAGGCCCAAGGCGTGGATATCCACATCACCGGGTTTGCCAAGGTCATGGGCGATCTGATCGACGGGCTGTACTCGGTGCTGGCGTTCTTTGCGGCAGCGGTGCTGATCACCAGCGTCATCCTCTACCTGTTCACCCGCTGTGTGCGCAGCACGCTGGTGGTGCAACTGTGCACGCTGATCGGGGTGGTCTGGCTGCTGGGGCTGTTGCCTTTGCTCGGTTACGAACTCAACCCGTATTCGATCCTGGTGCCGTTTTTGGTGTATGCCATTGGCGTGAGCCACGGCGCGCAAAAAATGAACGGCATCATGCAGGATGTGGGGCGCGGCACACATAAGCTGATCGCCGCCCGCTATACCTTTCGCCGCTTGTTTGCAGCGGGCATGACCGCGCTGTTGGCCGACGTGGTGGGCTTTGCGGTATTGACCCTGGTCGATGTGCCGGTGATACAGGAACTGGCGCTGATCGCCAGCCTCGGGGTGGGCATTCTGGTGTTCACCAACCTGGCGCTGCTGCCGATCATGTTGTCGTTCACCGGCGTTTCACCGGCGGCAGCGGCCCGTAGCCTTAAACATGAAACCCAGCAGCCGGGCCAGCCCGCACAACCGTTGGTGCGCCTGTTTACCCGCTTTACCCACCCGCGTTCTGCGGCCATGGCCCTGGTGGTCGCCGTGGCGGTGGGGGCCGGTGCCTTGTGGATGGGCCAGGGCCTGAAAGTAGGCGACCTGGACCCGGGCGCGCCGGAACTGCGGGCCGACTCGCGGTACAACCGTGATAACCAGTTCATCATCGATCACTACCAGGCCAGCAGCGATGTGTTCGTGATCATGGCGCAAACGCTGCCGGGCAAATGCGTGGACTACGCGATGCTTCGCAAGGTGGAAGAGCTGGAGTGGCGGCTGCGCGAACTGCCGGGCGTTGAAGACACCAAGTCCATCGCCGGTTTGTCGCGCAAGATCAACGTCGGCATGAACGAAGGCAACTTCAAGTGGGATGAGTTGCCGGCCAACCAATCGATGATCAACGCGGCTGCCATGCGCTCTCCGCGTGAGCTGTTCAATGGCACCTGCAGCCTGTTGTCGATCTATGCCTACCTGGCCGATCACAAGGCCGACACCCTGGAGTCGGTGGTCAAGGTCACTCAAGCCTTCGCGGACAAATACAACGACGAAGACGTCACGTTCCTGATGGCCGCAGGCAATGCCGGGATCGAAAGCGCCACCAACATGGTGGTCAAGAGCGCCAATACCAAAATGCTGCTCGGGGTTTACCTGGCCGTCACGCTGCTGTGCTTTATCGCCTTCCGCTCATGGCGGGCTGTGCTGTGCGCCATCTTGCCGTTGATTTTGACGTCGTTGCTGGCCGAGGCACTGATGGTGCAGTTCAACATGGGCCTGAAAGTTGCGACCTTGCCGGTGGTGGCGTTGGGCGTGGGCATCGGTGTCGATTATGCGCTGTACATCTTGAGCGTGACGCTGTTCTGGCTACGCCGTGGCGAGAGCCTGGCGATGGCCTACCGGCAAGCCTTGATGTTCACCGGCCGAGTGGTGGTGTTCACCGGCCTGACGCTGTCGTTGGGGGTCGTCACCTGGGTCTTTTCACCGATCAAGTTCCAGGCCGACATGGGGGTTCTGCTGACCTTTATGTTCCTGTGCAACATGCTGGTGGCGCTGGTACTGGTTCCCGCGCTGGCCTGTTTTTTGTTGCGCCCCGCCAAGGCGGCCACTGAGCCCGCCAGCGCATTTAATAATAAGGAAGTGAAGGTATGAGTGAGGATACGCAGGGGGTCAACACCCGCTTGGCTGACCCGTTGAGCATGGCCTGCGCCCGGCTGGCCATGGACACCGCGTTGCAGCATGCCGGTAACAGCGGCTGGCGGGTCAGTGTCGCAGTGCTCGACGCCGGCGGGCACTTGATGGCATTCGGCAGAACCGCCGGCGCACCGCTGCACACCATCGAACTGGCCCAGGACAAGGCATTGACGGCCGTGTCGTTTGGCATGCCCACGGCGGATGTGAGTCACCGCCTGCGCGATGCGCCTGAGCACGTCAGGCAGTGCTTGATGCTGCGCCCGCGGCTGGTGCCCATGGGCGGTGCCTTACCGTTTCATCTGCACGGCCGGTTACTCGGTGCCATCGGCGTCTCCGGTGCTAGCGAGGAGCAGGATTGTGAATGTGCACAGGCAGGCTATGCGGCCATCACCCCGACACTTGAGCCTTAATTTTCGGCAAATTGCAGGAGCTACAACGTGAACGATTCAACACTTGCTATTCAGCGCATGGGCGACCAGTTGTTCAACGCGCTGATCGAGGCCCGGCCCATTGCACCGCTGACCGAAGGCAACCCAGGCTTGACGCTGGAACACGCATACCAGATCCAGCAGCACGTGATCAGCCGCCGGGTAGCCACCGGGGAGCGGATCATCGGCAAGAAAATCGGTGTGACCAGCCAGGCGGTGATGGACATGCTGGGGGTGCACCAGCCGGACTTCGGTCAGTTGACCGATGCCATGGTGGTGAACCCGGGCGCGAGCATTGCCATGAACACCCTGATCCAGCCCAAGGCTGAAGGTGAAATCGCCTTTGTGCTCAAACACGACCTGTCAGGGCCGGGCATCACCGTGGCCGACGTATTACGTGCCACAGACGGGGTGATGGCGTGTTTCGAAATTGTCGATTCGCGTATCCGTGACTGGAAAATAACCATCCAGGACACCGTGGCGGACAACGCCTCGTGCGGTGTGTTTGTGCTCAGTGACAAGCTGGTCAGCCCGCGCTCGCTGGACCTCTACACCACCGGCATGGTGCTGGAGAAGAACGGCCGCATCGTCGGCACCGGCGCAGGGGCTGCCACCCTGGGTTCACCGGCGGTCGCGGTGGCCTGGCTGGCCAATACCCTGGGCCGATTGGGCATGAGCCTCAAGGCCGGCGAAGTGATTTTGTCCGGGGCACTGTCGGCCATGGTGCCGGTCGTGGCCGGTGACAACTTGCGCGTGAGCATTGCCGGTATCGGCAGTTGCTCTGTGCGCTTTGATTGATGCAATCACGGCCATGTCCCCCCTCTGAAGCCCGGTGTTTGAGTGGCCAACACGGAGCCGGTGAAGATTCATCTTTTTAATGCTGAATTTGATGAACCTTCACACTTTTCTCATCCCGTTGCGGCCTGCACCTGAGGCATAAATGGAACAGCATGTTTTTAGTAAGTTACTGATAAATATAGAAATATTTTCAATATTTGGCGATGACTGACGGATGGCACAGCCATTGCTATTGCCCTGTTAATGGCTGCACCGCCTGGCCCGACAGCGCCATGGCCGGGCGACTTTATCGCGCGCCTTTCTGACACCCCAACCGCGCGTGCTGCGCGATGCTCGTACCGCTACAAAACCCATAATAAGGACTGAACCCCATGAGTCGATTTACCCAAGAAAACACCAGCAAATTCGTCCAGACCCCTGAATGGAAAATGCATTACAACGAAGCCGGGGAGGGCGAAGCCGTCATCATGGTTCACGGCTCGGGCGCGGGTGCCACTGGGTGGGCCAACTTCCACCGTAATATCGATGCCTTCGTCGAGGCGGGCTACCGCGTTATTTTGATGGACTGCCCAGGCTTCGGTAAATCCGACCCGTTGGTAACGGCTGAACCGCGCTTTGTGATCAATGCCCGGGCGATCAAGGCCCTGATGGACGGGCTGGACATCGATAAGGCCCACCTGGTCGGTAACTCGATGGGCGGCGGCAGTGCATTGGGCTTTGCCGTTGCCTACCCCGAGCGCCTGGGCAAAATGATCCTGATGGGGTCTGGTGGGGTCGGTCGTACCAGCCTGTTCACACCACTGCCCATGGAAGGCATTAAATTGCTGTTTGGGGTGTACCGTGACCCTAGCCTTGAAAACCTGAAAAAGATGCTGGACGTGTTCGTCTATGAGCCCAAGGCGCTGACGGAAGAACTGATCAACCTGCGCCACAAAAGCATCCTCGCCAACCCCCAGCACCTGGAAAACTTCCTCAAAAGCATTGACCTGAGCAAGTTCCAGATGGGCGATTTCACCGCCAACCTGCCGGATATCAAAAACCCGACCCTGATCACCTGGGGGCGCGATGACCGTTTCGTGCCGATCGACTGGAGCCTCAAGCTGCTCAATGGTTTGCCCGACGCCCGTTTGCACGTCTTCAGCCAATGCGGCCACTGGGCACAGTGGGAACATGCAGAGGCGTTCAACCGTCTGGTGATCGATTTCCTCCAGCACTAAGCCTTTGCCGCTGCCGCTGCCTCTGCCCGTCGCGGCCAGAGGCAGCACGGTGGGTGCGAAACCCGCGTGACAGGTTGATCAGGAGCAACTATGCAGTCTTACGATGTGATCGTGCTTGGCAGCGGTAATGCCGGGCTTTGTGCTGCGCTTTCAGCCCGTGAAAGCGGGGCGCGGGTCGCCTTGCTGGAACGGGCCCCCCAGGCGCAGCGAGGGGGCAACTCGGCCCATACGGGCGGGGCTTTTCGGGTGGCGTATCAAGGGGTGGATGACCTGCGCCGGTTGATGCCCGATTTGATGGACAGCGAAGTCCAGAACAGTGACTTCGGCAGCTATACCCAGGACGATTTTTTCGGTGAACTGGCTGCCATGAGCCAGTACCGCTCCGACCCTGAAGTGCTCGACACCGTGGTGTCCAGCAGCCTGGACACCTTGCACTGGATGACTGGCAAGGGCGTGCGTTTCATGCCCATTTATGGTCGGCAGGCATTCAAGGTGGAGGGCAAATACCGGTTCTGGGGTGGCTTGACCATCGAAGTGTCCGGGGGTGGCCTGGGGCTGGTGGATGCCCTGTTTCGACGATTGGAAAAAGACCAGGTAGAGGTCTTCTACGATTGCCGCACCCAACATATCGAGCGCTCGCCGGAGGGTTTATGGCAATTACAGTGCGCCGACGGGCAGCAGTTTTCGGCGCGCAGCCTGGTGCTGGCCACGGGTGGGTTTCATGCCAACCTGGAGTGGCGCACGAAATACCTGGGGCCCGGCTGGGACTTGGCCAAGGTTCGGGGCTCACGCTACAACACCGGTGACGGCATTCGCATGGCCATGGACGTGGGCGCGGTAGCGCACGGTAACTGGTCAGGCTGCCACGCGGTATTTTATGACGTCAATGCCCCGCAAATGGGCGATCTGAGCCGCCTCAACCAGCAGAAGAACTATTTTCATCTGGGCGTGGTGGTCAATACCGACGGCAAGCGCTTTATCGATGAAGGCAAGGACTTTCGCAACTACACCTACTCCAGCATGGGCGCACAAGTCATGAATCAGCCGGGCGGTGTGGCCTGGCAAATCTTTGACCAGCACACCCATGACCTGCTGCCGGATGAATACCGGGTACGGCAAGCCACCCGTATTCAGGCGCAGACCCTGCAAGGGTTGGTGGAGCAAATGGAAGGCATGAATGGCCCGGCCCTGATGCACACACTGGAGGCGTACAACACTGCCGTTCAGCGCGAGGTGCCCTTCAACCCGGCGATTCGCGACGGCCGCGAGGCGCAAGGCCTGGACATCCCCAAGTCGAACTGGGCTAACCCGCTGGACCGCCCACCGTTCGTTGCCTATGCGGTGACGTGCGGCATCACCTTCACCTTCGGTGGCCTGAAGGTCAACACCCGTGCCCAGGTGCTGGATGACGACGATAAACCCATCAGCGGGCTCTATGCCGCCGGTGAGTTGGTGGGCAACTTGTATTACATCAAATACGCGGGTGGCGCGGGGCTGACGTCAGGCTCCGTGCTCGGCCGTATCGCCGGTGCAGAGGCGGGTGCCGCACGCCTCTGAACCCACCTGGCCTGCACGGGCAGGCCGGGCTCGTGCTGATCAGGCAGCACGTGCCTTTCGAAGCACCTTAAGCGACTGACAAGAGGGGCTCAGGAGGGGTCAAACACTTCATTGAACAGCCCTTTCAACTGTTCATTACCTGCGTCAACCAGATGGTTGTCGTCGTAATACAACGGCACACCGTCCTTTGAACCCATGCATTGGCCCTTGGCGCAAAGGTAGGGAATGGGGTCAAGCACCTTGGCCTGGCAGTGCGTTGCAGCGCTCTCGATCGCACGGTTGGCAACCCGATTGCGCTGTTCATAATCTGCCAGTGGAACTGAGATGTCGGAGGTGTGCTGAAAAATACGCGTATGCAGGTTCAGCCCCTTGTAAATGCTGAAGGGCATTTCAGGGATGGGCTTGACGATATACACCGGGTGATTCTGCGCAATGGAGCAGACGGTTCGGGTGTATTCGGCAATGTAAGCATTGTTGAACGCTTGACCCGACAACTGCTCCTGCCCCGGGAAGTAAATACGATGACTGTTGCCCCGGCTTGTGTCGGTGTACATGGCGGCACGGCTAAATAGCACGACGGGGATACCCGCGTACTGGTTCTTCAATACGTCCAGTTTTTCGTTGTTGAAGCCGTGGCACTTATCGGCTTGTTCTTTGTTATACAACTCAAACGTCTCTAACGTGGGACACCCGCCCCGCGCCCAGGCCAGAGCCGCCTGAGGGTTCTCGACCTGTACGGCGGCAGCGGTCGACTGCGCGTGGCTGTCGCCGAACAAAATCACAGAGACATCGCCTGATCCCAGTTTGCAATCCGCGGCGTCGTAGGCGTTGGGCAAGCACTCTTGTTTGAAGAGCTTGCTGGCGTATTCGGGTTGCCCCAGGTCCACGTAGGCAAACCGGACACCCGGATGGTCTTTGACCACCGAGGCGGTAATTGCCGAGAGGGTAACCATGGCGATGACAAACGCTGCATATTTGAAAATAGCGCGTGGCGCGGTGGTGATTTTCTTTGTTTTCGACTCAATCCAGGTGTAAGACAGGGCCCCCAGCACGAAAGACAGGGCAATGGCCGCCACCACATGTGGCCAGCTGTTCAGCAGCCCGCAGGTATACAGGAACACCACCAGCGGCCAGTGCCACACGTACACGGAGTACGAGATGTTGCCGCAGTATTGCAACGCACGGTGAGTGCTAAAGGCCGACTGGGTATTGGCACTGATCACCAGCGCGGTACCGATGACCGGCAGCAGGGCGAGATACCCTGGCCACCGATCCTGTTCGGTAAAGAAAAAGACACTGGCCGCAATGGCCGCCAGCCCCAGCGCCTCAACGGCGTACCCTGTTCGCTTGCCAAATTGCAGGGGAAACAGGAACAGCAGCCCGCCCGCCATCAGTTCCCAGGCGCGGGTAGGCAACATATAAAACGCAAATACCGGCTGGGTATGGGTCAAGTAGACCGATGCCCCCAGAGAACTCAAGGCCAACAGCACCAGCGCCGCTTTGGTTTTGTGCGCCCCCATAAATCTGTGGAGCGCCATCAAAACGAGGGGGTAGAGCATGTAAAACTGCCATTCGACCGACAGTGACCAGGTGTGCAACAACCAGTTCTCATGCAGGGGCGCAGAGAAATAGTCGCCCTCTTTGGCAAACATGAAGTTGGAACTGAACAGCAGGCTGCTTTTAATAGACCGGATGACATCCCGGTAGTCATCCAGGGGCAGGTAAACGAAGCCGAACATCAACAAGGCGACGCACAGTGTCAGGAGCGCCGGGATAATTCGCCGCGCCCTGGAGGCGTAAAATCCCAGAAGCGAGAAGTGTTGCTGTTGCAGGCCGTTGAAAATAATCCCGGTCATTAAGAAACCGGAAATAACGAAGAAAATGTCGACCCCTGCAAAACCGCCAGTGAACCCGCCTATTTTGAAGTGAAACAACACCACGCTAATGACGGCGAGTGCGCGTAGTGCATTTATATTTTTTCGGAATTGAATGGATGAACCTGTGATCACGTCCTTGGTTGGATGGCATTCTAATGGCTATGGAGAGGTAATAGAAACGAACGTTGGTTTTTAAGTCTGATCTTGGCGAATCCCTTCCTGCTGCAGGTGCATTTCGGACCGCGTCTGGTAATGCGCGTGGTTTAGGTTAAATTGAGCCCTTGCTCACATAAGGATTTCAACACAATGAGTCAGAAAGCTTTTTCGCTCCTGGGTGGCGCTTTTGTCGTGCTGGCATTGACGGCCTGTGCCCCGCATCGTTCTGTGGACGAAGCCGTTACCCCGCAAACCGCCCAGGCGGGCTCGGTGCAGAGCCGTGCGTCAGGCGATGCGAGCGGGTTGTTTGTCGCACGCGGCAATGAGCCGTTCTGGACGATCAAGGCCACCGGCGCAACGCTGACGTTGATCACACCAGAAAACCTGCAGGGCACTGAGCTGAGCGTGGGTCAAGTGGTTGCGGGCGATGAGGGTGTGCAATACAGCGGGGTAGACGGCACTGACGCCTTTACGCTGCTCATCACCCGTGAACCTTGCGTTGATACCATGTCGGGAGAGGCATTCGCCTTCACTTCCGTCTGGACCCATGGCAATGAACGGCACGCCGGGTGTGCGTCAAGCGCACGCTGAGCGGCAACGAGCCTGCCCCTTCACGGCTGCACAGATTCCATCAAGAAATCGACAAAAGCCCTGACGCGCGCGGGCATCGCGGCACCGGCGACGAACACCGCATGGATCGGCTCGCGATCTCCGGGGTTGTACGCCTCAAGAAGCGGGACCAACTGACCGTTTGCCAATTCGTCTGCCACGCTGAAGGCACCAATGCGCGCGATGCCTGCCCCCAGCCTGGCGAACTGAGATAATGCCTCGCCACTGTTGCCCTCGATAGTGCCGGCCACCTTGAGCGAAAAATCCTGGCCGTTCTGGCGAAATGGCCAGTCGGGCGCGGCACGCCGAAAATTGAACCGCAGGCAGTTGTGGTCGAGTAAATCGTGGGGTGTCAGGGGCGTACCCTGGCGCGCCAAGTAGTCCGGCGACGCCACGATGACCTGCCCGGTCGAGCCGATAAGGCGCGCGGTCAATGGGCTGTCGGGTAACGGGCCGAAGCGGATCGCCACGTCGGCTTGCCCGCCCAGAATATCGACGATCTCATCCCCCAGCAGCAAATCGACCACGATGGCGGGGTAGCGCGCGCTGAACGCCGCAATGAGCGGTACGACGAACAGCCTGCCATGGGCGAGTGCCGCGCTGACTCTCAAACGCCCCCGGGGGGCACCCTGGTCGGTGATCGCGTCTTCGACTTCCGCCATATCGGCGAGGATTCGACGCGCGCCACGAAGGTACGCTTCGCCTTCGGGAGTGAAGGTGATGGCCCGCGTAGTGCGCAGCAGCAAGCGGGTGCCAATGCGTTGCTCGGTGCGGGCGATGATGCGGCTGACAGACGACGGCGTAAGGCCTAATGCCCGCGCCGCGCCCGACAGGCTGCCCTGTTGCGCAACCATGGCGAACACTGTCATTTCTCCCGACCGACCGCTCAGGTCCATTTGTGCGCTCCACGCAAAGCTGTAGTGCCCAGGCGAGGGCTACTGCTGGAAAAGGCAGAATTGTAGCATTTGGCTCATTAATCAGGAGTCAAGCATGCGTATCAATCCCCCTCTTTTAGCCCTGTCCATCGGTGCCTTCGGCATCGGCGTCACGGAGTTCGCGCCCATGGGCATGTTGCCCGCCATCGCCAGCGACCTGGACGTCTCCATTCCCGCCGCCGGGCTGTTGGTGAGTGCCTACGCCATGGGCGTGCTGATCGGTGCCCCGATCATGACCCTGGCGACGGCCCGCGTTCCGCGCCGCTACCTGCTGGTCGGGCTGATGGCGATTTTCACTCTGGGTAATCTGCTGTCGGCACTGGCGGCCGACTACCAGACCTTAATGATCGCCCGGCTGGTGACATCGCTGAACCATGGCGCTTTTTTTGGCGTCGGCTCCATTGTGGCCGCCAGCGTGGTAGCCCCCGACAAGCGCGCAGGGGCCGTGGCTGCGATGTTTTTGGGGCTGACCCTGGCCACCATTGGCGGTGTGCCTCTGGCCACCTGGTTTGGCGAGCACTTTGGTTGGCGTACCGCTTTCTGGGGAATTACCGGGCTGGGTGCGTTCGTCATGGCGGCACTGTGGTGGGCGCTGCCGACAGTGGCCGTGGCGAAAAATGACGGGCTGATGGCCGAGGTTCGCGTGCTGGGTCGCGGGCCAGTGCTGGCGGCGCTGGCGCTAACGGTCGTGGGGTCCAGTGCCATGTTCACGGTGTTCACCTATATCGCGCCTATCCTGCGCACCGTCACCCATGCCTCGACCAACTTCGTCACCGGCATGCTGGTGCTGTTCGGAATTGGGTTGACCTTGGGCAACGTGTGGGGCGGTAAATCGGCGGACCGTTCGGTGGACCGTACCTTGATCCTCTCGTTTGTGCTGCTGATTGCCGTACTGCTTGCGTTCTCGGTGCTGATGCAATGGTCGATTCCCGCTGCCTTGTCGATTGTGCTGTGGGGTGCCGCCAGTTTTGCGCTGGTACCGCCCCTGCAGATGCGAGTGATGGAAGCCGCCAAAGAGGCACCCAACCTGGCGTCGGCGATGAACATTGGCGCGTTCAACTTCGGCAATGCCATTGGCGCGGCGCTGGGAGGGGCTGTGATCAACGCCGGGCTGGGCTACCCGGCCATCTCCCTGGCCGGTGCCCTGATGGCGGGTTTGGGCTTGCTGATGGTGCTGGGCATGCGGCGCCAGGCCGTCAGGTGTGGGCAGGTGGCGTAAGTTGCGCGAGTTCAGCGAGCACGCTGCCCAGCGTTGAGAGGCGCTTATTACGAGCACTGCAGCGGTGGCTGGTTCGGTGTGCCAGCCCCGGCGTGCAGCAGGTGGCCCGTGCCTTGCTTTTAAATAGTGCTGGTCTAACCTCACTTTTTATTACGACTGCACGGCCACTCTTTTTCAGTTCATGTGATGGGCTGAAGGCGTCTCAGGAAGAAGGCGGCCCTCGTGTAGAGGCCATTAAAAGGAGTTTATTCACTTATGATGTTTATTGTCTTTGCGGTACTTGCCTTGGCCCTTGTGGTGGGCGGTTTGGGCCATAGGCGACTGTCGTTGTGTTTGATTTTTCTGTTCTTTGTATTGGCGGTCAAACAGTTTCTTTGGGAAATTTATAGCCCGGACTATGGCTTCAGAATGCCCTGGATTCAAGTGCAGCTCATGAACGATAACGCCGTGTCGGCTTCGACGGTCTAGTTATACAGTTTGCGCAACAGGAGTGTGGATCACTATGAAAGGATTGTTAAACAGGGCTGCGGTTGTTTGGGATGAAGTGGGGCCGCCGATGCTCTATGTGTATATGTTGGGCATGATGGCAGTCATTGCCGGAATATTAACCACGGCCATGACGCTGCAATATGTTGAAGGTGAGTTGCCGTGCCCGCTGTGCCTGTTGCAGCGCGCGGCCATGTTGGGGGTGTGTTTTGGAATTATCCAACAATTTCGACATGGTTTTTCTTATACCAACACGGGTGTCAGCCTGATTTTTTCAGTGTTCCTGCTGATCGTGTCGGTGCGCCAAACCTTACTTGATATCTATCCACGGCCGGGTCACGAGTATGTCGGGAGCGCGGTGTTCGGGCTGCATATGCCGGTGTGGTCAGTGATCATTGCCGTTTGCCTGATTACCGCGATCGCGTTTCAACTGATTGTCTGGGGTGGCCAATCACCTTCGCGGGAGAAGCGCGTTTCACACTACCCGAGCCTGAGAGCGATTGCGCGGGTCTTGAGCTTCTATGTGATCGCTGTCGGGGTCATCAATTTCGTGTCCGTTGGCGTTCAGTGCAAGTTCAATCAATGCCACACGTTCAGCTACCAATTGCTGGATTGACGCCCCAGACGGGTTGCCCGGTCTCCCTGCTGGCTGTCTTTGACAGACGTTGGCAGGGAAAACTCAGGCACCGCTAATAAGCCGGTTGCGCCTGCAGCGCTGCGCGGCGCGCTCAGTAGGTCGCCGCAATTGCCTGGGCCAGTTGCGCATCGGACATCAGCGGTGGGCTGTAATGGGCCCGGTAATACCGCACCGCTTGCTCGAATTCCGCTCCCCGAATTTCTCCATCAGAACCGATAAACGCCAGGGCGTCGCTTTTTGCGGGCTTGAACAGCTTTGGCGCGTCGGACGTCAGTGAGGTGGTGCCTGCCACCAAAATGGTGGGGATGAACGTGATGTACATCAGCGTTTTATCGAACGGGTTGGCGTTCTCGGCGGCTGCGGCGTGGTGGGCACTGATTGACGCGAGGAGGGCGATGCTGAGCGTAGCGGTGCGCAATACCATGGTGGGCGGCTTTCCTTTTTCCGCAGACAAGGCCTGACACCCTACCAGAAGCCAAGGTCAGTGTGGATTCGGCTATATGCTTAGCAGTAACTGGCCTTTAACAATTAATTGTTAACAATGTATCTTCGCCAGACTTTCACAGCTGATCGCGCCCCTTGCCATGCTCAAACTCAGGACCATCGAACGCCATAACCTTGACGAGCTGGGTGCACAGGTCATTCGTGAGGCCATTCTCAGCGGGCTGTTCAAACCCGGTGAACGGCTAAAGGAAATTCCCTTGGCCGAACAGCTGTCGCTGTCGCGCAGCACCACCCGTGCCGCCTTGCAGCGTTTGCAACTGGAAGGGCTGGTGGTGCAGAAAACCGCTGGCTGGGAAGTGTTTTCCATCAGCGCCGAAGATGCCCTGGAGCTTTACAGCTTGCGGGCCTGCCTTGAAGGCATGGCGGCTTCGCTGGTGGCCGGCAGCATGGATGATCTTAAGGCTGCGGCCATCGGGCAAGCCTACCAAGACCTGGTACTGGCGGCCGCCACCGATGACCAGACCCGCCTGGGGGCCGCAGATTACGACTTTCACGTGAAAGTGGTTGAGCTGTCGGGCAACCGGCGGTTGATTCATCAGTACGGGCTGGTACAGCAACATGTACGCCTGTATGTCAGTGCGGCGAACATCGCCAGGCTGGACGTCAACAAGATCGTAACCGATCACGATTTACTCAAAGACACTCTGATCGCCGGTGACATCACGGGCGCTGAGCTGGCTGCACGCCATCACTGCGTGTTCAGCGGTCGCATGCTGGCCAGCTACTTGCAAACACCTCGCCCCTAGACCACCGCCCGGGCTTCTCGCATGTTTAGAGGATGTACCTATGTTCGCTCGCGCAGCGCTCAGCATCGTGTTGTCTATGGGAATCGCATTTAGCGCCTCCGCCGATCCGATCAAAATCAAGTACGGCTATGCCAACCCCGCCAATTCGCACTTCGGTGTGGCCGGTGACACCTTCGCCAAAGAAGTTACCCGCCTCAGTAACGGTCGCTTTGAGGTCGAGCAGTTCCCGGCTTCAGCCCTGGGAGGCGAGCGAGAAATGCTCGAGGCGATCCAGCTCGGCACCCTGGAAATCATGCTCAGCGGCAATGGTCCGCTGGCCAATTTCGTGCCTGAAGCGGGCATCATCGATATCCCTTTCCTGTTCCGCGATACCCCGCACATGCGGGCCGTGCTTCAAGGCCCGATCGGCCAGGAACTGCTGGACAAAATGACCGAACGCGGCCTTGTTGGCCTGGCGTGGGGTGAGAACGGTTTTCGCCATATCACCAACAACAAGCACCCGGTGAAGACGCCTGAAGATTTGCGCGGTTTGAAGATCCGCACGCTGGAGAACAACACGCACCTCCTGGCCTTCCGCACATTGGGTGCATCGCCCACGCCCATGTCGTTCCCCGAGCTGTACGGCGCGCTGGAGCAGGGCGCGGTAGATGGCCAGGAAAACCCCATTTCAGTGATGGTGACCTCCAAGCTGTATCAGGTGCAGAAGTACATGTCGCTGACCGGGCATTTCTATACCGCCACCGTTCAGATCGCGTCCCCGAGTTTCTGGAACAGCCTGACCCCTGCAGATCAAGCGTTGATTCAGCAAGCGGTCATCGCGGCGCGTGACGCCCAGCGCGACGAGATCGAGCGCATTGAACAGCAAGGGATCGCGCAGATGCAGAAGGAAGGTCTGCAGGTGGTCAGCGATATCGATAAAGAGGCCTTCGAGCAAGCGCTACAACCCGCTTATGAGACTTACGCCAAGCAATTCGGCCAGGGCGCCATTGACCGTATTCGGGCCGTAAAATGACCGACTCGTCATGGGACACCGGCAGCCGGCTAGCAGAACGGATTGCCGGGGTCATTCGTTATCTGGTGATCGGCGTGCTGGGCCTTATGACGGTGCTGATCTTCGCCAACGTGGTGCTGCGCTATGCCGTGGGCAGTTCCCTCCCGTGGGCCGAAGAAACGGCCCGCTACCTGATGATCTGGCTGACGTTCCTGTCCAGCGGGGTGGTCATGCGCCAGGGCGGGCACATCTGCATCGATTACTTGAACCGTAAGCTCCCGGAGCGCGTGGCGCGGTGGTTCAACCTGTTCAACCTGGCCTTGATCCTGGTGTGCTGCGCAGTGCTGAGCTACTACGGCGTGCGTTATGCGTGGATGACCCAGGTGCAGGTCACACCAACCCTGCGTATCCCGTTCGGCCTGGTGTACCTGGGCATTCCGCTGGGGATGGGCTTGATGGCGACACTGATTGTTCTGGATTTTGGCCGGTTGCTGCGTGGCAACTGGTTCCCTGACCCGGACGCCTCGGCCGATGAGCCATTACCGGGGAGGGCGCAACCGTGACCCTCGCCAGTATGATTTTGCTGATTAGCCTGTGTGTGTTTCTTGCCATTGGTACACCGGTGAGCTTCGCGCTGATCGGTTCGTGCCTGCTGGCTATCGGCTTTGGCACGCATTACCCGATGCTGGTCGTGATCAAGGAGCTGTTCACCGGGATCGACAGTTTCCCGTTGATGGCGGTGCCGTTCTTTGTATTGGCCTCTGAGCTGATGACGGGCGGGTCGTTGACCCGGGTTCTATTGGTGTTCAGTAGCCAGTTCATCGGCCATTTTCGCGGCGGCCTGGGTTACAGCAATATTGGCAGCCTGACCCTGTTTTCCGGTATTTCCGGCTCTGCGTTGGCCGATGCAGCGGGGCCCGGCGCCATGATGATCCGCATGATGGAGCGTGGGGGGTATGACAAGGGGTATGCCGCCGCGTTAACCGCCAGCACCTCGATTTTGGGCGTGGTCATTCCCCCGTCGCTGGTGATGATTATTTATGCCATGCAGGACACCGCGCTGACCGTTCGTGGCTTGTTTATGGCAGGCGTGGTGCCGGGGCTGGTGATTGCCTTGGGCATGGCGGCGGTGAACTTTTACGTATGCCGTCGCCGTGGGTATGTGTCGAGCTTGCCACGGCCGGGGCGTCGCGAAATGGTCATCAACTCGCTCAAGGCCATTCCGGCGCTGGGCCTGATTCTGTTGATCCTGCTGGGTATCCGTGGCGGCGTATTCACCCCCACTGAGGCGTCAGTGATCGCCGTGTTCTATGCACTGGTGTGCGGCCGCTGGATTTACCGCAGCCTGGCGTGGGGGCAACTGCCGGGCATCCTGGCACGGGCCGGGCAACTGACGGGCTCGGTGTTGTTGATGATCGCGGCCACCTCGGTGTTCTCGTGGGTGCTGACCATCGAACGGGTACCCAACAGCCTGGCCGCCGCCTTGATTGCGCTGGAGCTTTCCCCTATCGCGTTTTTGCTCGGGGTCAACCTGCTGTTGCTACTGGCGGGGGTGTTTATCGAACCGGTGCCGGGAGTGATGGTGCTGGTACCGATACTGGCCCCGGTCAGCGCCGCGCTGGGCATCGACCCCCTGCATTTCGCCATGATTGTCATCGTCAACCTGTCGATGGGCATGGTGACGCCGCCGGTGGGCGGGTTGCTGTTTGTCACCAGCGCCGTGGCCAAGATTCCATCCAGCCGGCTGACCGCTGAACTCGGCCCGTTCATGGTCGCTTACGCAGTGATTCTGATGCTGCTGACGTTTTTCCCGCAGCTGTCGCTGTGGCTTCCCCATCACACGGTGTAATCGCCCTTTTGTCTGAGGCCTGTTTCTCATGCGTATCGTAAAAGCTGAAACCATCCTGTTGTCGCTGCCTTTCCAGCTGGACGGCACACCGCCGTGGAGCTGGGGCGGTGTGCCGCCCAACCAATTCGACACCCTGCTTGTGCGTCTGGAAACCGAAGACGGCCTGGTGGGGTGGGGCGAAGCGTTTTCCCGCAGTGAAGACCGAGCGCTAAAGGCCCTGATCGACACCCGGGTCTTGCCGTTGGTGGTGGGCCGGGATGCGCGCCAGATCAGCGCAATCAAGCATGATCTGGAATTCAACCTGCATAACTTTGGCCGTGTCGGTTCCATCATGTATGGCATTAGCGCTGTGGACATCGCCTTGTGGGACCTGCTGGGCAAGCGTGCGGGCCAGCCCTTGGCGGAGTTGCTCGGCGGCGCATGTGCCGAGCGCCTGCCGGTGTACGCCAGCCTGTTGCGCTACGGTTCCAGCCAGGAAGTGGAGCGGGTGGTGGCGCAGACCATCGAGCGGGGTTACCGCTATATCAAATTGCATGAAATCGACCCCGTGATCATCCGTGCGGCCTGCAACGCGGCGCAGGGCAAGGCCCAAGTGATGCTCGACACCAACTGCCCATGGACGGTGCCTCAGGCCTTGAACATCTGCGAGCGCCTGGCTGACCTGGAGTTGCTCTGGTTTGAAGAGCCGGTGTGGCCGCCGGAAAACTACGCAGGCCTGGCGGCGATTCGTCAGCGGGGGTTGCAGCGCATTGCCGCCGGAGAGAACGCCGGCAGCCTGTACGACTTCAAAGCCATGATCGACCTGGGGGCCATTGATATCGCACAACCGGACGTGGCCAAAACCGGCGGGGTGACGGAGCTGCTGAAAATTCGCAGCCTGTGCGAGGCCAGTGCGGTGGAATTTGTACCGCACTGTGCATTGTTTGGCCCTGGCCAGGTCGCCACGTTGCACCTGCAGGCAGCGACCCGCACCTTGCCGGTGTTCGAGCGTTTGTATTGTGACTTTGATGTGGAACTGTACGGCCCGGCGATGACCCCGGTGGACGGTTACTTGACGGTTCCGACAGGGCCGGGACTTGGCCTTGATCCGTTGCCGGAAGTGTTGGAGAAGTTTGAAGTTCGTTAAGCGGTTAAATCGTTTGCTGTAGCAAGTTTGCCTGTTATGGAAGTGTAGTGTCACTGACGCCAACTTTAAAGTGATGGTCGGCGCGAGCGCGCTCGTGATCTTTTGATGTTTTAAAAGGCTGCGAGCGCACTCGTGCCGGCATGAATCTTGATGCAGTACGTATCTTTTTATTGGTATTCAGCCCCCGTCTGAAGGCGTGCGCGTGGCTGTTTATTAATGGAAAGGTGGAATAAAAAGAAGCCTTATAAATAATGTGCCCATTGAAGTTCATGTTTGTAAATCAATATAACGATAGTGTTAAACGTTACTTTGAGGTGATGTAAGGGCTGAGCATACTTGCCGCTCACTGTTCCGCATCTGGAACTTCGTTGGGGCGCCACTGAGTAAACATCATGCTTCAGGAAACTCAATTTCTTTCACCCACCCTTGGGTGGGCGCTTATTGTCGGATTAGGGATATTCCTGACGATTATTGCGATCACCGTTCGTTTGAAACTGGTGCGCAACACTAAGGATTACATCATCGCCAACCGCAAGGTCGGCTTGGGTTTCAGTGTGGGTGCGGTGATTGCGGTGTGGACCTGGTCCATGGCCATTGTGATGTCGGCGGCGTCTGCTTACACCTGGGGCTTGTCCGGGCTGCTGTGGTTCACCATTCCCAACGGGATTGCCATTATTTTGCTTGCCCCGCTGGCCTTGCGCCTGCGCAAAGTGGTGCCCAACGGTTACACCATTCCCGATTACATCCGTAGCCGGCTGTCATCCGGTTTCGCAGCGGCCATCGCCACCGTGATCATGTTGTTGGCGCTGCTGTTCTCGATCCTGATCAACCTCAAGGGCACGGTGCTGGTCACCAGCGCGGTGTTCGACCTGAAACCGGCGGCCGTGCTGGCGGTGGTGCTGGTGATTGTCACGGTGTATTCGTACCTGGGCGGCCTGTGGACGTCGGCCATCACCGGCACCATCAATACCTTGTTGATCCTGGTGCCGCTGGCCGTGATTGTGCTGTTCGCCCTGGCAACCATCGGCGGCCCGGAGTGGGTGTTCGATTCGCTGGCCAGCAAGAACCCCGAGTACTTGAGCATTTTCAATCATGAAGCCGCCGCTGCGTTCGGCCTGACGCTGGCGCTGGGCCTGCTGGGCGCTTCCGTGTCGGACCAGAGCTTCTGGCAGAAAGCCTGGGCGGTGAAGCCGCGCCACCTGTCGCGCACCTTTATCTGGGGCGGTGCACTGTTTTATCCGATCCCGATCATCGCCGGCATTTTGGGGCTGATCGGCCTGGGCTACGGCGTCAGCCTGGCGGACATTGGCGGCGACTCAGCTTCCATCGGCCCGTACATCATCTCCCATATCGGCTTGCCGGCTGTGATCGTCGCGCTGTACGTGTTTGTGGTACTCAACTGCAGTTATTCGAGCATTGACGGCGCGTTCTCGGCGATTTCTTCACTGGTGTCGGTGAACGTGTTGATGCCGCTGTTTCCACGCCTGGGCGGCAAAGCCCTGTTCACCTTGACCAAGTTGAGCATCGTGCTGTTCGGCATTGTGGCCGGGATCATCGTGATGTCTGGTTGGGACTTCGTCAGCCTGGTGCTCCTGGCGCAATCGCTGAATGCTTCGATTCTGGTGCCGTTGTTATTGGCGATCACCTGGCGTCGCACCACGGCGGCGGGCTTCAGTTGGGGGATCATTCTGGCGGTGGCCATTGGCATGAGCGTGCGCTACTTCTACGGCGAACTGGCGGGCATTCTGACCATCACCGGTGTCAGCGCCATCGTGCCCATCACCCTGGGGTTGTTGAACACGCGAACCTTCGATTTCCAGGCCTACGCCCGGCAACTTGAAGCCAATAACGACGTTGACCAACGCATCAGCAACGCTTCCTGAACCCTACGGAGTCCATTCCCATGACTTACGCCATAGTTGCGGCGCTGCTCGCTGTGCTGATCTCGGTGGTTTATCTGTATTACGTGTTTGACGGCATTCAGCGCGCGTCGCGAGAAATGGACAGCGCCGCTGAAGAGTCTTACGACTGGGCGTCCTACACGCGTATCAACTTCAAGGTACTCAACAGCATCATCGGCTCGATCGTGCTGATTTACCTGCTCACCGTTGCGCCGATCTTTTGGTACCTGGTGCCCTTTGCCGGCCTTGCGGCGGCCGTGGGCGTGATCATCGCGTTTATCATCGAGCAGCGCTCGGCGGATGAGGGCTGAACATGGCGATTGAATTTGGCTACTGGGCCCCGAACCTGGGCACCTCGCTGGTCGCCACGCGCATTGCCAACCGTACCGGTGGCAGCTTTGCGGCGAACCAGCGCTATGCGCGCATCGCCGAACAGCATGGTTTCACCTACAGCTTGTTGGCGACACGGTTTGTCTCGTCGCTGGAAGGGGATGAAGGCACTTACGATTCCATGGTCATGGCTGCCGCTATCGCCGCCACCACTGAAACCCTGGTGCCCATCGTCGCGGTTGCGACGGGCCTGGCCCATCCGGCGGTGGTGGCCAAACAACTCATCACCCTGGATGAAATCAGCCAGGGGCGGGCGGCGATCAATGTGGTCAGTGGTTGGTTGAAAGACGAATACACCGCCCTCGGCGAACCCTGGCTTGAGCATGGCGAGCGTTACCGTCGCACCGAGGAATTTATCCAGGTGCTGCGGGCAACGTGGGCTGAAGGCAAGGCGAACTTTGCCGGTGACTTCTTCCGGGTTCGCGAGGCCGACTTTCGCCCAAAACCTGCACGGGAGGGTGCCATTGCGGTGTTTCAGGGCGGCAATTCCGCTGCGGCACGGCAAATGGCGGCCCGGCACAGCGATTACTACTTTATGAACGGTGCGCCGTTGTCGGCCATCGCTGAACACGTGGCCGACGTGCGCGCCCTGGCCACTGAGCAAGGGCGCACGGTGCAGTTTGCGGTTAACGCATTCGTCATTGCCCGGCCGACGGAGGACGAGGCGCGGCAGGTGCTGGCGTCGATCATCGAGCATGCCGACACCGACGTGGTAGAGCGTTTTCGCCGTAATGTGCGCCAGGCGGGCCAGTCGACGGCGGATAAAAAAGGCATGTGGGTCGACTCCAGTTTTGAGGACCTGATTCAGTTCAACGACGGCTTCAAAACCGGCCTGATCGGCACGCCCGAGCAGATTGCCGAGCGTATTGACGCGTTGCAGGCCGTGGGCGTGGACATGGTGCTGGTGGGGTTTCTGCATTACGACGATGAGTTGCTGGAATTCGGCCGTGACGTCATCCCGCTCGTGCGTGAACGCGAGCGTCAGCGGGCATTGCTCAACTGAGCGGCCACCCCTTTCTGTCCTTTAAGGTGTAAACACAATGGCCAACGTAAAATCCAAAGCGCAGTTGCTGGGCTTTATCCAGCACGGCGTGAACAGCCACGCCACCGGGATGTGGCGGCATGCGCAAGACAAGGTCAACTGGGACTGGCGCACGCCGGCCTACTGGGAACACATGGCGCGGACCATGGAGCGCGGCTTTTTCACCGGCGCGTTTATCGCCGATGAGCTGGCCCCGTACAACAACTACGAAGGCAGCTCTGATGCCACTGTGAAGTACGCGGTGCAATTCCCCACGCATGAGCCGTCCACCTTGGTGCCGATCATGGCGCGTGCAACACGCCATCTGGGTATCGGCGTGACCCTGTCTACCGCGTTCGAACACCCGTATTCGCTGGTACGGCGGCTGTCGAGCTTGGATCACTTGTCGCAAGGGCGCGTGGCATGGAACGTCGTCAGTTCCTATTCGAAAAGCGAGTGGGACGCTTACGGTGCTGACATGAGCCAGCGCGAAGACCGCTACGAGAAAATGCAGGAGTACCTGGAGCTTTGCTACAAGTACTGGGACGCCTGGGAGCCGGGCGCGATTATCGCGGACAAGGCCAGCGGCATTTATGCCGACCCTGCCAAAATCAAGGAAGTGATTCACCAGGGGCGCTACTTCAGTTCCCGTGCGCGGCCCTTTGTCAGCCCTTCGCCCCAAGGGCGGCCGGTGCTGTGGCAGGCCGGGTCATCGGATCGCGGGCGGGACTTTGCGGCCCAGCATGCCGAGGCTATTTTCGCCGTGCATCCCAACGTGAAACGCATGCGTGAATACCACGACGACATGCGTGAACGTGAAGGCAAGTTCGGGCGTTCGGCCAAGGGCGTGAAACTGATTTACGGCTTGCAAACGGTGGTGGGCCGCACGCGCAGCGAAGCCGAGGACAAGTACGAGCAACTGAAAGCCAATATTCCGCTGGAAGGCGCGTTGGCGTGGATTTCCGGGCATTTTGGTCCGGATTTTTCCACGTATTCGTTGGATGACATCGTGCAGGACATTGCCATTCCAGGCATTCAGGGCCTGTTTGAATCGATCATCTACGCCAAGGGCGGCGCACCGGTGACAGTACGCGAAGCAGCGTTGATCTACGCGATGGGCATGGGCATGCCGGTTGCGGTTGGCACGGCGGTGGACATTGCCGACCAGATCGAGCACTACATGGACGACGGCGGTGCTGATGGCTTCATGCTTGCGGCCACCTACACGCCGGGTTGCTTTGAAGAGTTTGCCGACTGGGTATCGCCGGAGCTTCAGCGTCGCGGCCGCTTGCGCGAGCGCTACAGCAGCACAACCTTGAGGGGCAACTTGCTGGAGGATTGAGCCAACGCTCGCGCCCTGTATGGGTGCGGGCCCACAGGCCCACGAACGCCCAAAAAAAACACCCCGCCGGGTTGAGCCCGGCAGGGTGAACAGTCACAGGGTGTTCAGGGTTGCGGGTTCAATCAGTGACGGTCCAGCCACACGGTTTGTGCGTTGCAGAATTCGCGTACGCCAAAGTGCGACAGCTCACGGCCAAAACCGCTTTTCTTCACGCCGCCGAACGATACGCGGGGATCGCTGGCCGAGTAGCCGTTGATAAACACGCCGCCGGTTTCCAGCTCAGCGGTCAGTTGCTGGGCCAGGTCGACGTTGGCCGTGTAGATCGTGGCTGTCAGGCCGAAATCGCTGTTGTTGGCCAACGCCACGGCATGGGCGCAGTCGTCGGCGGTGATGATCGATGCCACCGGGCCGAACAACTCCTGTTTAAATGCGGTCATTGTTTCAGTCACATTGGCCAGCACCGTGGGCTCATAGAAGTTGCCCGGCCCTTGTGCCTTGCCACCGCCGAGCAGCAGCGTCGCGCCTTGTTCCAGGGTGTCGATGACTTGGCGGTCCAGTTCATCGCGCAGGTCGAAGCGCGCCATCGGGCCGATATAGGTGGCGCTGGACAGCGGGTCGCCCACGACCAGCTTGCGGGTGGCTTCGACGAATTTCTGAGTGAAGGCCTCGACAACGCCTTTTTCGATAATCAAACGCTTGGCGGCCGCGCAGACTTGGCCCGAGTTCTGGTAGCGACCGATCACGGCCGCTTGCACGGCGGCGTCCAGGTCGGCGTCATTGAGCACAATGAACGGGTCGGAGCCGCCCAGTTCCAGTACGCACTTCTTCAGTGCCGCACCTGCCTGGGAGCCAATGGCCATACCGGCGCGCACGCTGCCGGTCAGCGTGACAGCAGCAATGCGCGGGTCGGCAATGGCGCTCGACACGCCCTCGGCGGTGACGTTGATGACCTCAAATACGCCCTCGGCAAAACCGGCGCGGATGAAGGCGTCACGAATCAGGTACGCGCTGCCCATCACGTTCGGTGCGTGTTTGAGCACGTAGGTGTTGCCGGCCAGCATCACCGGCACCGCGCCGCGCAGCACTTGCCAGATCGGGAAGTTCCACGGCATGACGGCCAGAACCGGGCCGAGCGGGCGGTATTCAATGCGGGCCTTGCCGCCTTCCACCTGGGTGGGTTCGGCGTCCAGCATGGCCGGGCCGTTTTCCGCGTACCACTCGCACATTTTGGCGCATTTCTCGATTTCGCCACGGGCCTGGGTGATGGGCTTGCCCATTTCCTGGGTGATCATGGTTGCCATGGCTTCAGCGTTTTCACGCAGCACGCTGGCCAGCTTGACCATTGCCGCCGAGCGCTCTTGCAGCGGTTTGCGTTTCCAGGTTTTAAAGCCCTCGGCCGCCCGTGTGAGGGCGGCGTCCAGCGCCTCGGCGGATTCAAACGGGTACTGGCCAATCTGTTCGCCCGTGGTCGGGTTGATTGAGATGGCGTGGGTCTGGCTGGAAATCGGGCTCATGGCATCGTCCTGCTGGGTGAGTTGATGGGCACAGAGTAGGGTGGCAAATATTTTCTTTAAACTGAATAATAAAGAGGGTTTCTTTCACGATTGGAGAATGGCTATGGATCTGGTGCAACTGGAGATTTTTACCGCAGTGGTCGACCACGGCAGCATCAGCGCCGCCGCAGCCCGGATCCATCGGGTGCCTTCCAACCTGACAACGCGGATCAAGCAGCTCGAAGAGGATTTGGGCGTCGATCTGTTTATCCGCGAGAAAAGCCGCCTGCGCCTGTCGCCGGCGGGCTGGAGTTTCCTGGATTACGCGCGGCGCATTCTCGACCTCGTGCAGGAAGCCCGGGCGACGGTGGCGGGTGAAGCGCCTCAAGGTGCCTTTCCCCTGGGGTCGCTGGAAAGCACGGCGGCCGTGCGTATCCCCGGGCTGCTGGCGGCCTACAACCAGCAACACCCCAAAGTGGACCTGGACCTGTCGACGGGACCGTCCGGGGCCATGATCGAGGGCGTGCTTTCCGGGCGGCTGGTGGCTTCGTTCGTTGACGGCCCGGTGTTGCACCCTGTGCTGGAGGGCGTACCGGTGTTTGAGGAAGAAATGGTCGTTATCGCGCCGCGCCATCATGGGCCGATTCAGTGTGCATCGGATGTCAATGGCGAGAATATCTATGCCTTCCGGGCTAACTGCTCGTACCGTCACCACTTTGAAAAGTGGTTCAACGCCGATGCTGCGGTGCCCGGCAAAATCTTTGAAATGGAGTCTTACCACGGCATGCTGGCTTGCGTCAGCGCCGGAGCGGGGCTGGCCCTGATGCCCCGCAGCATGTTGCAAAGCATGCCGGGGTGCACAACGGTCAGCATCTGGCCGCTGGCCGCCGAGTTCCGTTACCTGACCACTTGGCTGGTATGGCGGCGCGGGGCGGTGTCGCGCAACCTGAGCAGTTTTGTGCGTTTGCTGGAAGACAAAGGCGTGACGGCCCGCGACGCTCGGGCCACCGCGCAGCCCCCCAGCCCCGTTTAATGGGCCGGGTCGCACTCACGGCGGGCGAGCAGTGCGCTAATCCATTGAACCTGGCGGGTAAGGGCGTGTACTTTTTCCTCAGGCACCGGCCGGGCCATCTGCGCAAACTGGTCCAGGGTTTGTTGCTTCAAACGCAGCCGGTGCTGCCATTTGAGTAAAAAGGCCTGGCTACGGGCCTGCAGCAGTAACGGGCCGAAGTAGAGCTCTTCAGCGGTGTACCTCAACGGTTCACCGCGTTCGGCCACGATGATTTCATAATCAAACCGGTGTTCGCGCAGCACCGCCTCGTAAAGGATGCGGTATTGGTTATGCATCAGCCATTGACGTAACGGCTGCTCGCCGCCGTTGGGTTGCAGAATCAGACGCTCGCGGCCACTCAGGTGCGCCTTGCCGCGCTCGAGGATGTCGCGAATGGTCTCGCCCCCCATGCCGCAGACTGTCACCGCCGTGATCCCGTCTGGCGCCTGAATCGCCGCCAGGCCGTCGGCCCGCCGCACGGTAATCTGCGCGTCCAGATTGTTTTCGCGCACGGTGCGCATGGCCGCGTTAAACGGTGCCAGGGCCACCTCGCCCGCCACTGCCGCAAGAATGGCCCCACGGCGCACCAGCGCCACGGGCAAATAGCCGTGATCCGAGCCGATGTCTGCCAGCCGCGCACCGGCGGGCACCTGCGCCGCCACATGCTCCAGGCGCATGGACAATGTGTGTTCGTTCAATATCTGTTCCTTGGTAAGCGCCTATAAACCCCAGCGGTGTTACGGCGCTTGCTCGCGCGAGCATGCCGTGCGCGAGGCACTCCCAATGCCTTGGCAGCCGCGCGATGTGGGTTCTGAGCCTGAGCGAGTCTTTGTGATCGCCAGTCAATGTTATCCGGGTAGTAAATGCGTGTACATGAGCCCCGGGTAACACTACCGGCAGCGCCTCAGGGTGAGCGCGCCTTGGGCGCGCTGGTTTTTAACCGATCCCTGTCGCCTGTAGGCAAGGCCTTGTTTAACGGAATTAAGAAAGTGAACTATGCTGGCCTTTTTGAATAAGCACGTTTCATAGGGAGTTTTATGCCTGCCTCTTTGCGTTATATCCCCCACGACCCTGTTGAACTTGAGGCGTTGGGCACGTGTACGTGCAGTTCGCCGGACATACAGCACTTTCACGAACGCATGATGGTGGATCTCTCCAAGCGTGACTTCTATGCCAGCGCGAACGCTGCCGGGGCTCCGCGCCCAGGCTCGAAGCTGGCGGCGGTGGCGGGGCAGGGCAGTGCAACCGAGATGGCCGCCCGGCCAATCCTGTTGACCAATATGCGCCTGTTCGATGGCACGGCGGTGCTCAATGACCGCGTGACGCTGCTGATCAAAGACGGGCTGATTGACGCCGTGTTGCCGGTCAATACGCCGGTAGACGGGGCCGTGGTGATTGATTGTGGGCAGCGGGTGGTCATGCCGGGGCTGATTGATGCCCACTGGCATACGACGCTGGCCGGGATCACGCAAATGGACGCGATGACGGCCGATCCGGGTTTTGTGCATTTGACCGCCGGGCGCGAAGCGGAAAAGACCTTGATGCGTGGCTTTACCACGGTGCGTGACCCCGGCGGGCCTTCGTTTGCTCTGAAGCGGGCCATTGATCAGGGCATTGTCAATGGCCCGCGTATTTACCCCTCGGGGGCGATGATTTCTCAAACCTCGGGCCACGGTGACTTCCGTCTGCGCAGCGAAGTGCCGCGCACCGCGCTGCACAGCCTGAACTTCAGTGAGCAAATTGGCGCAACCGCGATTGCAGACGGCGAAGCCGAAGTGCTCAGGCGCACCCGCGAGCAACTGATGCTTGGGGCTTCTCAAATCAAGTTGATGGCCGGCGGCGGTGTGGCGTCCATGCACGACCCGCTCGACAGCACACAGTTTTTGGAGGCCGAACTGAGAATGGCAGTCGAGGCCGCTGCCGACTGGGGGACCTATGTGCTGGTGCATGCGTACACGCCTCGCAGTATTCAGCGGGCCATCAGAGCGGGGGTTAAATCCATTGAGCATGGTCAGCTGGCGGATGAAGACACCGTGCGCATGATGGCCGATAACGGCATTTGGTGGAGCCTTCAGCCGTTCCTGCAGGACGAAGACGCCAACGTTTACCCCGACGCCGCGCGACGTGAATCCCAGCGAGTGGTGGCCGAAGGTACCGCGCGGGCTTATGAAATGGCGCAGCGTTTCAACATCAAGACCGCCTGGGGCACGGATGTGCTGTTCAACCCGGAAAAAACCGTGACCCAAGGCCGGCAACTGGCCAAGTTGACGCGTTTCTATGCGGCCCATGACGTGCTGAACATGGCGACGCAGCACAACGCTGCCTTGTTGGGCCTGTCGGGTGCGCGCAACCCTTACCCGGGCACACTGGGCCGCCTCGAAGCCGGTGCCCTGGCTGACTTGCTGGTGGTTGACGGCGATCCCACACACAGCCTGGCGTTTCTGGAAGATCCCGAGAAGAACCTCGGGCTGATTATGAAGGGCGGTAAAGTCTTCAAGAAAACCTTCTAGGGGTTGGGCGATGAGCCCCATGCGCACTAGCCAAAAATATGATGCGCCAGGCAATAAGCGACCAGACTCTGGTCGCTTGTCACTTCCAGCTTGCGCATGGCCGACACTTTTTGGGCGCTGATGGTTTTAATGCTTCTGTTTTGCCCGCGGGCAATGTCACTGACACTCTGGCCGGCCACAAACAGGCGCAGTATTTCGTATTCCTTGGGGGACAGGCTGGCAAAGCGTTGATCCAGAGCGTCGTGGGTCTCTATGACCGAAGTGGGTGTGGGCCTGGCGCTCTGATAGGGCGTGCCGCAGTAGATGGCGTTAAGCGCGCGTTCGACTTCTTCATGCAAATGGCTTTTTTGAATCACGCCGGCCACGCCCAATTCATGCAGGCGTGTGAGGATCAGGGAGCTTGAGATCATGGTCAACACCAGGATTTGCACGGCGGGGTAATACCGTTGCAAATACTCCACCAGTTTTAGCCCGTCGCCGTAGGGGGACAAGGCCGGCATATTGAAGTCAGTGATGATCAGGTCCACCGGTTGCTGCGTCAGCAGGTGCACCAGTTCGTTGGAGCACACCGCCTCGCCAACCACGTCGAAGCGCCCGTCGCGCTCTACCAGTTCACGCACACCCAACAGCACAATCGGATGATCGTCGGCGATAACAACATTAAGTTTGTGCATGGTTCATCGTCCTTGAAAGAGGAGGCGAATCGGTAGGAAGCTTCACGAGTCCAAAGCCTCCTGTGCGTTCAGCAATGCTTCAAGACGCGCTTGCACGTGCAGTACCTCCCGCGCCAGTGGAGGGGTGATGTCGTGCCCGGCGAGGCGGCATTCCAGATCGGCGCACACGGTGGCCAGCACCGAGGCCTGAACCGCGCCCAGGGCTCCCGCCATGCTGTGCATCAGGTTTGCCAGAGCACCGCCATCGCCGCTGTCCAGCGCTGCCCGGGTCTTTTGCAGGTCATCGCGCAGGGTGGTGATAAACAGTGCGCGCATGGCCGCCGATAACGGCAGCAGGTCGGTGCCCGTGGCGCTGGCAACGGTCGCCTCGGTGACGGGCAATGCCAGGGTCGGCGCGCCATATTTCACCAGTTGGGCCCGCAGCGTGTGCAGGTTCAGCGGTTTGACCATCCAGGCGTTCATGCCGACGGCCGCGCAACGCTCGCCTTCTTCGCGCATGGCGTTGGCCGTGATGCCGATCACGGGCAAGTCGCAGTCATGCAGACGCAAGGCCTGCGTCAACTCATAGCCGTTGAGGAGGGGCATGTTGACGTCTGTCAGCACCAGGTCATACGCGCCGGGCAACCACAATGCGAGTGCCTGTTCGCCATTGAAGGCCGTCGTGACCGAGCAGCCCAGGGCCTGCAATTGTTCCTTGATGATCGCCTGGTTGATGGGGTTGTCTTCGGCCACCAGAATCCGCAGGTTGAGCGGTTGCCGGGTATTTGACAGCGCGGTCGCGGTCGCGGTGTCGTGGCCATGTAGCGCATAACCGACCGCCCTGGCGATCGCCCGCACATCATAGGCATCGACTTCCCAGCCATCCGCGCCGTATTCGGGCGGGTTGCACCCGTCCGGGATCGCGTTGATCCGGGGGCCTGGCCAGGGTTGGCGGGTTGCCAGCATGTCGACCAGCAGCGTCGAGTCGTCGATGTCGCGCCCGTCGCTGCCCAAGGGGCGGGCTTCGACGCCCAGCCGATTGAGCCAGGCGCAGACGTGCCGGGTCAGTTCCGGGGCGGGAGAGCGGACATAGACGGCGGCGCTACGAGGCTCCACGGGTGGGCAATCGGCCAGGGTTCCGGGCGCGCGGGGGAGTTTCAATTGCAGGATAAAGCTGCTGCCCAGCCCTGGCTCGCTGACCACATGAAGCTGGCCGTCCATTAACGCGCACAGCCGATGGCAAATGGACAGGCCCAGGCCTGCGCCGCCTTCGCTAGTGGCATCGCGTACCTGGTAGAACGGGTCGAACAGGTGAACGTGTTGGGCCTGGGAAATACCCACCCCCGAGTCACTGACTTGCCATTCCAGGTGGCTGTATTCGCTGTTCTGTTCCAGAACCCGAACGCGCAGCACGACCCGGCCACTGTCCGTGAACTTGATCGCGTTGCTCAGCAGGTTGTTGAGGATCTGACGGATGCGCAACGCATCGCCCAGCACCCGGTCTGGCAAGCCGGCATCAATGCAGGCATACAGTTGCAGGCCCTTGGCCTGGGCGAACGCACTGTAAGTGCTGAGGGTCATTTCGGTGATTTCCAGCGGGCAAAAGTCGAGCACGTCGATGGTCATTTGCCCGGATTCAATTTTCGACACATCCAGCACATCGCTGATCAACTGGAACAAAGTGGCCGAAGACCGCTGAATGGTGTGCAGGTAGTGTTGCTGGCGCTGATCCAGGGTGGTCAGCCCCATGAGCTCCAGAGTGCCCAGCACCCCGTACAGCGGTGTGCGGATTTCATGGCTCATGGTTGCCAGAAATCGGGTTTTGGCTTCATTGGCGGAGTCGGCGGCCAGCCGCGCTTCGTGCAGGGTGGCGGCGTCTTCGATGTGCCGGGTCACATCATTAAAGGCGCACAGCCACGCGTCCTGGCCCTGGTAACGGGTAAAGACAAAGCCCACGTGCCAGTGGCGACCCTCAACCTCCAGGTCGGTGTGCCCCTGTTCCACCAGATCGTGTTGCTGATGCAGAGCCGCCACCAGCTTGGCGGTGCCGTGCGACTGCCGGGCCAACTGGTTTTCCAGCAACACGGTGTAATCGCTGCAGCGCACCACGCACAAGCCGGTGGGAGCCGTATCGATCACGGCCCGGCTGAAGGCCTCGCTCTCGGCAATCTCGTCAAGGGCCCGGTGGGCGGGCAGTACGACGTGCCGCTGATACCAGCGATTAAACGCCCAGCCGCCCCCCAGCCCGGCCAGCATCAGCGCGATCAAACCCAACAACGGCCAGAAGGCATAGTCCAGAAAGTTTTTATAGCGAATGACATAGAGGCCGACCCAAGGCTGCACGCCCGGGCTGGTCACGCGAAACACCAGCCCGTCGCGGCTCAGGTTCAGCCCTTCATGCAACCCGTTAGCCCACGCCGAAGAACCGACCAGCGCTTCGCCGGAAGGGGCGATCAGGCTGAAGTGGTCATAAGTGGAGCGCTTCATGATGCGCTCAATGTCGTTGACTTGATCCAGGTTCAACAGCGATGCAATCACCACCCAAGGGCTGGCACCTGAAATGTGCAGCGGTGTGGCGGACAGGTCGATGTTGATATAGCCCAGAATACTGGCAGAGCCACTGCCATCCGGGTCGGCGTCGTAGCGTGCCCAGTGCACCTGATTGTCCAACGGTTCGAGGTGGTTCTCGCGCAGGCTTTGCCGAACCCGCTGGACGACCTGGGTGAAATCGTCTTGCTGAAGCGCGAGGGTACCGCGCAGGCGGCCCATAGCAGGCACGCTGATATCAAAGTTATCCGGCAGGTTGAACAGCAACACCTGGGGCGACTGATAGTGCGAAGCCGACCAGAATGCGCTGTAGTAGTTGGCCAGGTTTGCCCCCAGGGAAGAAACCTTGGTGTGTTGCGGGGCAGCAATGTTGGCCGGGTTGATTTTCACGCTAAAGGGCAGGGAAAACGAATGCTCGAACTCTTCATACACCGTGCCGGTTTTATCGGCCGCAGACCGTTGCACCATCACGGGCACCCGGTAGGAATCGAGCAATTGCCCGGCGGCGCTTTTGCGCGACACGGTGGTGAGAAAGGCGTCCTGTTCGCGAATATTTTCCATCAACCGGGTGAAGTGGAATTTCACGGTGGCCTCTCGCTCCTGGGCCATGCGATACACGCCCCAGTAGCACAGCCCGATCAGCAGCAGTGCGAGACCGAAGAGCACCGCCAGCCCGATATTCAGGCGAAGAGAGCTGCTGGCCAGTTTATCGAGCAGGGTATTGCGGTGATTCATCGTGCAATTCCCGTCTCTGGAGAGTTGAGAGGCTGTACCAATGGGCTCCCACCGTTAATAGGCGTTAGCCGGACCATCATGGGTCAGCAGGTGTTGGAACGCCGTGGCGCTGACCGCCGCTGATATTAAAAAGCCTTGTACCTGAGTGCAATTGATTCGGCGCAACAGCGCCAGTTCTTGTGCGGTTTCTACCCCTTCAGCCACGACGGTCAAGCCCAGTTGCCGGCCAAGGCCCACGATGCTGATCAGGGCCTGCGCCAGTTCCTCATTGTCGTTACAACCCTGAACCAGTTCCCGGTCGATCTTCAGCTCGGTAAATGGCGTTGACACCAGGTTGATGTAAGAGCTGTAACCCTTGCCGAAATCATCCTGGGACAGCCCGAAACCTTTGATCCGCAACCGGCATGCACCTGCGTAATAGTTGCTGATGTGTTGCGGTTTGGAACACTCCATCAGTTCAAAACAGAGGGCGGCCGGAACCCCCTGATGGCTGAGAACGAACGCGTAGATCCGGTCGGGCAGGTCGTCGCTGTTGAGCAGGTGCGTGGGCAAGTTGATGGAGACGGGAATGTCATAGCCTTGCTTGCGCCATTGGGCCTGGGCCGTGATTGCTTGCTCCAGCATGAGCCATAACAACGGTTCTTGCAGATTAAAGGTGTTGATGGCGGGTAAAAACACCCCGGGCAGCAGTACCCCATGCTCAGGGTGTACCCAGCGTGCCAGGGCTTCGGCGGCAACGATGCGCCCGTAGACCAGGTTTTTCTTGGGTTGAAACCAGGCCTGTAGCGCGCGGCTGTCCAGGGCTTCCAGCACAGTGTCGCGATTGATCCCGGGCACGGTCGGCGACGGTGTGGCCCTTTGCAAGGCCATGAACTGGTCGATCAGTTGGCGCAGGTCGGCGGCTCGCACCGGTTTGGAAATCAACCCGATGACATTGATCTGCAGATTGCGTGCAACCAGGCTTGCGGCCATTAACATGCGCCTTGAGGCCGCACTCATGATCGCCAGCGCCGGCCGCGTGTTCAAGGTGGCCAGGCCCTTGATAAATTGCACGCCATCCATGCTGGGCATGAGCAGGTCGGTCAATACCACATCGAAATGGCGCTTTCGCAGGCAGGCCAGGGCTTGTGCTCCGTCCTGCGCACATTCCACGTAGAAATCCCCCAGTTCGCTGAACAGGTTCTGCACATACCGTTGCTGGAAGAGGTGATCTTCGACAATCAAAACGCTACACGGCTTCATGAGTGGGCCTTTCGTAGGGCGCAAGGTAGGTAAATAACGCCCGCAAGGTAAAAGGCTTGATCAGGCAATGGTTCATCCCCGCCGCCAGGCACAGTTCTTCGCCACCGAGCATGGCGTTGGCCGTTGCCCCGATAATGGGAGCCTCACACCCCTGGCTGCGTAATGTACGTGTCAGCTCGTAACCATTGAGCCCCGGCATGTTGACGTCAGTCAGCAGCAGGTCGAATTGACCGTCGCGCCACAGCGACAGCGCCTCTTCACCATCGCAGGCCAGCACGACGGTGCAGCCGAGTTCTTCCAGTTGGTCACGCAAAATCAACTGATTGATGACGTTATCCTCCGCCACCAGGATATGCAGGTGCAGCGTGCGAAATTCTCGCCAGGCAGGCTGGCCAAAGGTGTGGATCCTGGGCAGTCCCTGTGCCTGACAGACTGCCTGGTGGAGGGCCGGCAGGTGATTGAGGCTGACCTTCCAGCCGCCCTGCATGATCTGCGGTTCCAGGCTGCCGTCACCGGTGGCCAGCACCAACGGACCGTTCCACTCCGGCGCGAGCCTTTGTTCGAAGGGGCCGGGGTGCACCTCCAGGAGTACGCTGTGCGCCGTGTCGCCCTGGCCGGGCGGGTGGCCGATTTGCGCGCGGGCTCCCCAATTGCGAAGCCAGCCGCACATCGAGTGGGCCAGCTCACGCACTGGTGAGACCACATGGATAATTTCAGGCAGCAGCCCGGTCAAGGGGCTTGCCGTGGCGCTGACCGAGGGTTCCTCCAGAGGCAGTGTGAGGGAAAAGCTGCTGCCCAGCCCCATCTCGCTGACCACGCGGATTGTGCCGTTCATCAAATGAGTCAGGCGTTGACAAATGGGCAGGCCAAGGCCGGTGCCCGCAACGCTGTTGATGGTGCTCTGCGTTTGGTAGAAGGGCTCAAATATCAGGCCCTGTGCGTTTTGCGCGATACCCTTGCCGGTGTCCGAGACCTGCCAGAGCAGGCTGGCTCGCTCGCCTTCGCGGCTTTGCAGGCTGATGCGCAACACCACTCGGCCCGCATCGGTGAATTTCACGGCGTTGCTCAGCAGATTGTTGAGGATCTGGCGGATCCGCACAACGTCACCGATGACGCGGGCAGGCAGTGCGGGGTCATAGCAGGCGTACAGTTGCAAGCCCTTGCTGTGCGCGGCGGCGGCATAGCCCTGGACCACTTCCTGGGCCAGCCCCAGCACCGAGAACTCGCTGAGATCGAGCGCCAGTTGCCCGGCCTCGATTTTCGACACATCCAGCACATCGCAAATCAGTTGCAACAGGGTGGCCGAGGAGCCTTCGATGGCGCGCAAGTAGTCTTTTTGCTGGGGGTTGAGCCGAGTACGCCCCAGCAACTCCAGTGTGCCCAGTACGCCATGCAGGGGCGTGCGGATTTCGTGGCTCATGGTGGCCAGAAACAGCGTCTTGGCCTCGTTGGCCGCATCGGCCGTTTGCCGCGCCTGCTCCAGCGTGTCTTCAATCTGGGTGCGTGCGCTGATATCGCTGAAAGCGCACAGCAGCACGTCTTCACCTTTATAGCGCGTGGGCGCAAAGCTTACGTACAGATGCCGGCCCTCGGCAGTTTCAAGGTAATCGGTGAGCGCCGGGTTGAGACTTTCGAAGGCCCGTTGAACCCAGCCCTGGCTGAGGGTTTGCCGTTGATCGCTGTGCCCCAGCCAGTATTCGCAGAGCGTGTTTTCCAGCACGACCCGACCGTCGGTGCGGCGCAGCACACACAGCGCAACAGGTGCCGTCTGAATCACGTCGCGGCTGAACAGTTCGCTCTCGACCAGCGCCTGGATGCGGTTGATGGTGGGGGTGATAAAACGCAGCTCCAGGCGGCGGGTCAACAGGCTTACCAAGCTGATACTGAGCAGGCAGAACACCAGGGCACCGATTAACTGAGGCCATAGGGCCAGCATGATCGAGCGCAAGTCAATGGAGTAAATTAGCTGCCAGTCCGACGATTTGAGTTGTTTTCCAATGACAACGTGGTCGGGCCACCAGCCCGAGCCGATCAGGCCGAAATAGTTCTGTTCGGGCACCGACAACAGGGTTTCGCTCAGCGGGGCGGCCGGGCCGTTGGAAAACAGCAACATGCCTTTGGAATTGACCATCGTGAATTCGCCAGCGCTTTGATCACTCAAGGCTCTGGAGACTTCACCCGCATCCATTTCCAGCCCCAGCCAGCCGGACTGCGGGTCGCGGTCATCCAGGCAGGTAAACAGATACAGCCGTGAGTGCTGGCCGTTTTCTTCTGTCAGCCACAGTTCATCGCTGGCGGCGGCACCGGCCTGTTTCAAGGCTTGCAACTGGTGCGCAATGGTCCGGGGAAATGCACTCATGACGGGGGTGGCGTTATACAGCCGGGTCACCTCGGCATGGTCCCCGGTACTGACGTACACCAGGTTGACCTGTTTGGCCTTCAAATAGTCGCGCAAGCGTTGAGTCAGCCAGATATTCCACTGCGTCTGAGAGGACGGCCCCAGCCGCAGATGGGTTTCTTCATCTGAACTGGACGCCACAATCACATTGTCCCGGCGAGCAGCCGACAGGCTGATACTTTCCAGTAATGCTTTGCGGGTCGTGAAAAACGTATGGGCTTCGGCAATGGCGGTGCTCATGTAACCGCGCCGCTGGGAGATTTCATTGTCGAAGGTAAACAGCAGGAAGTTGTAGACCGCCCCCAGAATACCCAGCAGTAAAATCGCCGCACACACACGTAATAAACGACGGGCCGCATGGGGGGTGGAAAGTATGGGGTTAATCTGGTGCAGATACGTCTTAAGTCTCATGGCGATAGTGTAAAGGGCAAGCAAAAGAGCCGACTATAAGACGATTCTTAAAAGACCAATCTGTTTTAACGCCCCTGCAGGGGGGCATGATTGAGTCCCCCGTATGAAGGCAGATTAAGAATCGTCTCATTGTTGCAGGGTGACTTTGTTGCGATGATTTTGGCAGGCACTTTAACGGCCTGTTTAATAATCGAATTGCCAACAATACCGTGTGTAACAGGTGAAAGGTGTTGGCAGGTTGTTCTCTCTTGATACTGGATATAAAAATGAACTTTAAAGTTGCTTTGATTGCCGTGGGTCTTAGTGCTGTATTGGCGGGCCTGGCACAGGCCGCCCCGGTAGATGCTCAATCGGTTTCGAAAAAAATCACCCTGACGGCGCAAATTAACGATGCCATGTTTGTGTCCAAGCCAGACGGTTCTACCTGGTACGCGACCGAAGCGCTGGAGCTCGATGATTACACGCAAAAGTCGTTCTCTAAATCGTTGCCTATCCGTGTCTGGACCAAAAACAGTGAGTTCAACATTTCGTTGGCTCAGCCGCTGACCTTGTCCAACGGTTCTTATGAAATGGCCTCAACCGGCGTCAAAATCACCCACGGCAGTGGCGACAGTGCCGTTGTGTTCGGCGCACCGGTGAAAGTGACTCAGACGGCAACCGGTAATGGCGGTTTTGACGAAATTCATAACTTGAACATTACCGCAACCGCGCCTGTTAAATCGGCCTCTGGCCCAAGCACCAACGGCAGCTACAGCGGTGACCTGGTCATGCTGTTTGAGCCTGTGGCTGCTTCAGGCATCTAAATCCGCTTTTAGCGACAGAGCCCCTTGCGGGGCTCTTCTTTGCCATTAATGGATAAACAGGATGTGCCCGCATAAGATTCCTTTCCAGATGCAGATACTGGCGGCTTGTCTTATTGCAGTTGTTTCATCCCGAACGCTCGCTGACGTTAAAATTTCCTATGGAATACCTGCGGGTTTTAGTGCGGTTGAAATGGATAATACTGCGCGCTATGTATCAACTTATAACAGCCAAATAATACCCGGTTTTATTCGTTATTCCCCGGCGCATCATGCGCTGATGCTTGACGCCCCGCCATTTGATGGCGACGGTCTTTCACCTCAAGACCGCAAGGCGATCGAGACCGTGTTGTTGGCCATTGACCACGCACACTGCAAGGAGGGTTGTGACCTGCAGGTAGCCGATCATTATGTAACGCTGGACAAGGCCCGCCGTACATTAAGTATTCGTAATACCCGAGAAGACTATCTCGTCCCTGATACCACATGGGGCTTGATCAATAATCAGTCCCTGGATATTCGAGGTTCTTCCGACAGTTATCGTGCCATGAACCTGAGTGGTAACACTTGGTTCGGATTACCTGGGCGCAGTTTTGGCCATATGAACTGGTATGCCAACCGTACTCGCAGCCTGGGGCAAAGCAGCCGCGATCAAGGGATTTCGTCCTTTTATCTGCAAAAGAACTTTGCCGATACCTACGTGCGAGCCGGCAAGCAAAACAGTATCGACTACGGGTCAGGCTCGGTCAGTACGGTGTTGTCACCTGGTTTTGACCACTTTATGACGGTCGGTAGCCAGGGGTATCTGCGTGCCCGTCGCGATGCAGGGTCGTTGGTGCTGTTTTCCACGGCCGAAGGTAACTATGAGTTTTATCGAAACGGTCGGCTGATTCTCAAGCGTCCCGCCATTCTGGGGCGAAATGAAATCAGTTTTATGGACTTGCCTGGGGGGTATTACCCCATTGAAGTTCGCCTGGTGGACCGCAACGGGAGTGTGGTGAACCAGGAAACCCGCGACATCAACAACCTGAACTTTACCGGCGAGGCGGCCAACAGTTGGCGCATGACGGTCGGTGAGGACATGGAACAGGGCGGGCAACTGGTTGAGGCTGCCTTGAGCCGCAACTTGAGCCAGCTCTATTTGAACGCCGCCGCAGTGTCCAGTGACCGCTCGGCGTGGGCCTCGGAGGTCAACGTTTCCCGGCCTACCACGGCCGGTACCGTGAGCATTACGCCGACGCTGGGTGTACTCAGTGGTGAGGACGGCACAGGTGGCTATGTGAACCTGAACCTGAATGACCCGGTGTTGGGCAGCCTTATGCTCAGCCGCTATGAAAATACCCGTGTCTCGCGCTTTTATTACGGGGCCCCCAGCACGAGCCTTTCGTACAGCAAGAACATCGCGGGGGTCACGCTGGCTTACAACTATCAGCACTTCAGTCGCAGTGAGCGCCAGCAGGCCGAAGTGCGCTGGAACTATCGGCCAAACGGATTGTGGTCGTCGATTTCCGCAGGCGTGCAAAAGGGTGGCTTTATGCCTGGCGAGGGTGATTACACCTTTTACGTTAACGTTTCCTGGACGCTGGATGCGTCGCAAGCAAGCGTGCGCGCCGCCCAGTACGGCGGTAAAACGCAATTGACCGGCGACTATCGCCAGGACTTCGAAGACAGCTATGGCTCGTCGTCGGCTGGTGTCACCGTCAACCGCAGTGACGGCAAAAACAGCGTCAATGCTTATGGCAGCCGCTCGGGTACCCGAGGCGATGCCTCGCTTAACGTTGGCCACAGTGATTACGCCAATAACGTCGACTTTAACTATCGCGGCATGGTGGCGGCGAGCGCCGACGGCATCGCCTTGGGTCGCTACAGCAATGATGGCAGCGCCATGCTGCTGCAAACCCCCGAGCTTGCGGGAAGCCTGTATGGCTTTCGTGTCGAGGGTCAGCCCGTGGCGGGCGGCGGGACGTATGCGGTTCCTCTGAATCAGTATGGCGATGTGCCGTTTGCCCGTGTGATGAGTGACAGCGAGAACATGGACATGAACATTGAAGTGCCCGCGAACATTGTGCGGGCTCACCCGGGGCAGGTGTACAGCGCCAAGGCCAAAGTGGACATCAACATGGTCTACAGCGGCATTTTGCAGGACGCCAACGGCCAGCCCGTGGCAGGCCAGATTATCGAGACCGGCGATGACGCTTACCCGAACGGCCTGTTTTCGATCACCAGCAAGGCGGTGCTTAAGCACCTGACGGTGGAGCGGGCGGGGCGTCGATACACCTGCGACCTGACGCGGCCCCTCAAGCCCAGCCATTACTTGTGTCAATAACCGAATACCCGATGAGAACCCTGTCATGAACCTGCGTACTACGATGTGGCTGAGCGCAATCGCGCTCGGCTCAAGCCTGGCCCAGGCGGAGGGCGAGTTGATGGTCATGCCGGCCACCCTTAAGGTTTTCAACAACCACGAGTACGTGGTGAATGTGAAGAACATCGGTGATGCGCCGCTGTACCTGGCGATTAACCTGCAGAAAGTGACGAACCCGGGCATCGAACCCGAGATCAAACTGGCGCTTAATCAACTCGACCGCCCGGGCATGCTTGCCAGCCCGGACAAACTCACGCTAGGCGCGGGCCAGAGTCGTGCCATCAACCTCAAGTCACTGGCTGAACCGGCCACTGAAGCGCTGTACCGCCTGTACATCCTGCCCGTGCGGGCCATGCAGGTAGACGATGCCCCCGAGAGCAAAATCACCGCGCCGATGTCGGTGTCTGTCGGTTACGGCGTACTGATCCGGCACATGCCGCCGCCCGCAAAGCAGACCTCGGGCTTGACGCATCGCTGTGAGGCCGGGGGGATAACGCTGGAGAACACCGGCAGTGTTCGCGTGGTGCTCTCGGACGTTGCTGTGCAGGGAACTTCGCAGAAAAGAACCCAGCTGGCCCTGTTCCCTGGCACCCCCCAGCACTTTGCCGGTAAGCGTCTGCAGTTCATGCGCGATGAACAGCCACAGACGCTGGAGTGTTTGTAATGAAGGCTCACCCCATGTTGCCCGCAACCGGGCCCGCGGTCATGAGCCGGCACAGGCTGCGCGGGAGCCTGCGCACACTTCATTGCGGGCTGTTCTTCATCGGCATGGGGTTTGCCGTCAATGCGGCCGGTTTTGTTCTGGATTACAGCGACCTCAGTACCGGCTACAGCAACTGCAGTTATCGGGATAACGGCAACGGCACCAGCAGCCTGCAACTGAGTATCGACTTCAAGCAAAGCGCAGGGCATTCCGGCAAGTACCCCTGGCAATCGCGGGGCATTCTGCTCTACGCCTATGACCGGTATGGCCGGCTCTCGAGCAGTACTCGCGTGAGCAATGATGTAAAGCTCGATGGCACGCGCTTTCAAGCCGTTTACTTCGGGGCGGGTTACACGATGTATCACGGCACGACGCTTGAAAATACCAGTTGGAGGCAAACGGCCCCGTTCACTGCCACCGTCACCTTCAGCATTTATAACATCTCCATTGAGGATTGGCCGGCCCTGGCCGTGCGAGCCGGTAACTTCACCGCGGGCGATGACGTGGGGGAAGTCGCCGGAGTGGCCTATCTGTCCCCGGCCACCAAGAACGGTAAGTGCCAGATCGTGATCAACCCGGAATTGCCGCCGCCCCCTATGGACACGGTTTTGACCCTGACCGCACCGGACTGGAACCTGGGCGAGTTGTCCAGGGGCGAAGAAACGGTGAAAACCTTTACCTCGACCCAGGAGCAACTGTGCTTCAACTACGCCTGGGCGAATCATGTTGCCTACCAAAAGTTCATCATTAATGCGACGAACACAAATGGCCTGTCCACAAGTGGCAGTTACAGGCTCAGAAGCCTGGAGGACAGTACGCACACCGTGCCGTACACCGTATCGCTCGCCAACAACACGGACACGGTTGTATTACCCAACCCTCAGAATCGGGTGTTCTCCCTCAGTACAACGGGGCGTACCTGCTTTGTTCCCACCTTCACCGCCTTTGCGGATAAAAAAGCCAAAGATGGGGCTTACAGCGATGTGCTGACCTTTACGGTGGTGGCCAAGCCTTAGGTGCGTACAGCGCCTGAAGGGAGATTAAACGGATGAACCATGGCTTGATGATTATCGTGGCAGGGCTGCTGGCGTGGCCGCTGCAGAGCATGGCCAGCGGCGTGCTGAAACTGTCGAGTGTGGAGTTGCGATTTGCACCGGATGAGCCTCAAGGCGAGCTGTATGCCCACAATATCGGCGACACGCCTTTGTATCTGGACGTGGAGCAAACCCTTGTGCTCAACCCCGGTGCGATCAGCGAGCGCTCAATGGCGATCAGCGAAGTGGCTCGCCCGACCTTGCTGATAACCCCCTCCAGGTTGGTGCTGGCACCGGGGCAAAAATACCGGATGAACCTGAAAGTATTGTCCATGCCGACCCGCAACCAGGTCTGGCGCGTGACCTTTCGGCCCAGGCAGCGTGTGATTGTTCAAGGCCGCGGGGCAGAGGGGCAGTCGGCACCGCTGTCGGTCAGCGTGGGTTACGGCGTGGTCATTTACCAGCGGGCCGCCCACAGGCCCGCTCGTTTTCAACAGGAGTAGTTCATGAACAAAACTGCACGGGTGGCCCTGCTGTGGGGCTTGGCCGCACTGCCGTCCCTGGCGATGGCAGACATTATTCTCCATGGCAAACTTCAGAGCTATGTCAGTGCTTTTGTGAGGCCCAGCCATAAACTGCTGGTGACCGATGACAAGGGCGGATGGTTCGATCAAGGTCTGGCAATGACCCAGTTGGGTGGCTGGAACACCCCCTACGACGTGCGGGCCCGCCTACGGGTTGTCTCAAGCTCCGGGGTGTTCCGAGTGCGCCTGGATGAGCCCTTGAGCATTCGCAATAACGACACTGCAGCGCAAGTGTTCCAGCAACCGAAAGTGGACCTTGCGGCAGAAGGCAGCGCGCCCAAAACCCTTTCCGTGGGGCAGGGGACAGCGTTTGAAAACCCTCCTGGACCCGCTCCCGACCAAGACACGACGGGTTACTACAACCTGACGGTGTCGGCGTACCCACCGGAGGGCAATTTCAAGGAAACGGCGGGTACCTACAGCGGCGTGTTGTCGCTGACCTTTGAACCTGTGATCACCGACCCTTGAGGGCTGCCATGAAATACCTTTTTCCGCGTTTTTTTAGCGCCCTGAGTTGCCTTGCGCTGGCCCTGCCTGCGTTCGCGCTGATTGATGTTCAGCCCCAGGTGGCGCGTGTCGGGAGCACGCCCATCACGGTTGACGTCACCAACAACGGCGAGCGCGACGAGTACGTGTCGATTGCGCTCTCGCGCCTGCTCAACCCTGGGGTTGAACTGGCCGATGAGCGCCTTGAGCCCATCACGCTGGTCAGTCAGCCCCGGTTATTTGCTTACCCGTTCAAACTGATGCTGGGCCCCGGCCAAAGCAAAACCATCATCGTCAAACCCCTTGAGCGCGTGGAGCAGGAGCAGGTTTATCGGCTCGACGTCACACCGGTCCTGAACCCGCTGGCCCCGCAGCAACCGACCGTTGTCGGTAAGGTGGCGGTGAACCTCGCCTTCAGCGCGTTGGTGCGTCACCTGCCGTCTCAACAAACGGCACACGTTCAGGTCACCTGTGAGGTTGGCGGTGCCCGGTTTATCGCCACCGGCAACACCCGCTCCCAGGTCAAAGGCGTTAGCGTCAATGGCCAGCCCAGTGAACCGTTCAATGTGTACCCGGGCGTGCCGATCGTTATCAAAGGTGCGAGCATCCTCATTCCAGAGCATCCAGGCTGCTCAGGCACCCGGTGATAGACGCATACGAAATGTGGGCTATCTGTCGTACCCTTGTCCGTTCGACAGAAGGGAGCGTGATATGGGGCAGGGTCTGGGCAAGCGGGTGATGGTTGTTGGGGCGGGCATTGTAGGGGCGTCGCTGGCGTATCAACTGGCCGATAAAGGCGCGACGGTGACGTTGGTTGAGGCGGGTGATATCGCCTCGGGGGTCACGAGCACGTCGTTCGCCTGGCTCAACACCTCGCACCGTGGGCCTGACGCCATCGCGGCCTTGCGCGGTGCGGCCCTGCAGGCGTACCGCCAACTCGAAACGCAATTGCCCGGCCTGAATATTCGCTGGGCAGGGGCTTTGTCGTATGGCACGACGCCGCACGAAGCCCCGCACGCTGCGGCAGACATGGCCGCGGGGAACCGGGTTTCCCGGTCGCAGATTCTTGACCTTGAACCGAACCTCAACCATCCGCCTCGCCAGGCGGTGTATGTGGCCGAAGAAGGGGCGCTGGACGCTGTCGCCGTGACGCATGCCTTAGTGGCCGGTGCCGTGGCGAAGGGCGCGCAGGTACTCACGCAGACCCGGGTGCTGGGCTTTACCACCCGGGACGCCCAGGTGATCGGCATCGAGACCGCCACGGGCATGATCCCGGCCGATGTGGTCGTGCTGGCTGCCGGAACCGGCATCACCTCGCTGACCGCGTTGCTGGGTGTGAGTTTGCCCATCGAGGCTTCGCCCGCCATTTTCATTCGCTACACGGCAACACCGGACCTGGTGCGTACGCTGATCTCCAGCCCCGACATGGAAGTGCGGCACGGTGCGCCCGGAACGTTGCTGGCGGCTGAAGATTACGTGGACGACGCCCCGGAAAACCAGCCTGCGGCCATCGCCCTGAGAACCGCCAGTGCCATTCGCCGTGAACTCCGTGGGGTGGCAACGCTTGAGCCGGACATGGCGTGCGTCGGCCTGCGGCCCATCCCCGCCGACAGGCTCCCCATCATTGGTTACCTGCCGCGCGTCACCGGTGTCTACGTGTGCGCCATGCACCCTGGGGTGACATTGGCCGCCATTGTCGGCCGCCTGGCCAGTGCTGAGATCCTTGACGATCAGGCTTGCAGCGCGCTTGAACCGTGCCGCTCGGCTCGTTTTTTTTCGGGGTGACCGGGGGCCGCACGCTTCAGTTCACGGCCTGCAGCCAGTGCAATAAATCCATTTCCAGGCTGCCAGGCTTGGGGGCCGTGGGCGCGATCAGGCAGTAGCGGGAGCCGTCCTCAACAAACCCCAAGGGCGCGGCCAGCACCCCGCTCTGGATATCATCGCGAACCAGGTGCCACGGCCCGATCGCCACACCGAGGCCTGCGACAGCCGCCTGGATGCTGAAGTAGAAGTGCTCGAACGCTTGCGCCTGCCCGGTCGGGGTGGGCAGCCCTTTGGCGTGCGCCCATTCCTGCCAGGCCGTTGGCCGGCTGGTGGTGTGCAACTGCGGGGCGCAGGCGCGCAGCCCTGTGCGCTGTTCGTCAAACCATTGTTCAACCTTGTCGGGCCGGCACACCGGGCCGACTTTTTCGTTGAACAGCGGTTCGGCGTGGTAATGCGCCGGGCGCGGGAAGTCGTCCCGCCGAATGGCCAGGTCGATCCCCTGGTCGAATGAAAACGGGCCGCCACCGGCCACTAAGTGAATGTCCAGCCCTTGATGGTGGGCTTTGAAGTCGCCCCAGCGCGGGATCAACCAGCGCATCAGCAGTGTGGGCTCACATGACAGTACACGCTGACGCGCGCGCCGGGCGTCAGCGCGTAACGCACGAATGGCCTGGCTCATCCCCCCAAACCCTTCACTGACGGCTTTTGCCAGGTGCTTGCCGGGCTCGGTCAGGTACACCCTGCGGCTGCGTCGCTCAAACAGCTCAACACCCAGGTCCTCTTCCAGCAAGCGCACGGCGCGGCTAATGGCGCCCGGTGTGAGGTGCAGTTCGGCTGCCGCACGGGCGAAGCTCTCCAGCCGTGCCGCAGATTCGAAGCACCGCAAGGCAAGTAAAGAGGGTAGGCGAGTGTCATAAAAAGGTGATTCAGAATCACCCTTGTCGTTAGCATTCATCGTTAGTCCTCGCGCCTTGAATGATTGATTATCGTGCCATCCAATCGACACTTGAAAAGGCGCAGCATGAACGAATGGCTAGTCGTAATCACCATTACACTCCTGGCGTGCATCAGTCCAGGGCCGGATTTCGCCATGGTGTCCCGTAACGGCTTACTGCTGTCGCGTCGGGCAGGCGTGTTGACCGCTGTGGGCATCGGCCTGGGCGTGTTGGTTCATGTGGGCTACACCCTGTTGGGGTTAGGGCTGGTACTGCAACAAACGCCCTGGCTATTCGGCGCGTTGAAGCTGGCCGGGGCGGCGTACCTGGTTTACCTGGGCATCAACATGCTGCGCGCCAGGGCGATCGTGCAACAGCCGGGGGTTTCACCGCCGGCCCTGTCGGACTGGGCAGCACTGCGCACGGGGTTTCTGACCAACGCGTTGAACCCTAAAACCTCGATCTTTATCGTCAGCCTGTTTATGGGGGTGGTGCAGCCCGATACGGCACCGAGCGTGCAACGGGCATACGGGCTGTTTATCGCGGGTGCGCATGTTGTGTGGTTCAGCGTTGTCGCCCTGTTTTTCTCAACCGCCAAAGTGCGGGATAAACTAATGGCCGCGCGGCACTGGATTGACCGGGTATTTGGCGGTTTACTCGTAGGCTTCGGCGTGCTGTTGGTGGCCGATATGCATTCGGGCTGAGTTGAAATGGCCTTGGTTTTATTGAGGAGGAAGCGTGATGAGTACCAGCCAACGATTCAACGCGTTACATGCCGCCGAGCCGCTTTTTGTCATGCCCAACGCGTGGTGTGAGGGCAGCGCCCGGTTGATTGAAAGTTTGGGCTATAGCAGCGTGGGCACCACCAGTGCCGGCATTGGTTACGCCCAGGGGTATCGTGATTCATCGCCGCACATGGCCAACGAACAGCGGTTTACGGCGATCGAGCGTATCGTCCAGGCCGTGCAGGTGCCGGTCAGCGCAGACCTGGAAAATGGTTTGGCCGACAACCTGGCAGGCATTGAGGCCACCTTCAGGCGTGCCGTGAACATCGGCTGTGCCGGTGGCTCAATCGAAGATATCTGCAGTTATGCAGACCCTTCCGGCCCGCTGTTCTTTGCCCGGGAAGAGGCCTGTGAACGAGTGCGCGCCGCATGCGAAGCGGCACACAGCCTGGACCGTGATTTTATCGTCACCGCCAGAACCGATTACCTGCTGGGCGCGCATGAGTACTCGCTCAGCGAAGTGATTGCGCGCCTGACGGCCTTTGAAGCGGCCGGGGCGGATTGCCTGTTCGCCCCGGGCCTGAAGTCGATAGCGGATGTTCGAGCGGTGCAAGACGCCCTGACCAAACCCCTCAATGTGCTGCCGGTGGCCGGCATGACCCTGGAGCAGCTCAGGGTGGCAAAGGTGCGACGGATCAGCCTGGGCAGCGCGCTGTTTCGAACGGCCTATGCGCAGATCTCTGGCGTATTGAGGGGCCTTGAGCAACCTGACGGTTTCGACTTTACCCAACGCGCGTTGGGTTTTAAGGCACTGGACGAGGTGATGCGCTGAAGGGGCCAGGCCTTGGTCATGAGGCCGGGAGAAGGCCGGCGCAAATCCAGATATTCGCCCACCGCTACCGTTTTGCGCGCGGTGCCAGAGAACCCGCCGATGCGCTTTACGCCGAATAACGACGAAATCGCGTCCCTTATTCGGAACGCCAGCGGCATGATTAGCCCCTGTTTGGCCATTATGATGTTCCAGTCCGCCAGCGGGGTGATGTGCACCGGGAGCGATACCGAGCGGCGGTCGTAGTAATCAAGTTCGGGCACGGCGCGTAGAGTGGGGGGCACTTCGCTGTCTTCGGTGCCGGCCTATGAACGCTACGGCTTTGTCCTGGCAGGTGACGTGAGCGAGTTCGCCGGCCTGGTCTATCAACCGATGGAAAAGCGCTTGTGTGGATACCCGGCAGAGGGCGTAGGGTCGTGACCTGGGTGGTTGAGGGGCCAAGTCTCACACTGTTCGCCCGAGGCGCTAACGCTGCGCGTTTAACCAATAATAGGAGATTGCATGCTTGCTGCCGTATTGAATGGAAAGCGCCGAGGAAGTGGCGTAGCCGGTAAGCCGCTCATTCTGGGGAGTGCGCAGGGTGCTGAGGATTTACTCACCGCCACGGTGTTTGAACGCATTGCTTACCTTCCAGAGTCGGTGTGCGCCACATTTTTTGACTACCTGTTGGGGGTGCAAGAGCCTGTCGGAAGCCTGAGTTCGATAGAGTTTTGGCCATCATGGACGCTTGGCGAAAAGCGTATTGAGCCTGATGTGGTGTTGTATGGAAGTGAGCGCACTGTGCTGGTTGAAGCCAAACGTTATGACGACAGCCAGCAGCAGTACGCCGCGCAGTTAGCCAATGAACTCAAGGCCGGCTGGGAGTGTGAATATATTGGGGATAATGTTCTGCTGCTCACCGTCGGTGGCCTGGTGGACTATTCGCAAGAAACAGCTGTACGGCTCAGGGGCGAAATTGATCAGAAACTGGATCGTACCAGCCTGGATTACGAGCTGGTGTGCCGAAGTTGGTACAACCTCTATCAAGCATTAGAGGCCACTGTGGGTGAGGTCAGTAAAGACAGCGCGCCCGGGTTAAAACGGTTGTTGGACGATATCGCCTCAACGTTTGAATGGCATGGCCTTCGCACCCAGGCCAGTTGCTGGCTAGGCCAACTCAAGCCCGTCTCCATTCGGCCAGAACCATTCCCCGTGTATGATTTTAATGCAGCAGTCAGTACGCCTTTTTCAGAACTTCGCGCGATCCACAAGCCGCTCTCTCAGTTGCGTGCGCCGGGTATCGCGCATGCCACTTTTCAAAAAAAACAATGGAGTTTTATATCTTGAGTACCCCCCTGGGCGCTATTGATGAGGCACTGTTGGATGTGCGAAAAGCCTATCGCCTGTTAGGCGATTATCAGCAGCGGATGTTGGAGCTGTTGGGATTTATTCAAAAGGAACTGGGCGCAGATTACTATTACCAATTCTTCCGAAATAAGCTGCCACGTCGCCTGGAAGCGCTTGAGGCCAGTCATAGCGCAGGCCAACGATTTTTGCCGTTCAACGATCTATCAGTGCTGTGGCTTCGTGATAATGGTCAGGAAGACTCTTTTCATCACCACCACACCGGTGATCTGTTAATTGATGTCTGGGTGCGAAGCGATACCGGGAATGGTGAGGACAATGAACCCGAGCACTCGGTAGAACACAGTCGCAGTGAGTTGCGCATTTTTTTCTTTCTGTGTGATACCCCTCGAGAAGGGCAACATAATTGGTACAGCCACGTATGGGCCAAGACCCATTACCCGCCCTTGGGGGAGGTTGCCTTGTGTGATGATAACCCTGGCTACCGCGCCTATGGTGAGGCCCTGTGTTTATCAACCCTGACAGATGCAACCGCTGTGCGTGAGGCGATAACGGCCTTGCGCCAACGTGCTTCCCTCAAGTTCGGGCAGACTATTTGAAGTTAACGGCGTCGCATTATCGAACGTGAAGATTTCTATCGCGGGCGCATGGGTAGGGCACGCTTGGACTGTCCATCGCCTGGCACGTGGGGAGGCCTGAAGAGGAGCAACTCAAAAACCTGCCTGGATGAGCAGGGCAGCCCGTTGTGGACTATTATTTTTTCGATGCCGTGATGCATTTTCAGCAGGCGATTTTGCAGCGATGCGCTGGGCGTCATACTGTTTTAAATGCGGGGTTATTTAACCCTGCATCACCTCACCAAACCAATTGCGGTTGGGGATTGCTCGATGAAAACAATAAAGCCAGTACTGTTAGTGGGCATTGTTTTTGTAAGTGGCTGCCAGCATACCTATGAATCGTTTGTCAGAGACGAATTACAGATCCCCAACGTGTTTATACCCTCCAGTAATGAGGGCCATCCCTACAGTTTGTTTATGGCCAAGAAAGGCAGTAATTTTGAGCAGGTGTGCTCGGCAACAAAGCTGACGGGGCTGAGTGAGGACAGGATCAAGGCGGCTAGAGTCGTCAGCGATACGGCAGATACGACATTCATTAGAGAGTCTGTGGCGAGCTTTGATGTTGAATTGGAAAACAACGATCTTGGTGGCCTGGATGCAAGGTATGCGACGAAGTACGGGGTCAGGCTTGATCTTTCCAATGGCAAGGTCTATTCATTGCCGGATATCAGTATTTCTGAAGTGCTGCAGAGTATTCATTCAACGACCTGCGCCGCCGATGTTGAGGTGCTCAGGGAGGGTGAAAAGGATGTCAAACTCTATATCCCGATGCACATGTATTCTTATGATGTGGCTTACAATATTTATAGCGGTGGCCACGCAGGCGCGTCGATTAAGTTGCCCCCGGAAGTGGAGAAAATAATCTTGGCCAAGTTGGGGGTTAATTACACAGGCGCAACCGATAAAACAATGTCCAGCAAAGGGCTGTATGTCGGGTTTCGAGGCAAGGCAATCACTGAAAATAACTTGAATAGCGCACTCGTGGCTGCGGCTTCAGCCGCCAAAGCGGCTGCGGCCGCTAAAGCGGCTGAAGTAACCGCTGCGACCACCGCGCTCACGGCTGCCAATAGTGCAAAAGACGCTGCACATATTGCTGACAGTGTTGCGCCTCGTGGTCGGGCTGCACCCAGCAAGGCCGCTATTGTTGCTGCCAATAACGCCGCGGCGACGGCCGTTGTTGCAGAGCTGAGTGCTGAAACCGCAGCCGCGGCGGCGGCCTCCAATGCCACAGCGACTGCCGCCGTGGCGGCTGCAGACCTGGCTATTTCTACGATTGCTGAGTCCGTTGTTACCAATGAGCCGGCGGGCAGCCTGCCCAATGGCGTTGTACTCGATGTGACGTCACTAGTCGAAGCTACGGGGATTCAATGATGTCGAGCCGTCGCCATCGGCGGCGGCTCAAAGCCTTTTCACGGTTGTCGATGAAGAAGGCTTCGACCGTGCAGCCCAGAAACGGCACCGGTAATCCCCCCATCTCTTAGAGATCAGGCCACTAAGGCCCCTTTCTGTTCCGCGTGACGCTTGCGAGCCTTTTAACGTGATTCAACCGGCTTTTGATAAAACCCCTCAAGTCTTTCCAAACAATAGGAAAGCCCCTACATCCTTTTACCCCCTTGGCATGAAACTTTAAGCGTCCTGTAGGGAGCATGTATCTGCACGCTCCACCGGCCCGCTGAAGTGTTTACGCCAGGATGTAGCCGATGCCCACGCCCACCCCTTTTTTCGACCACAGCCGCCATAAACTCGATGTGCGCAATGTCGATGTGCCGCTGGAGGTGCTGGCCTTTCAGGGCGAGGAGTGCCTGAGTCAGCCGTTCAGTTACGTGATCGAATTCACCAGCACGGAACTCGATATTGCCGCCGAGCTACTGCTCGGGCGCGATGCTCGC
>NZ_JASLGE010000045.1 GCF_030150285.1 Pseudomonas sp. | reverse complement strand
TCGTCAATAGACTGCTCGGCCAGGTCTTCGCGGGTAATTACGCCGCGCACCGCCAGTTCCATCGCCAAATCCTTGTCCATACCCTCAAGCGAGAGCAGGTCTTCGGCCGGATGGGCGTCTGCCAGCTTTTCCTCAGTAGCGATGGCCTTAGTCAACAAACGATCCTTGGCCCGAGCGCGAAGCTCGTTGACGATGTCTTCGTCAAAGCCGTCGATGTTGAGCATTTCCTCCACCGGTACGTAGGCAATCTCTTCCAGGCTGGTGAAGCCTTCATCAACCAGCACCTGCGCCAACTCTTCATCAACTTCCAACTCTTCGATGAAGTTGCGCAGGATATCGCCGGTTTCTGCTTGCTGTTTAGCCTGGATGTCCGATTCGGTCATCACGTTCAGGGTCCAGCCCGTCAACTGGCTGGCCAAACGTACGTTCTGACCGCCGCGACCAATCGCCTGGGCCAGATTGTCTGCGCCAACGGCGATGTCCATTGCATGAGCATCTTCGTCAACGATAATTGCCGCCACCTCTGCTGGAGACATGGCGTTGATCACGAACTGCGCCGGGTTATCATCCCAAAGGACGATATCCACTCGCTCCCCGCCCAATTCGCCTGACACTGCCTGAACGCGTGAACCACGCATACCAATGCAGGCACCTTGCGGATCGATGCGTTTGTCTTTGGAGCGAACGGCAATTTTAGCGCGTGATCCAGGATCGCGGGAGGCCGCCATCACTTCGATCAGCCCCTCGGAGATCTCTGGAACTTCGATACGGAACAGCTCGATCAACATCTCTGGCGCAGTACGCGACAGAATCAGTTGAGGACCGCGGTTCTCGGTGCGAATTTCTTTAAGCAATGCGCGAAGGCGCACGCCAACACGGAAAGTTTCACGCGAGATGATGTCTTCACGGGCCAGCAACGCTTCAGCGTTGTTACCCAGATCGACGATCACGTTGTCACGTGTCACTTTTTTAACGGTGCCAGAAATGATCTCGCCCAAACGCTCGCGATAAGCATCGACTACTTGAGCACGCTCTGCTTCGCGGACTTTCTGCACAATGACCTGTTTGGCCGTTTGAGCAGCAATCCGGCCGAACTCGATAGAATCGATTTTCTCTTCGATAATATCGCCGGCTACCGCGCCTGGCTGTTTTGCCTGGGCCTGGTCTACCGCCAACTCGATTGCTGGATCATCCAGATCTTCGTCTTCGACCACAGTCCAGCGACGAAAAGTCTCATAGTTACCGGTGTGGCGGTTGATTTCCACACGCAGATCGACTTCGTCCTCAAAACGCTTTTTGGTAGCGGTGGCCAGAGCCAGCTCCAGCGCTTCAAAAATTACGTTTGCCGGTACGCCCTTTTCATTGGACACCGACTCAACAACCAGCAGTACTTCTTTGCTCATCGTACGCCTCGCCTTTCGCAAGCCATTGGATCCGCGGGATCCGCGTCTCAGTCAAAACTGGGAATAATGTTGGCCTTGTCGATCATATCGATCGGCAACAGGAATTCATGGTCGTCAACCTGCACCACAACATCCTGCTCTTCTACGCCGCGCAGAAGGCCCTGAAAGTTACGTCGCCCTTCAAAAGGCGAGCGCAACTTGATCTTCACTTGCTCACCGACAAACTGGGCATACTGTTCAATCGTGAACAGAGGGCGCTCCATGCCAGGAGAAGAGACTTCAAGGGTGTATTCAACAGCGATAGGATCTTCGACATCCAGCACGCCGCTGATTTGGCGGCTGACAATGGCGCAGTCATCCACCAATACGCCGCCTTCCTTGTCGATATACACACGCAACATTGAATGGCGACCCTGGGCCGAAAATTCAATACCCCAGCATTCATAGCCAAGGGCCACGACCACCGGGGCCAACAAGGCCTGCAACTCTTCTAGCTTGCTCGACACCTGAACCCCCTAGTGCATGTTTGTGCATGCTGTGCAAAATAAAAAAATGGGCGAATCGCCCATCTCTGAAACGTCGCTGAATATCGACGCTATAAAGTGTCCAGTTAACAAAAAGCCCCTGAAAAAGGGGCTCCGCTAAAACTGGTTGCGGGAGCCGGATTTGAACCGACGACCTTCGGGTTATGAGCCCGACGAGCTACCAGACTGCTCCATCCCGCGACAAAGCTGGAGCGGAAGTATACGTTTGATCCATTTCAGGGTCAATCCAACCTTCCACATACAAGAAAGCCCGCTACTGCGGGCATTCTTGATAATTGGTACCGAGAAGGGGACTCGAACCCCTACACCCTATGGGCACAACCACCTCAAGGTTGCGTGTCTACCAATTCCACCACCTCGGCAATACAACATTACATCATGAAACCCGTTTTACTTTTGCTCTTGAGCTGGAGGTACGTCAGTCGCAGGAGATGCCGACTTTTGCTCTTGAAGCACCGGTACATCATCAGATGCCGGCTTTTGCACTGGAGCTTCCAGAACCGCTGGATTAGGCAAACCTACTTGAGTCAGCTCTTGAGCTTTCTCTTTAGCAAAGTAACCTAACCCCAAGCTGGTTATGAAAAAACCTGCGGCAAGTATAGCAGTAAACTTACTAAGAAAGGTAGAGGAACCTTGGCTTCCGAACACAGTACTTGAAGCACCTGCTCCGAAAGATGCTCCAGCATCCGCACCTTTACCCTGTTGCAGCAATACCAGAGCAATTACGCCCAATGCACCCAACAGATGAAAAACGACTACGACTGTTTCCAGCATTTTCTCAGTTTCCCGCGGCGCGACAAATCGCACCGAACTCATCTGCATTCAGGGAAGCTCCACCAATGAGCCCCCCATCGATATCCGGCATGCTGAACAGTTCGACCGCATTGGCCGCCTTCACGCTGCCGCCGTATAGAAGCCGCACACTTTGTGCCACCTCAGAATTCTGCTCCGCCAGCTGTGCGCGAATGGCCGCATGCACATCTTGCGCTTGCTGCGGTGACGCGGTGAGCCCGGTACCAATTGCCCAGACCGGCTCATATGCAATCACTGCTGCAGCAAAAGCCTCAATACCAAATGCATCTATAACAGCATCCAGCTGAGCCTTTACCACTTCTAGCGTTCTTCCCGCTTCGCGCTGTTCCAGGGTTTCACCTATACACAGCACCGGAATCAAGCCAGCAGCTTGAATGGCGGCAAATTTGCGATTAAGCGTTGCGTCCTGCTCACCCAGAATCAGGCGGCGCTCAGAATGCCCTACCAATACAAACTTGCAACCTGCGTCAGCCAACTGAAAAGGTGAAATCTCACCGGTCAGGGCACCTTGCTGCGTTTCGACTGCAGCATCCTGCGCACCGACCGAAATCGCTGCACCTGCAAGGCCACTGATCACGCGATCAATAAACAAATCAGGCGGGAATACTGCAACATCAACATCACTTGGCAAGGCCAGCTTATGCAGACCGTCGATCAGCTGAGCGACGCTGGCGCGGGTACCGTGCATCTTCCAGTTACCAGCTACCATCATGCGACGCATGCTTTACCTCGTCGGTCAAAGTGGGCGCAGATGTTACCCAACCACATCCGCGCTGGCAAGCCGAATTCAGGCACAAACTTCACTTACGAGTTTTGCCAGTTCATCCGCGTAACCACGAACCAGATTTTCGTCGTCACCTTCGACCATCACACGTACCAGCGGCTCAGTGCCGGACTTGCGCAACAAGACGCGCCCGCGCCCTTTCATTGCCTCTGTCACACGCGCGCAAGCTTCTTTGACAGCCGGATGCTCAACCGGGTCTACGCCGCCCGAAAAACGCACATTCACCAGCACTTGAGGGCACTTGCGCAGCGCCTGACGCGCCTGAGCCAGGCTCTCACCACGTCGACGCAAAGCCAGCAGCACTTGCAGCGCAGCAATGATCGCATCACCTGTCGTCGTATGCTGGAAACAGACAATGTGCCCGGAGTTCTCCCCGCCCACCTGCCAATCGCGCTCCTGCAAACCCGCGATCACATGCCGATCGCCGACATTGGCACGCACAAACGGAATATTCAGCTCAGCGAGGGCCAATTCAAGCCCAAGGTTGCTCATCAATGTACCGACAACCCCGCCTTGCAATTTACCCCGCTCCTGCAAATCACGCGCAATGATGAACAACAGCTCATCCCCGTCCACGATGGCGCCGGTGTGGTCAACCATCAGGACCCTGTCGCCATCACCGTCAAACGCAATGCCCAGATCCGCACCTTCAGCCAACACCGCAGCCTGCAACTGCCCCATATGGGTCGAGCCGCAGTTGTCGTTGATGTTCAAACCATTAGGCTGAGCCGACAGTACAACGACATTGGCACCCAGCTCATTGAAAACACTCGGAGCCACTTTGTAAGTAGCGCCATGTGCGCAATCCAGTACAACCTTCAGACCACTGAAGTTGGTGCTGGTCGGTACGCTACTTTTGCAGAACTCAATGTAACGGCCGGAGGCATCGTTGATGCGCGATACTTTGCCAAGTTTGTCAGACTCCACCACGGTCATGGGCGCGTCCAGCAATTCCTCGATCATCAACTCCATGTCATCCGGAAGCTTGGTACCTTCTCCCGAAAAGAACTTGATGCCGTTATCGTCATGGGGGTTGTGGGAAGCGCTGATCACGATGCCCGCTTCGGCATGAAACGTTCGCGTCAGATAAGCGATTGCAGGCGTAGGCATAGGGCCCAGCAACATGACATCAGCCCCGGCAGCCGACAAACCGGCCTCCAGTGCAGACTCAAACATGTAGCCCGAGATACGCGTGTCCTTGCCCACTAAAATCCGACATGCGCCTTTGCTGCGAAACGCCATTCCCGCCGCCCAACCCAGCTTGAGCATAAAATCAGGGGTGATCGGATAAACGCCGACCCGGCCACGAATACCGTCGGTGCCAAAATATTTCTTTGTCATAAGTGCTCCATCATTCTTAGTCGGCGGACTCTACCGCTGCGATCATCCGTACCACATCAACTGTTTCGGCAACATCATGGACACGCAGTATCCGCGCGCCCTTAGTGACCGCCAGAGCGGCCAACGCAAGGCTGCCATACAGCCGCTCAGGCACCGGCCGATTCAACGCCTGCCCTATCATGCTTTTGCGCGACACACCCACCAGCAAAGGCCGACCCAAGGAATGCAAGGCCTCCATATGCTTGAACAAGCTCAGGTTGTGCTGCAATGTTTTTGCGAAGCCAAAGCCTGGATCCAGCAGGATACGCTCAGGGACGATCCCGACAGCTGCACAGCGAGCCATTCGCTCAGCCAGAAATGCCGACACGTCGCCCACCAGGTCATCGTAATGCGGATTATCCTGCATATCGCCCGGCTCGCCCAGCATGTGCATCAGACAGACAGGCAAACCTGTGGCTGCCGCAGCCTGCAAGGCTCCCTCACGACGCAATGCGCGCACATCATTGATCAACCCCGCTCCCAGGCGCGCCACCTCAGTCATGACGATGGGTGCCGAGGTATCGACCGAGATAATCACATTCAGTTCGCGACTGATTCGCTCGACAACCGGCGCGACCCTATCAAGTTCTTCTTGCGGTGAGATGACACGGGCACCAGGACGCGTAGATTCGCCCCCAACATCAATCAGGGTGGCCCCAGCCAAAAGCATTGCCTCAGCATGACGCAACGCTGCATCCCGAGGCGCAAAACGCCCACCATCCGAAAAAGAGTCAGGGGTGACATTAAGAATGCCCATGACATGCACATGGGCCAAATCAAGAACCCGGTTGCCGCAAGGCAACCGGGTCAGGGACTTTACAGAAGTCATTTCAAGCCTTAAAGATCAGCTGCAGGACCGCCGATAGGGGCTTCTGGACGATCGACTTTATCCAGCGTCGGCGGCGGCGGAGTGCCTTTACCGCTATCGTCCCAATCACGCGGTTCGCGTGCGGGGCGACCCGCCATGATGTCATCGATCTGATCAGCATCGATCGTCTCGTACTTCATCAGCGCGTCAGCCATCGCTTCCAGCTTGTCGCGATTATCGGTCAGGATCTGCTTGGCCGTGCCGTAGCACTGATCAATGATACTGCGCACTTCGGAGTCAATCATCTTGGCTGTCTCGCCCGAAACGCTGGCACCTTGCCCGCCGCCGCCACGCCCCAAATAGGACTCGTCGTCTTCGGCATACATCAGTGGCCCCAGCTTTTCCGACAAGCCCCACTTGGTCACCATATTTCGCGCGATCTGGCTTGCACGCATGATGTCGTTGGAGGCACCAGTGGTCACACCATCAAAGCCGAGCGTCATCTCTTCAGCGATACGACCGCCGTAGAGCGAGCAGATCTGGCTGATCAATGCACGCTTGGAGAGGCTGTAACGATCCTCTTCAGGCAGGAACATGGTCACACCCAAGGCACGACCGCGCGGAATGATCGACACCTTGTAAACAGGGTCATGCTCAGGCACTACACGACCAACAATGGCATGGCCTGCTTCGTGATACGCGGTATTACGTTTTTCTTTATCTGACATCACCATGGATTTGCGCTCAGCGCCCATCATGATTTTGTCCTTGGCCAACTCAAACTCTTTCATTTCAACAACACGCTTGCCAGTGCGCGCGGCGAACAACGACGCCTCGTTCACCAGGTTCGCCAGGTCTGCACCCGAGAAGCCGGGCGTTCCTCGCGCAATCACTGCAGGCTGCACGTCATCGCCCATGGGCACTTTGCGCATGTGGACTTTCAGAATCTGTTCACGGCCACGAATATCCGGCAAGCCGACCACGACCTGACGGTCAAAGCGGCCCGGGCGCAGCAACGCTGGGTCAAGCACATCAGGACGGTTGGTGGCAGCAATCACGATGATGCCGTCATTCATTTCAAAACCATCCATCTCAACCAGCAACTGGTTGAGCGTTTGCTCACGCTCGTCATGACCGCCGCCCATACCGGCACCACGATGACGGCCTACGGCATCGATTTCATCGATAAAGATAATGCAGGGGGCGTGCTTTTTAGCCTGTTCGAACATGTCACGAACGCGGCTTGCACCCACACCCACAAACATTTCAACGAAGTCGGAACCGGAAATGGTAAAGAACGGCACCTTGGCTTCACCTGCAATCGCCTTGGCCAGCAAGGTCTTACCGGTACCCGGCGGCCCCACCATCAAAACGCCGCGCGGGATGCGGCCACCCAAGCGCTGGAACTTGCCTGGATCACGCAGAAACTCGACGAGTTCGCCGACCTCTTCCTTGGCCTCATCGCAGCCTGCCACGTCAGCCAGGGTCGTTTTGACCTGATCTTCGGATAACAGGCGCGCTTTACTCTTGCCAAAGCTCATCGGGCCGCCTTTACCGCCAGCCCCACCTTGCATTTGGCGCATAAAGAACATGAAGACCGCGATGATGACCAGGATCGGGAAGCTCGCAACCAGCAACTGTGTCCAGATGCTTTGCTGCTCAGGCAGCTTGCCTTCAACCGTCACATGGTTCTCAACCAGGTCACCGATCAAACCATTGTCCTGAATAGCTGGACGAATGGTCTTGAAGGTATCGCCATCACTGCGCTTGCCGGTAATCACGTAGCCGTCCACGGCAACGCGTTCGACCTTACCATCCTTAACTTGCTGGATGAAGTCGGAATAGTTGAGGGTTTGTGGCTCGTTTGGACTGGAGAAGTTGTTCATGACTGTCACCAGGACAGCAGCAATGATCAACCACAGGATCAGATTCTTTGCCATATCGTTCAATTAGCTACCCTCTGAAGCAAGCCCCGCTACTGAAGCGTGCTTCGCATGATATTCACCGGCATAACTTACTACATTGCCTACAACCCTTGCAGGCTCCGTCTGTAACCCTTTGTGAAACTTTGCCTACAAAATATTCGTTATACCAGCGCTGTAAAGCGATACAAAAAAACCTATCGCTCTTGTCAAAGACGCTCATCACTGGCGGACCCTTCGACACCGCGGAAGCCGCGGCCCAACAAATACTGCTCGCGAGAGCGATCTCGTGACGACAACGGCTTACGCATCTGCACTTTATCGAACAGCTTGCGGATGTCTTTGTGGTACTGATCAAAGCCTTCACCCTGGAAGACCTTAATCAAAAAATCACCGCCCGGCCGCAAAACTCGGCCTGCAAGATCCAGTGCCAACTCACAAAGGAACATCGCGCGCGGCATATCGACAGCTGCCAATCCACTCATATTGGGGGCCATATCGGAAATCACAAGGTCTACCTGCGTATTTCCGACCGCCTCAAGGATCTGCGCCAGCACAGCATCTTCAGTGAAGTCGCCCTTGATGAAGGTCACATCAGGGATGCTGTCCATTTCCAGAATGTCGGACGCGATCAAGCGGCCCTGCCCACCGATCAGGCGACTGGTCACTTGCGACCAGCCTCCCGGGGCTGCCCCCAGGTCGATCACCGTCATGCCAGGGCGGATCAGACGGTCACGCTCCTGAATCTCCAACAATTTATAGCTGGCACGCGAACGGTACCCGTCTTTCTGCGCCATTTTGACGTAAGGGTCGTTGAAATGCTCTTTCAGCCAGTTAAGGCTTGTTTTGGAACGGGCCACGGGCCACCTCAAAAAATATAAACGGGTCGTGATTAACTGGGCGGTCTGGGACTCGCTCGGGTAAACTGGCCACCGCTTTTACAAGATCAGACACAGGGGTCAGATTATGCCGCTCACTCAAGAGCAGAAGAAACAGTACAAATCCATTGGCCACCATCTGAAACCAGTATTGACTGTGGCTGACAATGGTTTGACTGAAGGCGTTTTAGCCGAACTCGAACGCGCATTGGGCGATCACGAGCTGATTAAAGTCAAAGTCAATATTCTGGACCGCGAGTCCCGCCTGGAAGCCATTGCAGAACTCTGCAAGGCCGGCAAAGCGGAATTGGTGCAGGTTATCGGCAAAATGGCGCTTCTGTACCGCAAGAACGTCAACGTGAACAAGCAACTGTCGAACATCCATCGCTTCAAGTGATGTTGGCAAGGGTCAAGGGCGTGCTTCGCGCGCCCTGACACTTTAACAGCCACGCAGTCACAACTCACGCTGCACAACTGCCCGCGCAACGCATCAGGCAACCAGCACCACCCAACGCACCACACTCTCCTGACGACTCACCCAGCCTGCGCTCACGCTACCGACTGATGTATCGACTTACAACGATGCCAGCTCAAGCCTGGCCAGCATCGATAAAGAATTCGGTATACGTCCATGTAGCCTGCCAACCCGCAACGTGCGGGCCAGCGGCCCATGTAAAACGCCCGCACGAAGCGGGCGCATTACTCAGATGTGACGAACTTCTACAATCTCGTACTCAATGACGCCACCCGGTGTTTTCACCGCGACCACATCACCTTCTTCCTTGGCAATCAAGGCGCGGGCAAGTGGCGAACCGACGGAGATTTTGCCGAGTTTGAAGTCAGCCTCATCCTCACCCACGATTTTGTAAGTCACGCTTTCGTCAGTTTCAACGTTGGCGATCTCAACCGTGGTGCCGAAAATCACTTTGCCAGTATGAGGGATAGACGTCACATCAATGACGACCGCATTCTGCATGCGGCCTTCGATGTCACGAATACGCGCCTCAACCATACCTTGCTGCTCACGAGCAGCATGGTATTCAGCATTTTCCTTCAGGTCGCCCAACTCACGCGCTGTGCCGATGTCCTGGCTCAGCTTTGGTCGAACAACCTTGGTCAGGTGTGCGTGCTCTTCTTCCAGGGCTTTGGCTCCCTGAACCGTCATTGGGTACTTGGTTATGCTCATGCCTTCAATCCTGCGTGTAGATCCTGCAAGCGACGAACGGTTTTTTCAGGACCGAATTTAAGCGCTTCGCAGATGGCTTCGCCAGCAGCAATGGTCGTGGTGCAGTAAATCTTGTGCTGCAGAGCGTTACGACGAATGGAGTAAGAGTCAGCAATCGACTGACGCCCTTCGGTTGTGTTGATGATCAGAGTAACTTCGTCATTCTTGATCATGTCGACAACGTGCGGACGACCTTCGGTCACTTTGTTGACTCGACGTACTTTCAAACCAGCCGCTTCGATGAACTTGGCAGTGCCTGCCGTCGAAACAACTTCAAAACCCAGGTTGATCAAGTCACGGGCAACCGCAGCCACCAAAGGCTTGTCATCATCGCGCACGCTGATAAACGCTGTACCGCCAGTCGGCAGCACTTCGCTGGCACCCATCTGGGCTTTGGCAAATGCTTCACCGAAGGTGTCGCCCACGCCCATCACTTCACCCGTCGACTTCATCTCAGGGCCGAGGATCGGGTCAACACCGGGGAATTTGGCGAACGGGAAGACCGCCTCTTTCACACTGTAGAAGTTAGGAATGATTTCCTTGGTGAAGCCGATTTCTTTCAGGGTCTTACCGGCCATCACCCGCGCAGCGATCATTGCCAGCGAAACACCGATGCACTTGGACACGAAAGGAACTGTACGCGAAGCCCGCGGGTTCACTTCGATCACATAGATATCTTCGCCCTGCAGAGCTAGCTGCACGTTCATCAGGCCGACAACGCCCAACTCCAAGGCCATTTTCTTGACCTGCTCGCGCATCTCGTCCTGAATGTGCAACGGCAACGAGTACGGCGGCAGCGAGCACGCGGAGTCACCGGAGTGAACGCCCGCCTGTTCGATGTGCTGCATGATCGCGCCGATCACGACATCAGTGCCGTCGCAGACCGCATCCACGTCCATTTCAATGGCGCAGTTCAAGAAGTGATCCAGCAGCACTGGGCTGTCGTTGGACACTTTCACCGCATCACGCAGGTAGCGTTTGAGTTCTTCTTCTTCGTAGACGATTTCCATCGCCCGACCGCCCAGCACGTAGGAAGGACGAACCACCAGCGGGTAACCAATCTTGCCAGCAGCACGAATCGCTTCGTCTTCGCTGCGCACAGTGGCGTTAGGCGGCTGACGCAGGTTCAGGCGCTCAACCATCTGCTGGAAGCGCTCACGGTCTTCAGCACGGTCGATTGCGTCGGGGCTGGTACCGATGATCGGCACACCGGCCTCTTCCAGGGCACGAGCCAGTTTCAGCGGCGTTTGGCCACCGTACTGAACGATCACGCCTTTGGGCTTCTCGACACGTACGATTTCAAGCACGTCTTCCAGCGTCACTGGCTCGAAGTACAGGCGGTCCGAAGTGTCGTAGTCCGTAGAAACCGTTTCCGGGTTGCAGTTGACCATGATGGTTTCATAACCATCGGCACGCAGTGCCAAGGCCGCGTGAACACAGCAGTAGTCGAATTCGATGCCCTGGCCGATACGGTTTGGACCGCCCCCCAGAATCATGATCTTGTCACGGCCGGACGGCGCAGCTTCGCACTCTTCCTCGTAAGTGGAGTACATGTAGGCCGTATCGGTCGCAAACTCGGCTGCGCAAGTATCAACACGCTTGTAAACCGGGAACACTTCCAGCTTGTGGCGGTGGCGACGCAGGTTTTTCTCGGTCACACCCAGCAGTTTGGCCAGGCGCTGATCAGAGAAACCTTTGCGCTTGAGGCGGAACATCATGTCACGGTCGATGCTGGCCAGACCCAGGGTCTTGATCTTCTCTTCGTCCTTGATCAGATCTTCGATCTGCACCAGGAACCAGGGATCGATCATGTTCATGCCGAAGATATCTTCAACAGTCATGCCGGCACGGAAGGCATCAGCCACATACCAGATACGCTCGGCACCCGGTACGGTCAGTTCGCGCTTGAGCACAGCCATGCTTTCCGGGTTGCTCAGGTCGAGCTTCTCGTCCAGACCGCAGACACCCACTTCAAGGCCGCGCAGGGCTTTTTGCAGGGATTCTTGGAAAGTCCGACCAATGGCCATGACTTCACCGACGGATTTCATTTGCGTGGTCAAACGCGCATCCGCCTTGGCGAACTTCTCGAACGCAAAGCGAGGCAGCTTGGTCACGACATAATCGATCGACGGCTCGAAAGACGCTGGCGTTGCACCGCCCGTGATTTCGTTCTGCAATTCATCCAGGGTGTAGCCAATAGCCAGCTTGGCAGCGATACGCGCAATCGGGAAACCGGTGGCTTTCGACGCCAGGGCCGAAGAGCGGGACACACGCGGGTTCATCTCGATCACGACCATACGGCCAGTGTCCGGGCAAATGCCGAACTGAACGTTCGAGCCGCCCGTTTCAACGCCGATCTCACGCAGCACCGCCAGCGAGGCGTTGCGCATGATCTGGTATTCCTTGTCCGTCAGGGTCTGTGCAGGCGCAACGGTGATCGAGTCACCGGTGTGCACGCCCATCGGGTCGAAGTTTTCGATTGAGCACACGATGATGCAGTTGTCCTTCTTATCGCGGACAACCTCCATTTCGTATTCTTTCCAACCGATCAGCGATTCGTCGATCAACAGCTCTTTGGTAGGCGACAGGTCCAGACCACGGGCGCAGATTTCTTCAAACTCTTCGCGGTTGTAAGCAATACCGCCACCCGTGCCGCCCATGGTGAAGGACGGACGAATGATGCAAGGGAAGCCCAGCTTTTCAAGAACGGCGTTGGCTTCTTCCATGCTGTGGGCGATACCCGAACGCGGGCAATCAAGGCCAATGGACTTCATCGCCTTGTCGAAACGCGAACGGTCTTCAGCCTTGTCGATGGTGTCAGCATTGGCACCAATCATCTCTACGCCGAACTTTTCCAGAACGCCTTCGCGCTCCAGGTCCAGTGCGCAGTTCAGCGCAGTCTGGCCGCCCATGGTAGGCAACAGTGCGTCTGGACGCTCTTTTTCGATGATCTTGGCAACCGTCTGCCACTTGATCGGCTCAATATAGGTAGCGTCGGCCATGTCCGGATCGGTCATGATCGTGGCGGGGTTCGAGTTCACCAGGATGACGCGGTAACCTTCCTCGCGCAGAGCTTTACAAGCCTGGGCGCCGGAATAGTCGAATTCGCAAGCCTGGCCGATAACAATCGGGCCAGCGCCGAGAATCAGGATACTTTTAATGTCTGTACGTTTTGGCATGGGTTTATCACTCAAATCCGCAGGTCAGTCGGCAAGCCGTCAATCAGGTTCCTGAAGCCACCCAAGGGGCCACCGGGTTTCGGGGCCACCCTCGGGCGACTTCGCTACAGCAAGGACATGATCAGCGGCGCTTGGCCATCTCATTGATGAAACGGTCGAACAGCGGCGCTACGTCGTTCGGGCCCGGGCTCGCTTCAGGGTGACCCTGGAAGCTGAAAGCGCTCTTGTCGGTCAGTTCGATGCCTTGCAAAGTGCCGTCGAACAGCGACTTGTGAATGGCACGCACGTTGGCGGGCAAGGTGGCTTCGTCCACCGCAAAACCGTGGTTTTGGCTGGTGATCATCACAACGCCCGTGTCCAGGTCTTGAACCGGGTGGTTGGCACCATGGTGACCGTGGCCCATTTTCACGGTCTTGGCACCCGCTGCCAGCGCGAGCAGTTGATGACCGAGGCAAATGCCGAATACCGGAATCTCGGTTTCCAGGACTGCCTGAATGGCCGTGATTGCGTAGTCGCATGGCGCAGGATCACCTGGGCCGTTGGACAGGAATACGCCATCGGGATTCAACGCCAGTACATCACTTGCCGGCGTCTGAGCCGGTACGACCGTCACGCGGCAGCCGCGCTCGACCAGCATGCGCAGAATGTTCCACTTCACGCCGTAGTCGTAGGCAACCACATGGTAAGGCAGCTCAGAGGCTTCAATCGTCGGATGGCTATCGGTCGCCAGGTTCCAGACACTGGAGCGCCACTCGTAGGCTTTCTCGGTGCTGACCACTTTGGCCAGGTCCATGCCCTTCAGGCCCGGGAAGCCTTGAGCAGCGGCAATGGCAGCCTCTTCAGAAATGTTGTCACCGGCCATGATGCAGCCGTTTTGCGCGCCTTTCTCGCGCAGGATGCGCGTCAGGCGACGCGTATCAATACCCGCAATGGCTACCACATTGTTGGCTTTCAGGTAGTCAGCCAGCGACATTGTGTTACGCCAGTTGCTGGCAACCAGCGGCAGATCACGGATTACCAAACCTGCGGACCAAACACGATCAGACTCGGCGTCTTCCGGTGTAGTACCGGTATTACCGACATGCGGGTAAGTCAGGGTCACGATTTGCTGAGCGTAGGAAGGATCCGTCAGGATCTCCTGGTAGCCAGTCATTGCGGTGTTAAACACCACCTCACCAACGGTTTGACCGTCGGCCCCAATGGCTTCGCCGCGAAAAATGCTGCCATCAGCGAGGGCGAGTATGGCTTGCTTAGTCAAGAAGACCTCCCGTAAATAAAGCCTGAAAGGGCGATCGCAGGTTGTAAAAAAGCGGAGTGACGTATGGACACGTCACTCCGCTTCTTCATCGAATTATCTGCGCGCTTTTAGTGGACACACTAAAGCTGTAGCTTACAGAAAAAGGCATTTTTGGTCTACCGCTAAAAGAGCCGAAAAGGCAGAGGAATGCGACGAATCATCGCTTAGCGGTTAAAAATCGGGCAACTGATGGCACAGCCGCCCGATTTTACAAAGACAACTCAACGCAGGTCGAGCACATCCTGCATATCGTACAAGCCTGGCTCACACCCTTCGAGCCATTGCGCCGCACGTACAGCACCCTTGGCAAAGGTCATGCGACTGGAGGCCTTGTGGGTAATTTCCAAACGCTCCCCTTCGGCCGCAAACAAAACCGTATGGTCCCCGACCACATCACCGCCACGAACGGTCGCAAAACCGATCGTCTCGCGCTCACGCGCACCGGTATGGCCTTCACGACCATACACCGCCACCTTCTGCAGATCACGCCCCAACGCATCGGCAATCACTTCGCCCATACGCATGGCCGTGCCCGATGGCGCGTCGACCTTGTGGCGGTGATGCGCTTCGATGATTTCAATATCGGCCTCATCACCCATCACCCGCGCCGCCAAATCCAGCAGCTTGAACGACAGGTTGACGCCGACACTGAAGTTCGAGGCGAACACTATCGGGATATCCTTAGCCGCCTCAACCAACACCTGCTTTTGCGCGGCATTCAGGCCCGTAGTGCCAATGACCATGGCCTTACCCGCCCGACGACAGAAAGCCAGGTTGCCAAGCATCACCTCAGGCAGAGTGAAATCGATCAGCACATCGAACTCATCCGCCACGCTGTCAAGGCTTGCAGACAACGGCACGCCAATTCGCCCGAGCGACACCAATTCACCCGCATCAGCTCCCACCAGCGAACTGCCCGGACGGACAATCGCCGCCGTCAGACCGCACACTGGGGAGCGCTGCTGAACCGCATCAATCAGGGTCTTGCCCATGCGCCCGGCAGCGCCCATCACAGCTATACGTCGCATGCCCCGCTCCTTATAAGTCGCCAAAGAAGCGTTTCACGCCTTCAAACCAGCCTGTTGCGTTCGGCGAGTGACAGCTATCACCCTCCAGCGTGCAGCGAAACTCCTCCATCAACTCACGCTGACGGCGACTCAGCTTGACCGGCGTTTCCACCACAACGCGACACATCAAGTCACCAGCACCGCCACCACGTACAGGCGCAACGCCCTTGCCACGTAAACGGAACTGCTTGCCCGTTTGTGTGCCTTCAGGGATCTTCAACTTGACGCGACCATCAAGCGTCGGCACTTCAAGCTCAGCCCCCAACGCCGCATCCGCGAAGTTAATCGGCACTTCACAGAACAGATGCTTGCCGTCACGCTGGAAGATCGCGTGCTCACGCACCTCGATAACCACGTACAGGTCACCGGTCGGCCCACCCTGAACACCCGCCTCACCTTCACCCGACAAACGGATACGGTCACCCGTATCAACACCTGCCGGAACTTTGACTGAGAGGGTTTTGTACTCTTCTACGCGGCCTTCACCCCGGCAACTGTCGCACGGATCGGAAATGATCTTGCCCTGGCCGTGGCAACGCGGACACGTCTGCTGCACAGCGAAAAAGCCCTGTTGCATACGCACCTGACCAATACCACCACAGGTCGTACACGTCACAGGCGAAGAGCCCTTCTTGGCACCCGAACCATCACACGGCTTGCAGTTAACGAGCGTAGGCACACGGATATTGACCGTGGTCCCGCGCACAGCTTCTTCCAGGTCCAACTCCAACGTGTAGCGCAAGTCGCTGCCACGCTGAGCGCCGCCCCGGGAACCGCCACGGCCACCGCCAAAGAAATCACTAAAGACATCACCGAAGATGTCAGAGAAGTTCTGCCCGCCGAACCCGGCACCACCGCCACCCATTTGCGGGTCAACGCCGGCATGACCGTACTGATCATAAGCTGCTCGCTTACTGGAGTCCGATAGCACTTCGTAAGCTTCGTTAGCCTCTTTAAACATCTCTTCCGAGGCCTTGTCCCCCGGATTGCGATCCGGGTGATGCTTCATCGCCAGGCGACGGTAAGCCTTTTTCAGCTCCACCTCGGTCGAGGTGCGTTCAACACCCAATATTTCGTAGTAATCGCGCTTTGCCATAATTCTTTGCACTCTCAAGGACGTTTGGCAAAACCCTCCCGAGCCTCACCAAACCCGCCAAGCCCGATAGCGATCAGACTCGACTCACGTCTTTTTCAACGATATTGGTTTCTGATTAACAGCCAATGCATTGGCCGACAAGAGCGGTGACTTAAGGCCGAAAAACAGGAAAGCTTCGAACCCGACCGCCAGCATCCGATCTTGTCGCATGCTGTAAAAATTCCCCTACTCCAGACACGCCAACGCGGGAGCAAGCTCCCGCGCGGCGACATCCTACCAGTCACCGCTGATGCGCGGTCAACCGGCCGACAAACAAGCTATTTACTTGTTGTCTTTTACTTCTTCGAACTCAGCATCGACTACGTCGTCTGCCTTTTCAGCCGAATCAGCTGGCTTGGCCGCAGCGTCTGCCGGGTTCGCCTGCTCGGCATACATCTTCTGAGCAACCGGAGCAGACACCTTGGACAGCTCTTCAACCTTGGCTTCGATAGCCGCTTTGTCGTCGCCTTTTACAGCCGCTTCCAGCGCAACCACAGCTGCTTCGATAGCCACTTTCTCGTCTTCGGTCACTTTATCGCCAGCATCAGCGATCATTTTACGAGTCGAGTGAACCAGCGCATCGCCCTGGTTACGTGCAGCCGCCAGCTCTTCGAACTTGCGGTCTTCCTCAGCGTTGACTTCAGCGTCACGGACCATCTGAGCAATTTCTTCCTCGGACAGACCCGAGTTCGCCTTGATCACGATGGACTGGGACTTGCCAGTCGCCTTGTCTTTTGCACTCACGTGCAGGATGCCGTTGGCATCGATATCGAAGGTTACTTCGATCTGAGGCACGCCACGTGGAGCCGGTGGAATGTCAGCCAGATCGAACTTGCCCAACGATTTGTTCTGCGCGGCTTGCTTACGCTCACCTTGCAGCACGTGAATAGTCACAGCGCCCTGGTTATCGTCAGCGGTCGAGAACACTTGCGATTTCTTGGTAGGAATCGTGGTGTTTTTCTCGATCAGAGCGGTCATTACGCCGCCCATGGTTTCGATACCCAGCGTCAGCGGGCTCACGTCCAGCAACAGCACGTCTTTTACATCACCCGCCAATACCGCGCCCTGGATAGCAGCACCCATGGCAACCGCTTCGTCCGGGTTCACGTCTTTACGTGCTTCTTTACCGAAGAACTCGGTTACCAGCTTCTGCACCAGAGGCATACGGGTCTGACCACCGACCAGAATCACGTCGTTGATCGCACCTACGTCAATACCGGCGTCTTTCAGCGCGATACGGCAAGGCTCGATAGTGCGCTGAACCAGGTCTTCAACCAGCGATTCCAGCTTGGCGCGAGAAATCTTCACGTTCAAGTGCTTAGGACCGGTGGCATCTGCAGTGATGTACGGCAGGTTCACGTCAGTCGACTGGCTCGAAGACAGCTCGATCTTGGCTTTTTCAGCGGCTTCTTTCAGGCGCTGCATCGCCAGCGGGTCACCTTTAAGGTTCATGCCGCTTTCTTTCTTGAACTCGTCAACCAGGTAGTCGATCAGACGAATGTCAAAGTCTTCACCACCCAGGAACGTGTCACCGTTGGTCGCCAACACTTCAAACTGGTGCTCGCCATCCACTTCAGCAATTTCGATCACCGACACGTCGAACGTACCACCACCCAAGTCATAAACGATGACAGTGTGGTCGCCTTTCGCTTTGTCCATACCGTAAGCCAGCGCGGCTGCGGTGGGTTCGTTGATGATACGTTTTACGTCCAGACCCGCGATACGGCCGGCGTCTTTGGTTGCCTGACGCTGGCTGTCGTTGAAGTAGGCCGGAACGGTAATCACCGCTTCAGTCACTGGTTCGCCGAGGTAGTCTTCGGCGGTCTTCTTCATTTTCTTCAGAATTTCAGCCGAGATTTGTGGCGGAGCCATTTTCTGGCCGTTCACTTCAACCCAAGCGTCGCCGTTGTCAGCTTTGGCGATTTTGTAAGGCACCATCTGGATGTCTTTTTGAACGACTTCTTCGTCAAAACGACGACCGATCAGACGCTTCACCGCGTACAACGTGTTATGCGGGTTAGTCACCGCCTGACGCTTGGCCGACTGGCCTACCAGGATCTCGCCATCATTGGCGTAAGCAACGATCGACGGCGTAGTACGCGCGCCTTCAGCGTTCTCGATAACTTTTGCTTTACCGTTTTCCAGAACCGAAACACACGAGTTGGTGGTCCCGAGGTCAATACCGATAATTCTGCCCATGTTCACTCTCCAGAAATTTTTGATTTTTTGCCGCAGTTGCAACGAACATCTGCCGCATTACTTAAATGCTTGACTTCTAAATGGGGTGCTTAAAGCGGATTTCAAGCCTGCTCGTCAATCGAGGGCGAAACCACTGCTGGAGCCTTGCTGACTACGACCATCGCCGGGCGCAATAGGCGACCATTAAGCTGATAGCCCTTCTGAAATACCTTGAGCACACTGTTGGGCTCCATGTCAGCGCTTTCCTGCATGGCCATCGCTTGGTGATGCTCGGCATTGAACGGTTCGCCGTGCGGATCAATCGCCTCTAACTGATAGCGCTTCAGGGTGTCCTGAAACATTTTCAACGTCAGCTCGATACCTTCGCGCATTGGACGGATGTTTTCGTCTTCAGCACTGGACAACTCAAGGCCGCGCTCAAGGCTGTCGATGACCGGCAGCAAGTCGCCAGCGAACTTCTCCAGCGCAAATTTGTGGGCTTTCTCAACATCCTGTTCAGCACGACGGCGAACATTCTGCAGATCAGCCGCCACACGCAACGCCTGATCGTTCGCAGCAGCCAGTTGCTCTTCCAGCACTTGCACTCGGGCTACCAGATCCTCACCTGTCACGTCGGTGGCCTGATTAGCGTCCTGGTTTTGCGTATCCATAGTCTGTTCGCCTGCCATAGATTTCTCCTTTCAAACTTCGTCCGCGAGCTCTACTCGCTCTTCTGCCAAGGTATATGGGGTCGCAATTTTCAGGTTCAAGAGCTCAAAAGTAGCAAGAGCGCTCTTTATCCTCCCCGCCAAAATCCGCACCAAAATCGAAATGAACTAAAAACGCCACGAAGCCAAGCAAATCGAACTAAAGACAGGCATTGTCAGCACGAAACAAAACACTGTATAAATAACCAGACATTACGTTTTGGAGCCGCTCCCATGCTGGTGCACCTGTCCGTTCATAACTACGCCATCGTTGAACATCTCGATCTCGAACTGGATCGCGGGATGAGTGTAATCACTGGCGAGACCGGTGCCGGTAAATCGATCATGCTCGATGCACTGAGCCTCACATTGGGTGACCGCGCCGACAGCGGTGTCGTTCGCCCCGGTGCCGACAAAGCCGACATTCTGGCTACCTTCGACCTGGAAGCCATTCCCGAAGCCCGTGCCTGGCTGGCCGAGCGCGACCTTGAAGGCGAAGGCCCATGCATCTTGCGCCGCGTCATCACCGCCGAAGGGCGTTCGCGCAGTTATATCAACGGCACGCCGTGCCCCCAGAGCGACCTGAAAGCGCTGGGCGAGTTATTGATCGACATCCACAGCCAGCATGAACATCAGTCCTTGCTCAAACCCGACACTCACCGTCGCCTGCTCGACGAATACGCCGGGGCCACTGAATTGGCCCGCGACGTTCAGTTGGCTGCGCAACGCTGGCGCCAGGCGCGGCAAGAGCTCGAACACCTGTCCAACTCCGGCGAAGAGCAGCAAGCGCGCCATCAACTTCTGAGCTATCAACTCGAAGAACTGGAAACGCTCTCATTGGGTGACAATGAACTGGAGGCACTGGAGCAGGAACACAAAAACCTGACCAATGCCGAAACCTTGCTGACGATCTGCCGGCAAGTGGTTGAACAGTGCAGCGAAAACGACTCCGGCAATGTGCTCAACGCCCTGACGGTGAGCTTGAATCGCCTGGCAAGCATCAACAACAATTCCGGCTCACTGAGCGAAGCCACCGACCTGCTGGCCAGCGCCCAAATCCAGGTCGAGGAGGCGGTGGGCGAGCTCAATCGCTTCCTTGACCACTTTGACGCTGACCCAGGCCGACTGCAGTACCTTGAAGAGCGCCTTGACACCATCTACACCCTGGCGCGCAAACACCGCGTGCAACCCAATGACGTCGCAGCGCTGCAACAGCGGTTGCTCGAAGAAATCGAAACCCTTAACGCCAACGACGAGTCCATTGAGCGCCTGGCTCAAGAACTGACCGACCATGCACGCCGCTATCAGGAATGCGCAGCCGAGTTGAGCCGCTTGCGTGGGCATGCCGCAACTCGCTTGAGCAGCGCCGTGGAAGAGGAAATTCAACGCCTGGGCATGCCCGGCGGGCGCTTCGTGATCGCTCTTCGCCCTCAAACTGGCACAGACCCGATGCCTAATGGCCTGGAACACGTTGAACTTCTGGTGAGCGCCAACCCCGGGCAGCCGTTGAAGGCCCTGGCAAAAGTGGCGTCTGGCGGCGAACTGTCCCGCATCAGCCTGGCCATTCAAGTCATCACCGCACAGACGTCCCGCGTGCCGACGCTGGTATTCGATGAAGTCGATGTGGGCATTGGCGGCCCGACTGCCGAGATCGTGGGCCAACTGCTACGCCGCCTTGGCGAACGAGGCCAAGTACTGACCGTCACTCACTTGCCGCAAGTTGCAGCGCAATGCCATCAACACCTGTTCGTACACAAAGTGCGCGAAAGTGAGACCACCCGCACCGCCGTGGCAAAACTGAGCAAAAAAGAACGCGTAGAAGAAGTGGCGCGCATGCTCGGGGGCATCGACCTGACCAAAGAGTCGTTGGCTCATGCCAAAAAGATGGTGGTCACGGCCAAAAGCCTGGCAGCTTAACGACGAGCGGTCGTTAATTTTCACCTTGCACACAGCACGAAGGCGACCCTAGGGTCGCCTTCGATCGTTTCGCGAATCGAAATTCGCGTGACAGGCTTATTTTGCTTTCTTGCGCACGTACAACACCAGGTTGTGGTCTACCAACTCGACACCATATTTGGCGGCGATGGCGTGCTGCAGCTTTTCGATGTCTTCGTCGAAAAACTCAATCACTTCACCACTGTCGACGTTAACCATGTGGTCATGATGACCGCCGTCAGCATCTGCCAGCTCAAACACAGCATGGCCACCGTCGAAATTGTGACGGATTACCAGCCCGGCGGACTCAAACTGGGTCAGAACACGGTAAACCGTGGCCAGACCTACGTCCTCGCCAGCCTTCATTAGCGCCTTGTATACATCCTCTGCGCTCATGTGACGCTGCTCGGCAGAGTCAAGCATTTGTAGAATTTTGACTCGTGGAAGAGTCACCTTAAGTCCGGCCTTACGCAGTTCGCTATTTTCAACCATGGTTAGCTTTCTCGCGGAAGCCGCTTCGCAGCTTCTCTTAATACGGGTATGATCGGCGTTTACGTTGTCCCAGCCAAGATAGTGGAAGTCGCCCACCGATGCAAAACACCAAGCTCTTGCTAACCAGTTTCACCTTTGTGGGACTGCTCGCACTCGCCGGTTG
>NZ_JASLGE010000115.1 GCF_030150285.1 Pseudomonas sp. | reverse complement strand
GCGTGGAGAGTTCATTCAGGACACCCGTGACTTCGTTGAAGGTGCTCCATACACTCCGGTGATCTTGGAGACGTTCAACCCAGGCTCATCAGCGCACATCGTTAAGGTCCTCAAGGAAGCCGGCTGGGTTCCCACTGAGTTCACTGACAAGGGCGCTCCGAAAGCTGACGATGAGACACTGGATGGTGTCCGCGTAGATGACCCAGAGAAGCAGGCTTGCATCGACTTGGTTCGTCGCTACCTGATGTTGCAGAAGCGCATCGGCATGCTGGCAGAAGGCGACAACGCTTGGCTGCGCATGATCTGGGACGAGGATGGCTGCATCCACGGGAACATCAACCCGAACGGTGCTGGCACTGGTCGAGCGACTCACAGCTACCCGAACATGGGTCAGATCCCTTCGGCCAAGTCCGAGTACGGTCCTGAGTGCCGTGAGCTGTTTGGCGTGGTCACTATCCGCAAGCGCTTCAAAGGCTGGGAGAACGCTGTGCAAATGGGCACGGACGCCGCTGGCCTTGAGCTGCGCTGCCTGGGTGCCTACGGTGCTCGCTACGATGATGGCGCTTACGTTGAGCAGGTTCTCAATGGTGACGTTCACTGGGCCAACGCGCTTGCCTCTGGGCTTGCTCCGGCTGGTCTGGTCCGTGACAAGAAAAGCCACGTCCACGATGGCTACCGCGACAACGCCAAGACTTTCATCTATGCGTTCCTCTATGGGGCGGGCGATGGGAAGATCGGCCAGATCATCGGCAAGGGTGCCAAGGAAGGTAAGGCACTCAAGAAGGCGTTCCTTGAGAACACCCCAGTGATCGCTGCTCTGCGTGAGGCAATCGAATCGGGTCTCATCGCAGACCAGAAGTGGAACCAAGCGGCCAAGCGTTTTGACATCAAGTGGAAGCGCAAGTGGTTGCGTGGCCTGGACGGTCGAAAGATTCACGTTCGGAGTCCTCATAGTGCTCTTAACTTCCTGCTTCAGTCTGCCGGTGCGATCATCTGCAAGGCTTGGGTAGTGGAGACCGAGCGACTGGCCTTCGAGGCTGGTCTTAAGCACGGCTGGTATGACGATGATGGTTCCGTTGGTGACTTCGCTTTCATGGCCTGGGTACACGACGAACTCCAGATCGCATGCCGGACACCTGAGATCGCCAAGCAGATGGCCGAGCTGTCCCAGCAAGCAATCCGCAACGTGGGTGAGTCCTTTGACTTCGCTTGCATTCTCGATACCGATGCGAAAATCGGTGACACATGGCGCGACTGCCACTAATCCAATAGGCCCTTCGGGGCCATCTCAAAGGAGATTCATCATGGCTATTACCCTGAAAGCACACGTATCGTTCCCAATGACCATCGTGGTGGCGACTGAAACCATGAAGTTCGTCGCACAGGCTCGTGCTGAGGTACGTTCTGTACCCGCTGAGAAGCTCGCTGAGAAACTCAAGGACGCCAACAAGCTTGAGCGTGCGAAGCTCGAACTGTTCCTGAGCGACAAGACCGATGAGCAAGTGGTCGAGTGGATTTACCGTTCGAGCCTGCGTCAGTTCATCCGCGACGACCTTCGCAAAGAACTCTGCAACGATGAAAGCACCGCTCGCATTGGCGACACTCGTGTGATCTTCGAGCAGAAGGAAGTCAAGCCGAAGTGGTGCGCGACCTGCCAGAACACTGTCCCTCAACCTTGCGGCGAAGGCTGCCAAGTTATGGAGGTGACGCCTCGTGTCTGAGTACCTGAAGGTCCTCTGGGAACTCAAGAAGCAGGCTCGTACCTATCAGAGTGACTTTGTGCGTTCGCGCATCGCTCTGGTCAACGAGGCTGCATCCCGTGGGCACATCTCGTGTGTGTCCGTAGCTGGCAAGAACATGGGCGTTTGGTCACTCACTACTGCCGGTCAACTTTTCCTTTCTGAACATGGAGGTGCTCTGTGAGTCCATCCACATCGAAGGCGTGGGAGCAGCGCTGGACGATTGTTCTCGACGCTATCGAGGCGATGTCCTGTGCCTGCAACCAACACATCATCTGCCAAGGCTGCTGCCTCAAGGCGGAGATTCACAACAAATTGAAGGAGGTACAGGATGAGTAAACCATTACGTATTGGCCTGGGCTGGGACATGGACTACATGATCTTCTCGGCAATGTCTGGTGCCGAAGTGGAGACCGACTGGGGTGACGATGTTTGGACCCTTGAGTGTGACCACGGGAAAGCCCGCAACAGCCTGTACAGCGCCATGAGGAGCATCACCGAGCAGATCGAGGAGGACATCAAACGGATCTCCCCTAAGATGCGCAAAGACGGTGCCTTCGAGCTGGTGGACTTGGCGATCATCTCTGGTGGTGGCAACTTCCGCTTCGACGTTCTGCCGACCTACAAGGGCAACCGAGTGGGCAAGCGTAAGCCTGTTGGCTACCGTGACTTCTGTGACGCGATCCTGGCACAGCACAAGGACAACTCGTTCTTCTGGCCGGGTGTCGAGGGCGATGACGTTCTGGGCATCCTGTCCACCAACCCTTCGCTGGCTGGCTGCGACAAGGTGATCATCGTGTCCTGCGACAAGGACTTCTACACGATCCCTGGCATGTTCAAGCGGCTGTCTGATGGCTCCTTCAAGGTGTCCTCTGAGGCCGAAGCTGATGCCTACCACATGTACCAAACGCTGATTGGTGATACCACTGATGGCTACGGTGGCATCGTGGGCGTTGGTCCTGAAGCGGCCAAGCCATTCCTTGAGGACCCGGTGTTCTACTATCAGGACGTCAAGGTCATGAAGTCCGGCCCACGGAAAGGTCAAGAGATCCCCTTCTGGACATCTCGCCCGCCTACCGATGAGGAAACTCTCTGGGACTGCATGGTGTCGCTCGCTACGAAGAACGGTATGTCTGAGACGGAACTCCTGCAACAGGCCCGTGTCGCTCGCATCCTGCGCAACAGTGACTTCGATCATGAAACCAAGGAGCCGATCCTATGGACGCCTTGATTGCTTTCTTCGGGATCATCATGATTCCAGCTCTGGGAGGTGCCATCGCTATGACGGCCATCCTGGCTGCTGACTACGACTTCAAAAACCCTCACTAAGGCTATGGGACCCTTTAGGTATATCCTTTAAGGTCCCTCATGGAGGTCTCAATGCTTTCAGCGATTCAACATTACATTGACAACCCTGATGACATCCCTGACATCCCTCAGGCGTCAGCAGATTATCTTGCTGCTCGTTGCAACGTTTCGTACATTCAACGCACTGGCATCCTCGACCAACTCCGCAAGGAGGGCTTCTCTGAGCAAGCTCTCTACGGGTTCGTTGAGGGTCTATCGGCGGTCGTTGAGATCATCGAGCTGATGCAGGAGCAGCGCCACCTACAAGAATAGGAGGTCTGCATGTGCTTTAGCAGCAAACCGAAGGTCCCTAAGACCAACCCTGAACAGCTTCGCGCACCTGAGCCTGTCATGGCTGAAGAGCCAAAGGGCGTGGAGTTAGGGGACGAGGACAGCGAATTCAAAGAGAACATCGGCACCGAGGGTCTGAAGGTCGAGAAGACTAAGACAACTGGTGAAGGTACTCAACGTTCGCAGGCATCTGATACCGGTGCCAAGTCCGCAACTAAACCTCGTGGCTCCATTCGCCGCGCATTGAAATAAGGAGCATCTCATGGGATTCCTCAAGAAAGTAAAGAAGGCTTTGAAGAAAGTCACCAAGTCCGCTTCTGGCGGCCTGCTGGGTGATGACGAAAAGAAACAAGCTGCTGCTGCTGACGTAGCTGCTCCGCCACCTGCTGGTGCCGCTGCTGTTGTGGAGGCGCCCAAAGATGACGGTGTGGATGCGGATGACGCTGACACCGAAGCGGCCCGTAAGGCTGCCAAAGCGAAGGGCAAGAAGAGCCTGAGCGTGGCCCGTGCCAGCGGTAGTGGTCTGAACATTTGAAGGAGGTGAACCATGGCAACTGAACGCACTGGTCTCGCTGAGGAAAGCGCAAAGGCAGTCTATGACCGCTTGAAGAACGACCGCGCACCTTACGAGACCCGAGCGGAGAACTGCGCCAGGGTTACGATCCCCTCCCTGTTCCCTAAAGAGGCCGACAACGCCTCTACGGACTACACGACTCCATGGCAAGCCGTGGGTGCTCGTGGTCTGAACAACCTGTCCGCGAAGGTGATGCTCGCTCTGTTCCCGCTGCAAAGCTGGATGAAGCTCCGCATCTCCGAGTGGCAGGCCAAGCAGTTGGTCGCTGACCCGTCACAACTGGCTCAGGTAGAACAAGGGTTGGGAATGGTAGAACGCATCCTGATGGCCTACATGGAATCCAACAGTTACCGAGTGACGCTCTTTGAGTTGATCCGGCAGTTGGCTCTGTGTGGCAACGGATGCATCTACCTTCCGCCACCTGACGCAACCAGCTCCGCGTACAACCCGATGAAGCTCTACACCTTGCACAACTACGTGTGTCAGCGTGATGCCTTCGGGAACGTCCTACAGATCGTCACCTTGGACCGTGTAGCGTTCGCTGCGCTGCCTGAGGATGTTCGTTCCAAGCTGGACGGTGAGCACAAACCTGATGAAGAGGTCGAGGTCTACACTCATGTGTACCTTGATGACGAGTCAGGAGATTACCTTTCGTATCAGGAGATCGACGATGAGGAAGTGGAAGGCACAGATGGTCAGTATCCTGGCGATGCTTGCCCATGGGTCGCGGTTCGCTGGACCAAACGCGATGGTGAGCACTACGGTCGCAGCCACGTTGAGGAATACCTTGGGGATCTAAACTCCCTTGAGAACCTCCACGAGGCCATGATCAAGTTCTCTATGATCGCCGCGAAGGTTATCACTCTGGTCAACCCTAACGGCATGACGCAAGTTCGTCGTCTCGTCAAGGCTCAGAGCGGTGACATGGTTCCAGGCCGCAAGCAGGACATTGAGTTCCTACAGCTCGAAAAGACCGCTGACTTCTCAGTGGCGAAGGCCGTTGCTGACAACATCGAGCAGCGCCTATCGTTCGTCTTCATGCTCAACTCCGCGATCCAACGTGGTGGCGAGCGTGTGACTGCCGAAGAGATCCGCTACATGGCGCAGGAACTTGAGGACACCCTTGGGGGCGTCTACTCGATCCTCTCTCAGGAACTCCAGTTGCCTATGGTCCGCATCTTGCTGAACCAGCTCCAGGCGACTCAGCAGATCCCTGACATGCCTAAGGAGGCCGTTGAGCCAACCGTGAGCACTGGTGTGGAAGCACTGGGCCGTGGTCAAGACCTCGACAAGCTGACTCAGTTCATGCAGTTCATGCAGATGATGGGCGCTCTCAAGGACGATCCAGATCTCAACATTGCGAACCTCAAGCTGCGCGCTGCTAACGCTATCGGCATGGATACCTCTGGTCTCTTGCTGACTGAAGAAGACAAGGCACGCATCATGGGTGAACAGATGATGCAACAGGGCGGTGCTGCTGCTGCTCAGGGCATTGGTTCCGGTGTCGCTCAACAGGCGACTGCAAGTCCTGAAGCCATGCAAGGAGCAATGGATTCCGCTGGCGTACAGGCTTCCCCAATCGGAGGCTAAAAACCCTCACTAAGGCTACAGATAGGCAATCCCGTCTGTAGCTTTCTTTTCTTTAAGGAGATCCAAATGACTGATATTTATAGCGAATTCGGCGTGAACAACGCGGTGATGTCTTCGAGCGATCCTGAGGAGCACGAGCAGAACATGCTGGCTCTGGACGTCCGTACCCGTGATGGTGACGACGAGCTGGTTCTCAACGATGACCAAGAGGGCTCCGATGAGGAGCATGAGGAAAGCGAAGAGGAGCAGGAAGAAAGCGCGGAGGAGGAGGAGTCCGGTGAGGAATCCAGCGAGGAGGAAGAAGAAGGTGGTGAAGAATCCACTGATGACTTCACTCCGCTGGGCGAGCCTGACGCTGACCTTCTTTCTGCTTCTGCTCAAATCGACCAGTACGCCGAAGGCTTTGAGAGCCTGCAAGCACAAGCTGTAGAACGTGGTCTCGACCCTGCTGTTGCCCAAGCGATCATCGCCGAGGTGGACGAGGATGGCGAGATCTCTGAGGCCAACTTGAAGGCTCTGGAAGCTGTTGGGTACACCCGCCAGTTCGTTCAGTCCTACATCAAGGGCCAGGAAGCGATCACTCAGGCTTACGCTAACAGCATCGTGCAGTACGCTGGTGGCAAGGCTCAGTTCGACGCGATCATTGCGCACCTGGAAGCGAACAACAAAGACGCCGTTGAGACCCTTTACGGGGCCATCGAGCGCCAGGACCTCGCTACCGTTCGCACAGTGATCAACCTGGGCATGGCTGGTCGCACCAAGAAGTTCGGCCAAGCACCTCAACGGAACCTGTCTAAGCGGGCTCCTGCAAGTGCTCCACGAGCTGATCGTCAAAGCGTCCAAGGCTTCGAATCGAAGTCCGAGATGACCAAGGCGATGAGTGACAAACGCTATGGCCGTGACGCTGCTTACACTCAAAGTGTCGAGCAGAAAGTCTGGGCGAGCAACTGGTAAGTCACTGATTTAAAAACCCTCACTAAGGCTACAGACTGGCATAATTCTGGTATCGCAACACAACGGATACTGACAGTCTGTGCCAAATGAATCGGACAAGTTGTCCTCAAAGAAACTCATAGAAGGAGACACACAATGGCGAATATGAAAGGCGGTCAAAAGATTGGTCAGAACCAGGGCAAGGGCGTAAACAACCAGGACATGCTGGCCAACTTCCTGAAGGTGTTCGGTGGTGAAGTTCTGACTGCATTCGTGCGTCGTTCCGTAACCATGGACAAGCACATGGTCCGCACCATTCAGAACGGTAAGAGCGCGAGCTTCCCCGTGATGGGCCGCACCAAGGGTTACTACCTTGCACCGGGTGAGAACCTGGATGACAAGCGTAAGGACATCAAACACGCTGAGAAAGTGATCGTCATCGACGGCCTGCTGACCTCGGACGTGCTGATCTACGACATCGAAGACGCAATGAACCACTACGATGTGCGTGCTGAGTACTCGGCCCAACTGGGCGAAGCTCTGGCAATCGCTGCTGACGGCGCGGTGCTGGCTGAAATGGTCAACCTGTGCAACCTGCCTGCTGCATCCAACGAAAACATCGCTGGCCTGGGCGCTGCCGTTGTTCTGGAAATCGGCTTGGCCGCTGACCTGACCGACCCAGAAGCTCGTGGTATCGCGATCCTCAAAGGTCTGACCCTGGCCCGTGGCCGTCTGACCAAGAACTACGTGCCTGCATCGGACCGTACCTTCTTCACCTCGCCTGACGACTACAGCGCTATCCTGGCTGCTCTGATGCCGAACGCTGCCAACTACGCTGCGCTGACCGATCCTGAGACAGGCAACATCCGCAACGTGATGGGCTTCACCGTGATCGAAGTGCCACACCTGACCGTTGGCGGTGCTGGTGATGACCACGATGGCACCAACCAGAAGCACGCCTTCCCGGCCACTGCAACTGGCGATGTCCGTGTCGCTGAGGACAACATCGTTGGTATCTTCAACCACCGCTCGGCTGTCGGTACTGTCAAGCTGAAAGACATGGCGCTTGAGCGTGCTCGTCGTCCTGAGTTCCAGGCTGACCAGATCATCGGCAAATACGCCATGGGTCACGGTGGCCTGCGTCCTGAAGCTGCTGGCGCACTGGTGGTTACAAAGGCGTGAGCATCGTTGGCGTAACTGGGGTTTCGATTGCTCCTAAGACCTCTACGGTCCGCATGGGTGCAACTCGGAACCTGACCGCCACGGTCGCTCCAGCTAACGCTACGAATAAGTCGGTGACGTTCGCAAGTTCTGATCCTCTCATTGCTACCGTTAGTGCATCTGGTGTAGTTACTCCAGTAGCTCCCGGCTCTGCCACCATCACTGTTACGACCGTTGACGGTTCCTTTACGGACACCTGCGCGCTCACTGTAACGGCTGAGTAACAAACCGAACCCCTTGAGGTCCCTTGTGGGCTTCTTGGGGTTTTTTCTTTAAGGAGATCCATATGCGAACTATTGAAGCAACACTTGAAACGTCTGAGGAACTCTCGGCGATCAACGATATGTTGGCCGCTATCGGGGAATCCCCAGTGAACTCCCTTGAGGGCGACCCTAACGCTGATGTGGCGAACTGCCGTCGAATCCTCAATCAGGTAAACCGCGAGGTTCAATCTCGTGGCTGGACCTTCAACATTGAGGAAGGTGCCACTCTGATTCCTGACGTGTTCTCGAAGCAGATCCCGTACATGAGCGACTTCCTTAAGATGTCCTCTACGGGCGGTACGCCTTACATCAACCGTGGCGGCTTGGTCTATGACCGGCTGAATGACACGGATGAATTCTTGCAGCCCATTCAGGTAGATCTCATCCGCCTGCGTGAGTACAACGAGATGCCTGAGTGCTTCCGCTCCTACATCCTGGCGAAGGCTTGCCGTCGATTCAACATCCGCTTCTTCGGGGCCGGTGAGATCGAAGGGGCTCTACAAGAGCAGGAACAGGAAGCGTGGCAGATGATCAACGAATATGAACTCGACTACGGAAACTTCAACCTGCTGGGCGGTGACGCCTGGACTGGTGGCAAGATCAGTCGATAAGGAGGTCTTATGGGACTTGTTTCGCAAAGCGTTAAGAACCTCAAAGGCGGCATTAGCCAACAGCCTGACATCCTACGGTTCCCCAACCAGGGCAGCTTTCAGGAGAACGGCTGGTCCTCTGAGACACAAGGGCTCCAGAAGCGACCGCCTACGGTGTTCGTTAAGAAGCTCGCTGAGGCTGGTACGTTTGGACCTAAGCCTCTGATTCACATGATCAACCGTGACGCAGTGGAGCAGTACGATGTGGTGTTCACTGGGAGCGGCCTTAAGGTCTTCGGACTGGATGGCGTCGAGTACCAAGTGCGTGGTTATGATGGCTATGCCAACTGCCCTAACCCTCGCCAAGAGCTGCGCATGATCACCGTTGCGGACTACACGTTCGTGACCAACCGGACAAAGATCACCGACATCGGCAAGACCATGACACACCCTGGCTCCAAGCCTCTGGGTCAACGGGCCGTGGTCAACGTGCGTGGTGGTCAGTACGGTCGTACACTGAAGTTCGGGATCAACGGTTCGGACTCGGATGCTGTCTTGCAGATGCCTGCGGGTGATGTTGCAGACTATCCAAGCCCACCGCCAGGAACCCCAACCAAACAGGTTGAGTGGACTGATGCTGGCTTCATTGCGCGTGAGATGGCTAAGCGGTTCGATGCCAAGATGACGACCGACAACAAGCCTTACAGGGCCACTGCTGGGCAAGGCTGGATTGTGATTGACGCCATGGGCGGTCCTGACATCACGTCGATTGCCACTGATGACGGCTACGCTGGGCAGTTGCTCAATGCGTTCCTCTATCAGGTCCAAGCGTTTAACAAGCTGCCATCGCAATGTGTCGATGGGTATCTCGTGGAGATCACTGGGGAAGCTGCACGCTCTGGCGACAACTACTGGGTTCAGTACAACGCCTCAGGGCTCGTCTGGAAGGAGGTAGCCAAGCCGGGTATCATTGCCGGTCTCGATGCCTCAACGATGCCCCGTGCGCTTGTGCGAGGCGCTGACGGGAACTTCGACTGGAAGGTGCTCGACTGGGTTGAGCGTAAGTCTGGTGATGACGAGACCAACCCAATGCCCAGCTTCATCGGCTCGAACATCAACGAGATCTTCTTCTTCCGTAACCGCCTGGGTTTCCTCTCAGGTGAAAACGTGATCATGTCGAGGACCTCGAAGTACTTCAGCTTCTTCCCTGCGAGCGTGGCCCAGGTGTCCGACGATGATCCTATCGACGTGGCAATCTCCCACAACCGTGTGTCTATCCTGAAGTACGCTGTTCCGTTCTCTGAGCAGCTCTTGTTGTGGTCTGACCAAGCTCAGTTCGTTCTCTCGTCTTCTGGCACGATGACTTCCAAAAGCATCCAGCTCGATTTGACCACTGAGTTCGACGTGAGTGATGGTGCTCGACCATACGGGATTGGCCGTGGTGTGTACTTCGCATCTCCGCGTGCCAGTTACACCAGCATCAAGCGGTACTACGCGGTACAGGACGTGAGCGATGTGAAGTCCGCTGAGGACATCTCTGCGCACATCCCGGTGTACATCCGCAACGAGGTCTTCTCGATTCATGGTTCAGGCACTGAGAACTTTGTGGCGGTGCTGTCTGATGGAGATCCGTCCAAGGTGTTCATCTACAAGTTCCTCTACATCAACGAGGAGCTGTCCCAACAGAGCTGGTCGCACTGGACCTTCGGTGATGACACAAAGATCCTCTCTGCAACCTGCATCGGGTCCTACATGTATCTGGTGCTGGAACGTGAGAGCGGGATCTCGATGGAGCGTATCGAGTTCACCTCGAACACAGTGGATGTTCCTCTGGAGCCTTATCGGTCCTATATGGACATGAAGACTTCCGTGGTAGCCACTAAGTTCGATGAGGATGAGTTCACCACGTACATCGACGTACAGGCTCTCTATGGTGGCCTCTTAGGACCTCAAGTCGTTCTCTACACGCTCGACAAGAACAGCGTGATGGAGCGCCATGAGCCTGGGCCGCGTGGTTGGATTGCGGGATCTCAGATTGAGCTGGTAGGTGATCGCACAGGCGAGCAATTCGTTATTGGCCGTGAGTACACGTTCCACTATGAGTTCTCCAAGTTCCTCATCAAGCAAACCGCTGATGACGGCTCGACCAGCACAGAGGACATCGGTCGCTTGCAGTTGCGCAAAGCGTGGCTGAACTACGAGCAGTCGGGTGCCTTCGAGGTCAACGTGTACAACGGCTCGACCCAGTACGTGTACAACATGGCTGGTGGTCGACTGGGCACCGAGCTGATCCTGGGCAGCTTCACGCTGGGCACTGGGCAGTTCCGCTTCCCCGTGACTGGCAATGCGTTACGACAACAGGTTTCCATCGTGAGCAGCAACCCGAACCCACTTAACGTGATCGGTTGTGGCTGGGAAGGGAACTACATTCGCCGGTCTTCCGGTATCTAACAGGCTTGGCGAGGGCGTAAAAACCCTCACTAAGGCCATAGGAGGCTTAAAGTTATGACCCTGAGAATCGTTAAAGCAACCCGGCACCACCTCGTGACAGCAGCGGATGATCTCTCCAAGGGCGACCTTGCGGAGTTCCATTGCATGCGTGCGAACCGAGACCCACGAGATGTCCTACCAGAAGCCCTCAACGAAGATACCCACGCCATTATGGCTGGGTCTTTAGTTATCGCTGTTGGTGGGGTTGATGGTGAATGTATTTGGTTCGTCACCACCAATGCCCGCGAGATGCTCGACAAGGGTGAGCGCATGCAGTTCTACAAGCTCCTCAAGGAACACCTTGCTGTAGTCCGTGACAAGCATAACCGTATCTTCACGAACCTCGTGTCGAAGGACAATGCGCTCCACATCCGGCTGCTGGAGTCCCTTGGGGCCACCTTCCAGTCCGGTCACACAATGTCTCCGGCTGGGTTTCAATTCAAGCAATTCTGGCTATAGGAGGTCACTATGTGTGAACCAGTATCTATCGGCCTCGCTGCTGTTGCCCTGATCGGGGGCACGATGGCAGCTAAGGACGGCGCTAAGGCACGCGGTGAAGCAACCGATGCCCAGCGTAAGACCCATATGGAGCAGGTTCGTGAGATGAACATGGCTAACGCCAACCTGTCCCTGGAACTGCAAGACAAACATGAAGCGGCCCGTGAGCACCTCGTTGAGGTCAACCTACAGGCGCTCCGCAATGAATCCACTGTGCGTGCCGCAATGGGCGAGTCTGGTCTTTCCGGGCGCTCAATGAAGGCCATCAAGAACGAGGTTGCAAACCAAGCCTCGAAAGAACGTGTGATGACCGCGCAGAACTATCAACGGGACTACCAGTCCATCTTCGCCAACCAGATCGCCAACACAGAGAACACCAAGTCGTCCATCCGTGGCGCTGGTCGAATCTTCCAGCCGAACAAGCTGGGCACTGCCCTTGGCATCATTGGTCAAACCGGCTCAGCCGCTGCCAGTGGTTACAAAGGGAAGTCAGGCGGTGACGCACCTAAAGGAGGTTCTTAATGAAAAACGCAATTCAAGGCGCCGTTGAGCAATCTCGTGGTGGTCAAGTAGACCGCCTGCATGGTGCCACTGCGACACAACAGTTCAAGGCTTCGGTCCAACATGCTCCTCAACGGGACACGTCCTGGGCCGATGGTATGGCGAAGTTCGCTAAGGGCGCCCAGGATGCCTATGGGACCTACGAGCAGCGCCAGCAGGCACTCGCTGATGAGCGATCCAACGAGATCATCCGCAAGCTGAGTCCTGAGCAGCGCCGTGAAGCACGAGCCAATGGCACACTGCTGTACCAAGACGACAAGTCTGTGATGGAACTGCTGAGCTTCAAGACTGGCCGCAACGCTGCCTATGAGGTAGATGCGGAGATGAAGAACGACTTGGCCCAGTACCGGACCCGTGAGGAGTTCGATGAGGCACGTCAAGCGCGTATGACTCAGAAGGCCAAGAACTACGCCGATGCTGCTGGGGTCAATGAGTCCGATCCGTTCTACCAACAGGGCTTCAACGACAACATTGTGAACCGCAACGCTGCTCTCTATGACAGCCACGCTCAGTTCCTCTCGAAGCAGTTGTCCGCTCAGTCGGTCCTTGAGGCTCGCAATGACATCTCCCCGATGATGGATGACATCTCCATTATGAAGGACCCGGCTGCGGGTAAGATGTTCGTGAGCTACCTCAACAACGGCCTGTCCTCTGGGGAGATCCCAACGGACCAAGAAGCCATCGACACCTTGACCATGCTGTCCAACGATGCGGTGCATAAAGAGCACGGCTTGAATCTCTTGGAGACCATGGGCGAGCAGGAGTTGAATGTCCTGGGCGGTAAGCGCAAGATCAAGGACATCCTCGGCCCTGAGGTCTATGAGAACCTCAAGACGAAAGCCGGTGAGGCTGCCTACACGCGCAACGCTGAGCAGACTCGTAAC
>NZ_JASLGE010000009.1 GCF_030150285.1 Pseudomonas sp. | reverse complement strand
CGCAGGTTTTGCGCAGTGGGTAACCCGGCAGGACGCCGGGTTAGCCGCGACACGGCCAAGGATGGCCGATCGCGGCGTGCCCACGGAGCAAGGCCTGTGGTGAGGGCATGCCGAGCCACAGCGAGGCACCGAGTGGTAGGGGCATAAGCGTTTGGCCACTTTGCGCTTTTCAAAGTGGCACGGCGTAAAGCCGGAACCTTAAGTGGCCGTGACCGCAGCAATGGATAAGCCGAAGACGGGGCGGTACCGATTTTAAAGATCAAAAGATCGCGAGCCAGGCCGTTACCGCAACAATGTCCACACCGCAAACCCGGCATACCACAACACCGACGCTCGCAACAGCAACGCCCAGAGCGTGTCGAGGCTGGTAACGCCTTCGGGCCCGGCCTGGGGCACCGGAATCTCGGCAGCAGCACAACCTGCCTTGTGGATTAGCTGTTCGGCGCTGATGTCCCAGCTCAGCAGTTCGTGCAGCATCACTCGGCTGACCGCCGCAAAGTTGCCCACCAACGCAAAGCTCGCCGCCAGCAACCGTACGGGTAACCAGTCAAAGGCATGGCGTAGTTGTTGTGCGCGCTCCACCAATGCCGGGCTTTGGCCATGCTCTGCCGCCAACGCCAGCAAGCGATAACTCAAGGCCGCTACCGGGCCCAGCAAGAAGTACCAGAAGATGACCGCGAAGAACCCCTGGTAGGCCTGCCACACCAGATGACCCTGCACTTTTTCGAGTAATTGCTCACCGCTTTCAGCACGGATACCAAGATCGCGCTGGGCGACATGGGTGGCGGCTTGCAAGTCACCCCGACGCCACGCATCACGGACCGGGCCCAGTCCCGCGAGCAAGTCGCCCCTGCCCAGGCAATAGATCACAACCAGCAAATGCACCGGCAGCGCCAGCAGGCCATAGGCCAATGGATCCAGCACCCACAGCAGCAAAGCCAACGCTGCCACGGGCAAAACAACCATCATGAACAGGATCCACCAGGGCTTGTTGCCCAATGCCGGGCTGGCCTCCAGGGCATTGAGCTTGCGCAACCAGGCACCATCACGTTGAAGACGCTGACGCACGCCAGAGAACTTCTCGAGCAGAATTGCCAGCAGTAACACCACAAAACTCATTGACTCTCTCCTGTCTGCTGCAACGCGCGACGAAAACGCGTCCAATCAAAAGCCGGACCAGGGTCGGTCTTTCGCCCCGGAGCCACATCGCTGTGGCCGCATATCCGATGGGTCGTAATGGCGGGATAAGCCGCCTGCAATTGCCGGGTGAGGGTGATCAGCGCCTGGTATTGCTCTGCGGTGAACGGCAAGTCATCCGTGCCTTCCAGCTCAATCCCCAAGGAAAAATCATTACAGGCCTCCCGCCCTTCAAATCGCGAGATACCCGCGTGCCACGCCCGATCAAGGCAGGAGACAAATTGAGTGATTGCGCCATCGCGCTCAATCAGAAAATGCGCACTCACCCGCAGCTCGCTTATGCCTTCAAAGTAAGGATGCTCTGTGACGTCCAGACGATTCTGGAAAAACGCCTGAACCTTGCCCGTAGCAAATTGCCCGGGCGGCAAGCTGATATTGTGAATAACCAGCAGGGAAATTTCGCCTTCCGGGCGCGTATTGAAGTTGGGGGACGGGCAATGGCGTGCCCCCTGGCACCAGCCGTTCACGATTTCCAACTGCATACAGGCTCCTTCAGCATCCCAGACCAAAGCCTCAGTATGCCGCGATGCGCACGCCGATGGGGAGCAATCTGCACCGTGAGGGCCCAGTGCACTCAATGGGCACTGGAAGAACCCAGGCTGCCGATGACCGAGGCCAGCGCCCGGTCAAACAGCAGCCGGTCATCCAGCAACAGAATCGTACCGTTGCGCAATTGACCGATTAAATCGCCGCGGCTTTTTTCCACCACCTTCACGCCGCTGCGATTCACAAACACGTAGCGGCCTTCAGACTCAACCACCTTGATCAACTTGCATCGCAGCCGGGTCGCCCGGTCGTCTTGCAACTCAACCCACATACCGACCCGCAACTGGCTGACCAAGAGTAACCCCAGGTGATCCGGCTCACTCAAGGCTTGTTGCCGGCGTGGCTGAAACGCTGTGGTCTCATCGCGAGTGCGCTGTTCCAGCCGCTCAATGCGATCGCGCTCCATGTGGGTGAACATCAGGAAGTCGTGCAGCAAAGACTCAAGCACACCGGGGTTATTGCCCGAATAGCGGGTCAGTTGCTGCACAACATGCTCGACCTGGCGGTAGAGCGGGTCCAGCCGGGCCTCGACGCTGGCATCCAGGCCAATGGCAGCCCCGGCAATCACATTGAGCAGGCGCCGGGCCGGGTGACTGTCACAGCTGAAGAAATTCTGATCCAGCTGGGCAATCCGATGCATGGGCCCTTGCAGTTGGCCGATGAGCTGTTTCAGCGGCAGTGACAAGTTCCGGTCTGTGTCGATGTACTCAAACAAAAGCGCCACCAATCGACAGGCGTCTTCGTCGGAGGCAGGCGTGGCATAGGTGTCGTCCAGCCTTTTAAAGGAACAGCATGAGGTCTTGATCGAAAGGTCCGGCAACACGCCGGTCGCTATCAACAATTGGTTGGCATCGGCATACAACTGGCCGGTTTGGCTGAGCAAGTACTTGCCGAACAACTGCAACAGGATGAGCTTGACCTTGAGGTTTACGCCCTGCTCACGTTCAGCTTGTAAAAAGTACTCACACATCATGGCCGGGCCGAGCGGGTTGGAGCCCTCGTCCAGTACAACCCAGCTCAAGGCATTAAGCCGGGTGGTCAAATGGCACAGGGCCAACTGGTCACGCACCAACACCTTGCCCACCATGGTATTGATGACCTGCACACGCTCAAAATCATTGACCAGCAGCGAGAACACGCTCGGTACACCTCCTCCTCCCTGCAAGGTAGTGTCGCTGGTATCCGGTTGCGTCAGTTTGATAAACCCGTCTGAAAGCCGCTCGAGAAAACCTCGCTCGATGTTTTTTCGCTTGAGCCGTACATCGCGCATGGCCTGGAAAAACAGACTTTGCTCAGCGTCATCACGCGCCTTGTCGGCCATTTCAAACAATGTTTCATCGGCGTTATCAAACAACGCTTGCAGCTTGAGCCGCAGATGCTGGACGGCCTTGTCATGGACCTGCAACAGGATCACTGGCAGGCGGGTGAGCGGCGAATGCAGCGCCAACTCTGTAGAGGCCTTGTGTCCAGGCCCCGCCTTCCCGTCATTTTGCATCCTGGCCTCCCGTAATGATCTGTTCGCTTGCAGGTGATACGCACATGACCCGAGCCACTTGCGACGCTCACAGACAGGTACCGGCGAGTGTTTGCGCACTCGCCGGCAGATCGAAATCAGTACATCACCCGAGCGTCAAAGCTATGACGCCAATTAGAAGGCGGATTATCTGGCAAAAGAGTGCGCTTGTGCCAGCACACTTGTCATTTGTGCCAGTACCCACGCAAATTAATCCTTAAAGTGCTAGAAACAGCACAGTTAAGACCATTTTGCCGGGTGGTGCCGGCACACCTTGGGTTCGTTCGCAGCATGGCTCTATAATCGCCGCACTTTGTTTGTGGAGCCCGTTATGCCGAATTTACATCTGGCCGACCTCACGGCCGAAATCGAAGCCAACGTTCGCCGTGCGTTACTCGAAGACATGGGCAGCGGCGACATCACCGCTCAACTCATCCCGGCCGAGCGCCTGGCCAAAGCCACGATCATTACTCGCGACAACGCGGTCATCAGCGGTACGGCCTGGGTAGACGCGGTGTTTCGCCAACTCGATCCCCGCGTCGCCGTGCATTGGCAAGTCACTGATGGTCAACGCGTGAGCCCCAATCAAGTCCTGTTCCACCTCGAAGGCCCGGCCCGGTCGCTGCTCAGCGGCGAACGCAGTGCGCTGAACTTCTTGCAGCTTCTCTCCGGTGTGGCCACCCATGCGCAGTCGCTGGCCGACCATGTCGCGAGCACTCAGGTTAAATTGCTCGACACTCGCAAAACCCTGCCCGGCTTGCGGCTTGCACAGAAATACGCTGTCACCTGCGGCAGTTGTCACAACCACCGCATTGGCCTGTACGACGCCTTTCTGATCAAGGAAAACCACATTGCGGCCTGTGGCGGCATCGCCCAGGCCATCGCTGCCGCGCACGCTATCGCGCCCGGCAAGCCGGTGGAAATCGAAGTCGAGAGCCTGGCAGAGCTCCAGGAAGCACTGGCCGCCGGGGCTGACATCATCATGCTCGACGAACTGAGCCTGGACGACATGCGCGAAGCCGTGCGCCTGAACGCGGGCAAGGCCAAACTGGAGGCCAGCGGCGGGATCAACGCCACCACGTTGCTGCCCATCGCCCAAACCGGCGTGGATTACATCTCGATTGGTGCCATGACCAAAGACGTCAAAGCGGTCGACCTGTCGATGCGACTGAGCCTGTAACCGCGTACTGGCGCGAAGGGGCTTCGCGCCGGTCAATGGTCCGGGTTCAAACCAGCGTGAAACCCTGGCACGCCTGCTCATGCTCCAGCAACCACTGTTTGGCCGCCAACCCGCCTGAAAAACCGGTCAGCGCGCCGTTGCTGCCGATCACCCGGTGACACGGGATGATGATCGGGATGGGATTGCGACCATTCGCCGCCCCCACCGCGCGCGAAGCTGTAGGCCGCTGAATGTGCTGTGAAATCTGGCCGTAACTGGTGGTGGCCCCATAAGGAATGGTGCTCAGTGCGCGCCATACCGTCTGCTGGAACGCCGTGCCGTGAGGTGCCAACGGCAACTCAAACACCTGCCGTTCACCCGCAAAATAAGCCTCGAGCTGACGGCGCACTTGCGCCAGTTTTTGCGGCGAATGCAGCCACCCTTGCAGCGGCGTATGAGGGCGCAGTTCCACCTCGAAGCGCACTTCATGCAACCCTTGATCACTGGCGACCAAATACAGCGGTCCGATCGGTGAAGGCATTTGTTCGTAATACAGTTGAGTCATGTCGACACCTTGCGCGCGACCACCGAATCGGTAGCAGCACGCCATAAATACATCACGGAGTAAGCTCGCCATGGACGCCACGGCTCAGCCAAGGCTGATAGCGCCTGGGGGCTCAACGGCGGCCCCTCGGGGTTGGCTGCACGGCGCAGAATCAAGTCGGCGGCCGGAAAGGCATCCGGGTGTTTAAGCACACGCATGGCGATGTAATGCGCGGTCCATTCGCCAATACCCGGCAGTTGCACCCAGCGCTGGATAAAGTGATCCAATGGTTGTTCCAAGGCAAAATCCACGCGACCGTCGAGCAATGCACGGGCAACGCCCTGAATTGTATTGATGCGCGCCTGAGTAATGCCCAGTTGCCCCAGATCGGCAGTGGCCAATTGCTCTGCCCCGGGGAACAAGCGATCCAGCCCGGAACCGGGGCTGACATCAACCGGCACGCCATAACGCTGCACGATACGGCTGGCCAAGGTGCGCGCAGCCGCCACGCTGACTTGCTGCCCCAGCACCGCCCTCACCGCCACTTCAAACCCGTCCCACCCACCGGGCAAGCGCAGCCCCGGATAGCGTTTGATCACAAGGGCAAGCACCGGGCTGCTACCCAGGGTGTGGGCGATGGCCAGCGGGTCGGCATCCAGGTCAAACATCCGGCGAACCCGTGTCACTACCTCGAGCATGTCACCCGGCGGCACGTTCAACAGCGACAATTCCAGTGCATGCTGCTCACCGGGCCAGGCACTGACCCGCAGCCAGGCAGGCGAACCGGCAGCGCCGAACAACCGTTGATAGCTGTCGGCCCCGACCGCTTCGATCCCGGGCAAAGCCCGCGTGCTCAAAAACCCCAGAATAGCCTTGAAGTCATAGGGCGGCCGATAGTTCAGACGCAACACCAACGCCGTGTCTGCACGGGCCTTCGGGCTACGCCTGAAAGCCCGTGGCTGCGCATGATTGGCAGCGGCAAACGCCGCATTGAAGCGACGCACACTGCCAAACCCCGCCGCCATCGCCACGTCAGTGATCGACAGGCGGGTTTCAGTCAACAGTTGCTTGGCAAACAACAACCGTTGAGTCGCGTGCACCGCCAGCGGCGATGCGCCCAAAAAACGCGTAAACAAACGGTGCAGTTGCCGGGAACCCATCCCCAAGCGCTCGGCCAGTGCCGGCAGCGAGTGATCCGTCAAGTAGCCCTGATTGATCAACATCAGCGCTCGCGAGACCCGATGCTCAGCCTGCCGCCAGTGTGGGTTACCGGGTGCCAATTCTGGCCGGCAGCGTAAACACGGCCGGAACCCCAAGGCTTGCGCGGCCGCCGCGCTGGGGTAATACACCACATTTTCGGCTTTGGGCGGCCGGGCCGGGCACACCGGGCGACAGTAGATGCGCGTACTGAGTACCGCCGTAAAAAACACACCGTCAAAGCGCGCATCGCGGCTTAGCCGTGCGATTTCGCAAGCGGTTACAGAAGGCATGAGCGCAGGGTCATAGGGGTTCATGGGCGAAGAATAGCACCGCATTTTTAGCGGTTCTCGCCATTTTCGGACGTCAATGTCGGTCGTTACCTGGCAGGTGGCAGGCTTGCGCCGACACAGCTCAGCACCCCGGAAGCAAAAAAGGCCTGCATCGCTGCAAGCCTTGAGTCAACTGGTGCCGGAGACAGGAATCGAACCTGCGACCTTCGCGTTACGAGTGCGCTGCTCTACCGACTGAGCTACACCGGCCCTCTCTGTAATTTAGTGCAAAAGTGGGAAGGCGACGTTATTTACAAGCACCGCTGGCCAGGCATGTACCGGTTTGGGTCCAGATCAGGGCATTGCCTGCGCTGCTCACCGAAGGGGCCATGACGCTGGTCCAGCCGCCTGCTGCCTGGGTGCCGGTCATGCTGATCACGCCGCTCTCTACCTTCATGCCGGCGGCCAGGTTGTCCGTTGGTTCGGCCGCACCCGGAATGCCATGGGTGCCCATGTTGCATACCGTTAAATCATTCGTCTCGCTGTAGCACAGGGCGACGGCCGTTTTGTAGGTGTTGCTGATGGCGTTCACTTCGGCAAAACGCACTTTCATGGTGTGATCGTTGTAAGCCGGCAAGGCAAACGAAGCGATCAGACCAATGATTGCAACCACAATCATCAATTCAATCAGGGTGAAGCCTTTTTGTTGATTCACGTATGTCTCCAAAAGGTGTACGCGGCCTCCTGGCCGGGTGTCGTAGTCGTGCTGGGCGGCAAAAATGTGCGCACAGGCTACCAAGGATAGTGGGCCGTTGCTCCACAACCGCAGCCCGAAACCTTTGGACATGCTCAAGTGGCTGGGTCACCGCGGGGTGGATCTAGTCTTTGGGCTTGAAAACCAACTGAGCATTGACCGCTCCAAGGGCGTACGTATGGCAACAAAACCCGTTAAAACAAGCCTTTATCGATGGGAAGGCGTTGACGCCTCGGGGGCGCAAGTCAAAGGCGAAATGGCCGCCGACAGTCATGCAATGATCCGGGTTGTGCTGCGTCGCCAAGGTATTACCACGCGTAAAATCCAGCGCTCCGGCGGGCGAAATTCAATCAGGGGCCGTGCGATTACAGCGGCCGATATCACGCTGTTTACGCGCCAGTTGGCAACCCTGATCAAGGCCGGTATTCCTCTGTTACAAGGCCTGGAGGTGATTGCCAAAGGGGCCGAACACCCCGCCATGCGCCAACTGATGGGCGAACTTAAACAAGACATCAGCGCTGGCAGCACCCTGGCTGTGGCTCTGCGCAAACACCCGGCCCATTTCGATGCCCTGTTTTGCAACCTGATCGAAGCGGGCGAACAGGCCGGGGCTCTGGAGCTATTGCTGCAGCGGGTGGCCACCTACAAAGAAAAAACCGAAGCCTTGAAAAAGAAAATCAAAAAAGCCATGGCCTACCCCATCGCCGTCTTACTGGTCGCCGGGCTGGTATGCACGATTCTGCTGGTTGAAGTGGTCCCACAATTTCAGGGCGTATTCGACTCTTTTGGCGCACAGCTACCTGCGATGACGTTAGGCGTGATCAAGATGTCGCAGGTGCTTCAAGACTACGGCCTGTGGTGGCTGGCGAGCCTGCTGCTCATCACGGCCGGTATGCGCAATCGCTATCAACACTCCCCCGCCTTGCGCCAGCGCCTTGACCACGGGTGTTTGAAGCTGCCAATACTGGGGGATGTGCTACAGGCATCGGCTCTTGCCCGCTTTGCCCGCACACTGTCGACCACGATGGCAGCCGGGATTCCGTTACTTGACGCATTAAGCGCAGTGGCCGGTACCAGCGGCAATCTCGTGTTCAAGGAGGCCGTGTTGCAACTCAGGCAACAGGTAGCGGCTGGCGACCCGATTCATGTCGCCATGAGCGCGAGCCGTCTATTTCCGAGCATGGCGATTCAGATGACAGCAATTGGTGAAGAATCCGGCACATTGGATGGCATGCTTGATCACGTAGCCACCTATTATGAGAACGAGGTCGACACACGGGTCGATAACCTGACGGTGTTGATGGAACCCGCCATTATGGTGATTTTGGGCGTCATGGTAGGCGGCCTGGTGGTCGCCATGTATTTACCGATTTTCAAACTGGGCCAAGTCATTTGAGCATGATCGAATTATTCACTCGCCAGCCCGGCGCTTTTATCGCCTGTGCGCTGGTACTGGGTTTACTGGTGGGCAGTTTTATCAACGTCGTGGCCTGGCGTTTGCCCAGGATGCTTGAGCGCGACTGGCAGGCTCAGGCCCGCGAGCTGCTGGATGTTGCACCGCCGCCGTCAGGCCCTGTGTATAACTTGATGCTGCCCCACTCACACTGCCCGACGTGTCAGCATCGTTTGCGCCCGTGGGAAAATATCCCGCTGCTGAGCTACCTGGCGCTACGCGGTAAATGCTCGCACTGCAAAACCCTCATCAGCCCGCGCTACCCGCTGACGGAATTGGCCTGCGGGCTTTTGTCGGCGGTTATTGCCTGGCATTTCGGCTTTGGCGCGCAAGCGGGCTGGATGCTCTTGCTGACGTGGGGGTTGCTTGTCATTTGCCTGATTGATGCCGCTCATCAGATCGTGCCCGACGTGCTGGTATTGCCTCTGCTCTGGCTCGGCTTGCTGCTGAACAGCATCGACACCTTCACCTCTCTGTCACACGCGGTATGGGGCGCAGCACTGGGTTACACCAGCCTGTGGTCGGTTTTTTGGCTCTTCAAACTGCTCACGGGCAAAGAGGGCATGGGCTACGGCGACTTCAAGCTGCTGGCCATGCTCGGCGCTTGGGGTGGGCTGTCGATTCTTCCGCTGACCATCGTCCTGTCGTCTCTGATGGGGGCCGTGGTGGGGCTGAGCCTTTTGGGGCTGCGTCGCGCTCAAACGGGCACGGCCATCCCTTTTGCGCCGTATCTGGCCATTGCCGGGTGGATTGCATTGCTCTGGGGTGGTCAAATAAGCACCTTCTATTGGCAGCTCTCGGCGTGACATGACTACCCCCCCTTCAAAACCTTGGATCCTGGGCCTCACCGGCGGCATCGGCAGTGGCAAAAGTGCTGCTGCCGAGCATTTTGCCGCCCTGGGTGTTCACGTGGTAGATGCCGACCACGCGGCACGCTGGGTGGTTGAGCCGGGGAGCCCGGCGTTGGCCCAAATAGCGGAACACTTTGGCGAAGGTGTGCTGCACGATGACGGGCAACTGGATCGCGGCGCATTGCGCAGCCTGATTTTTGCCGATCCCGAGCAACGGCGCTGGCTGGAGTCGCTGTTACACCCCCTTATTCGCGAAGCCATTGCGTGCAATCTGCAGCGTGCACAGTCGGCCTATGCCATTTTGGTGTCACCGCTGCTGATTGAGTCGGGCCAGTACACAACCACCCAGCGGGTGCTGGTTATCGACGCCCCTCAAGCCCTTCAAATACAGCGCACATTAATGCGTGACAACACCAGCGAGCAGCAGGTACAGGCCATTCTCAAGGCGCAAGCCAGCCGCGAAGAACGCCTGCGCCACGCGGATGACGTGCTGGTTAACGACGCCGACTTGCAGACGCTACAGACTGAAGTCGAGCGCCTGCATCACTTTTATTTAACCTTGCGTGGAGGCCAACCATGACCCAACCAACGACCGTCGACTGCCCGACCTGCGGTGCCCCTGTGGAATGGACTGCCGCCAGTATCTTTCGGCCTTTTTGTTCTGACCGCTGCAAACTGATTGACCTGGGTGCCTGGGCCAGTGAAGAACACAAGATTCCGGTTAGCCCGGAGGCCGAAGACGACCTGTTTTCCGAGGACCTGTCAGAACGGCTGCACTAAAACCGGCTGGTTCAACCGCACTTACTTGGGCGCCTCATCGTTGCACGGTGCGGCCAAATAGCGAGTGCGGTTGAAGGTCTCAAGCCATTCAGGGCAGAACACCACTAAGGCCGTCACTAACATTCCGTTGATAAACGCTTCGGGAAAAATGATCAGCCACAGGTAGCCGATAAAGTCTTCAAGCCATTGCGGCATCACAAACAACCCATCAAGCCATAGCACGCCCAACCCCGCCAGCAAGCACAGTAACGCCGCCAGGGCAGCCGCAAAGAAGCCTGAACAAAAGATATACACAAAGGGGTTGTGAGACTGAGCCCGCTCAACTTTCCATGCGCAGAGAGCGGTCACGGCCACGGGCAATACCACCAGCAATAACCCATTAATGCCCACGGCTGCCAGGTCTTGGCTCCCCAGTACTACCAAGCCGACTTGCGCCATCAAGGCCCCCACAATGGCTAGCGGCCAATTGAGCAATAACGTGGCGGCGGTCAAACCCACAAAGTGGTACGACACCCCCGAGTCAAAGTCACGCCGCACCAGCCACAACAAAAACAGCGCGAACACCGTGCCAAAGAACACATGCTGGCGCCGTGTGTCGGCGAACAATTCAAGCCACGGCGTTCGCCAGAGGGCCCACAACACGACAGGCACGTACAGTATCCAGCCCACGGTCAGGGTTTGCGCAGACAAGACCTCGGCGCTAATCATTTCGACGCTCCCACTCTGTTAACGCTCACCCCTCAACCCTCCGTGTCCAACTCCATGGCGATCCGCAGTCTACACCCTGGACTTTCGGTAACACCTGTTTCAAGGCTAAGCTGCGCTTATGGACGACTCTGATTATCTGCGCCTGCTCACCATCCAGGCCGAACAAGCCAATGCCTTTCTCTCCAATGCCCGCAAATGGGAGCGTGAGCGTTGGGTCTGCCAACGCCTGCTGCAAGGGCTCAACATCCCTTATCACAGCGAAGACTTTCGGCAAGCCAGCCAGGAACCGCCTGATGTACTGTTTGGCGATGCACGCTTTGAAGTGTTCTTTGTGCTGGATGAAGGCCGGCGCTTGAACGATGAGTGGCGCGATGAACTGCAGCGCCGACGCAGCGCTTATTCACTGAGCCAATTGGTGCGCCGTGAAGCACGCCCGAAACGCATCCCGGCCAGCAAGCTCCTGCAGCGTCTTGGCCCGACCCTGCATAAAAAAGCCAAGAACTACAGGGAGCGGGACCTCGATCTGGGTCAGTTGGACATCATTGCTTTCTCCAGCCTCAAGCGCGAAGTCCTGGACCTCAACAGTCACTTTCCTCCGCCGACCGAATACTTGCGCATGGGCTGGCGATCACTATCGCTGGTCGGTCCAACCTTTGCCCGGGTACTCTTTGCGCAACCGCACGCCCCCGACTTTCTGCGTAATAATCTGGGCCGCAGCATTATTTTTGATGTAGGTATCAGCCTGTGAGCCCCTTGCAAGCATTGATCGCTGAAGTGCCGCAGACCGGCCGTGTGCGCTGGATCGGCGTGCGTCCCGAGTCCCGCGCAAACATGCAGGTGCTGGACGCCGTAGAGGCCCGCCGCGAGGCCGGGCTCACCGGCGACCACGCTCGCCCTGGGGCCCGTAATGCTCGGCAAGTGACGTTGATTCAGTGGGAACACCTGGCAGTCATCAACGCCCTGCTCGGCCGCAGCGCCGATCAACCCGTGCTGGCGCAAGATTTACGGCGCAATATCGTGGTCAGCGGTATTAATCTGTTCAGCCTGAAAGGGCGCCGTTTCACCATTGGCCAAGCCACCTTTGAAACCACCGGCTGGTGCCAGCCCTGTGCCAGGCTTGAACAAAGGCTAGGGGCGGGGACGTTCCAGGCAGTGCGTGGCCACGGAGGCATTACGGCCCGCGTGATAGAAAGCGGGATCATTCGTCTAGACGACGAACTGCGGGTCGAGCCGCTAGGTTCAAACGGCTATGCTCCTTTTCATCCCGGATAAACGTGGGCACTTATTTTTACAGGCCCTGCAGCGTCTATCTGACGAGACTATTTCCATGTGCCGCCGCGTGAACCACACCGATCAACCGCGTGTCGAAGACTGCTGGGTTGAGTGCCGTGCATGTGTCTTGGCGACTCCCTGGCGCAACCATCGTCGTGGCGGTCGGTATCGGCCTATGGAACCTATTTCTGAGTCACCTGGTGCTATGAGCTGCCTTGCGCTCGCCCGGGTTTCCAGCACACCGCATTTTTCAAGCCTTGTGAGTGATACCTATGACCCATCGTATTGTTATCGTCGGCGGCGGCGCTGGCGGTCTGGAATTGGCGACCCGCCTGGGCAAAACCCTGGGCAAGCGGGGTAAAGCCCGCGTCACCCTGGTGGATGCCAACCTGACGCATATCTGGAAACCGTTGCTCCACGAGGTGGCAGCCGGCTCGCTGAACTCTTCGGAAGACGAGCTTAACTACGTCGCCCAAGCCAAATGGAACCATTTCGAATTCCAGTTGGGCCGCATGAGCGGGCTGGACCGTGAGCTGAAAAAGGTCTCATTGTCGGCCACCCTTGATGAAAACGGCGACGAACTCGTGCCTGCCCGCGAGTTGAGTTACGACACCCTGGTGATTGCCGTGGGCAGCACCACCAACGATTTCGGCACCCAAGGTGCGGCCGATCATTGCCTGTTCCTGGACACCCGAAAGCAAGCCGAAAAATTTCATCAGCAGTTGCTCAATCACTACCTGCGAGCGCACGCCGGGCAAACCGACGCTATTGAAAACATCAGCGTGGCGATTGTCGGGGCGGGAGCCACGGGCGTCGAACTGGCGGCCGAGTTGCACAATGCGGCTCATGAACTGGCGGCTTACGGGCTGGATCGGATCAAGCCCGAGAATATGCACATCACCTTGATCGAAGCCGGGCCACGGGTGCTTCCGGCCCTGCCGGAGCGCATCGGCGGGCCTGTGCACAAAACCCTGGAGAAACTCGGGGTGACGGTGCTGACCAACTCCGCGGTGAGTGAAGTCACCGCTGACAGCCTGATAACCAAAGACGGCCTGATCATTCCGGCCAGCCTGAAGGTCTGGGCGGCAGGGATTCGAGCACCGGGCTTTCTCAAGGACATCGCCGGGTTGGAAACCAACCGCATCAATCAATTGGTGGTACGCCCGACACTGCAAACGACCCGTGATGACAACACTTTTGCCTTCGGCGACTGCGCAGCCTGCCCTCAGCCAGGGACCGACCGCCTGGTGCCACCGCGCGCCCAGGCCGCTCATCAGCAAGCCTCGTTGCTGGCCAAATCGTTGAAATCACGCCTGGAGGGAGCCACTACTCTGCCCGATTACCAGTACCGTGATTACGGCTCACTGATCTCGCTGTCGAGTTTCTCGGCCGTGGGCAATTTGATGGGCAGCCTGATGGGAACCGTGATGCTGGAAGGCTGGTTGGCGCGGATGTTTTACATCTCGCTGTACCGCATGCACCAGATGGCGCTGTACGGCACATTCCGTACGTTGATGCTGATGCTCGGCAGCAGAATCGGACGCGGCACCGAACCGCGCCTGAAACTGCACTGACCTTTGCGCCAGCGTAAAAACTGCGGGGCTGGCTTGGCCAACCCCGCAGGTACCTGCCGGGCCTAGCGGCCCCCGTGGTTACCCGCTTCGGCTTCACGGCCTTTGAAACCATGCGGCTGATGCTCGTCAAAAAACTGAATATCCCGTACGAAGTCCGCCAACAGCAACTTGGCCATGTCGATCGACAGCCCCTGCCGTACCAGAATCCGCTGCACCACCACGTTTTCAACGTTGGCAGGCAAGCTGTACGCGGGCACCAACCAGCCGCGTATCCGCAGGCGATCGGCCAGGTCATAGAGGGTGTAAGGGGCGTCTGCCCCGGCTTTCAAACGCCAGGTCAGCGCCGGGATGCCCAATTGAGGGTCGCCGTTGAAGAGCATCTCGAACGGCCCGATCTTGACCAACTCGCGCGCCAGAAACTGCGCTGTTTCGTAACACGCCGAGTGAATGCGCTCATACCCCTCACGGCCAAGACGCAAAAAGTTGTAGTACTGCGCAATGATCTGACCCGCCGGACGCGAGAAATTCAGTGCGAAGGTAGGCATATCGCCACCCAAGTAGTTCACATGAAAGATCAGCCCTTCAGGCAATTCTTTCGCGTCACGCCAAACCACCCAGCCTGCACCCAAAGGTGCCAAGCCAAATTTGTGGCCAGAGGTGCTAATGGATTTAACCCGGCTCACGCGAAAATCCCACAGTACATCGGGGGCGCAGAAAGGTGCCAGGAACGCACCGCTGGCACCGTCGACGTGAATATCAACGCTCAGGCCCGTGCGTTTTTCCAGGTCATCGAGCGCATCTGACAGTGGTTTTACCGTCTCATACAAACCGGTAAACGTCTGGCCAAACGTCGGCACCACCACGATGGTGTTCTCATCAACCCGACCATCCAGGTCTTCCGGCGTCATGAACCAATGACCTTCCGACATCGGCACTTCACGAATCTCGACATCCCAATAACGGGCAAATTTGTGCCAGCAGACTTGTACCGGGCCACACACCATATTCGGTGTCGCCGTGGATTTGCCCGCCGCTTTGCGCACCGCACGCCAACGCCATAAGGCCGCCAGACCACCGAGCATACACGCTTCGCTGGAACCCACCGTCGAGGTGCCCAATGTGGTGGCTGCATCGGGCGAATGCCACAGATCGGCCAACATATGGATGCAGCGATTTTCCAGTTCGGCCGTTTGCGGGTACTCATCCTTGTCGATCATGTTTTTATCGATCGACAGGTCCATCAGCTTATGGACTTCGTCTTCTTCCCACGTTTGGCAGAAGGTGGCGAGGTTCTGCCGAGAGTTACCATCCAGGTACAACTCATCGTGAACCAGTTGGTACACCTCGCGTGCCGATTGCTCCGCCTCGGGGAAACGCTTGGTCGCAGCAGCGTGTGCCAGTGCTGAGGAACCGAAAACAGGGTCGGTCGTTGCGTTGCGCTTGATGCGGTGCAGTGCCATGAACACTCTCCAAGAGTAATGGACAACATCTGAGCCTGACTCACTCCTTGGCTCAGTCTAGAGGGGCAGCATAGTCAAGGATTGAGGATCCGCTATGCGATTTGTGACCAAGGTTTTATTTCCCATCTATAGTCACCTCTCATCAAAGGCATGCAGGAAGCAAGCGCAATGAAGCAAAAACCCACCACCGCCGACGGTGTTGTGAGGCAGGTGTTGAACGAGGCTCATCAACACTTCTCCGGCAATCATCACGGCAAGAACGCCAGTTATATCCCTTACCTGGCCTCGGTCCCTTCGCATTTGTTTGGCATCAGCATCACGTTTTGCGATGGCAGCCAAGCCCACATTGGCCACAGCGACTATCCCTTTGCCATTGAGTCGATTTCCAAGGTGTTTACCCTCGCTCAGGCCATGGAAGAAGTCGGCCCGCAGACACTGCGTAGCAAGATTGGCTGTGACCCGACCGGTGAGCCTTTCAACTCGGTGGTGGCTTTGGAATTACACAAAGGCCGCCCTCTCAACCCTTTCGTCAATGCCGGGGCGATGGCCACTGTCAGCCTGCTGAAAGCCGAAACAGCGCAGGCCCGCTGGAGCAAAATTCAATCCATTTACAACGCCTTCGCCGGGCGTGAACTCAAGGTCAACGAGGAAGTGTATGAGTCCGAGGCCAGCAGCAATCAGCACAATCGCGGGATTGCCTGGCTGCTTCAAAGTTACGGCTACATGTACGCCGAACCCATGGAGGTATGCGACGTGTACACCCGCCAGTGTTCAGTGGAAATAACGTGCAATGACCTGGCGAACATGGGGGTAGTCCTCGCGAACGGAGGGGTTCATCCCGTGAGCGGCGAACGCGTAATGAAGGCCGAACATGTTCCGCAAATTCTCGCCGAAATGACCATGAACGGGCTATATGACACAACGGGCGACTGGCTATACAAGGTGGGGCTTCCGGGTAAAAGCGGTGTGGGCGGCGGGATTCTGGCCGTGGTTCCGGGCGTGTGTGCCATCGCCGCCTTTTCACCGCCGCTGGATGGTGCAGGTAACAGTGTCCGCGGGCAATTGGCAGCCGAGCACATCAGCCGCACGCTCAACCTGAGCCTGTTGCACTAACACTCATTTGACTCGATAAGGAAGGGGGTACTTATGGCTGCCACTAACGTTAAGACTTACATGTCCTGGCTGACCATTTGTTTCATGATGGTCGCAGCCGTCGCCAGTATCCGTTCACTGCCGAGCATGGCCGTTTATGGCCTGGGGTCGGTGTTCCTGTATATCATCCCGGCACTGTTGTTCTTCATTCCGGTTTCGCTGGTTGCCTCTGAGCTGGGTACCGGCTGGAACGGGGGTATTTATGGCTGGGTCCGCCAGGCGTATGGCGATCGGCCCGGGTTCTTTATCATGTGGTTTATGTGGGTTCAGGTGGTGGTCTGGTACCCCATCGTGCTCGGCTTTGGTGCCAGTACGATGGCTTATCTGATTAACCCTGAACTGGCCAAAAGCGGTGTCTTCACCGCCACTGTGATTATTGTGCTGTATTGGCTGTCAACGTTTGTGGCGCTTAATGGCCTAAGCACCCTGTCTAAACTGACGTCATGGTTTATGTTGCTGGGCACGGCATTGCCTGCCGCCTTGCTGGTGATCCTCGGCGTAGCCTGGCTGGTACTGGGCCATAAATCGGCAACTCCGCTGACGTGGGATGCCTTGATCCCGGCAATTTTCGATACCCACTCCACGGTAAAAGCCGGCTCGCACAACCTGCACCCGGACTTGTGGCGAGAATTCACCGGAGCGATTACCGGGCTGGTACTGATTGTCAGTAACTTCCTGGCCTTCGCTGGTATCGAGATGAACGCCATTCACGCCCGCGAATTGCGCAACCCGCAGAAAGAAATGCCACGCGCCATTCTTTTAGCGTTCTTCATGATTCTGTTGGTGTTCATTCCACCGACCGTGGCGATTTCGCTGGTCGTACCCGCTGACTCCACCAGCCTCACCGCCGGTGTAATCCAGGCTTATGCCGCTTTCTTTGAAGGCTTCGGAATGCCATGGGCCACGTCAATCATGGCTATTTTGCTGATTATCGGTGCCTTGGGTGGCGTGCTTGCCTGGACGGCCGGGCCTTCTACCGGCCTGTTGTTTGTTGGTAAAGCGGGCATGCTTCCGCCGGTGCTGCAAAAGGTCAATAAAAAAGGCGTGCAGAAAAATATTCTGTATTTGCAGGCCGTGATCGTCACCTTGCTGTCGAGCATCTACATCTTTTTGGACAACGTATCGGATGCGTTCTGGATGATCAGTGCGATGGCTGCGCTGATGTACCTGATCATTTACGTGTTTATGTTCATGGCGGCCATGAAACTGCGCAAGACCCAACCCAACGTCAAACGTGGCTATGTGCTTAAGGGCTTACACGGCTGGTGTTATCTGGGACTGTTCTCGACGTGCATTGCGTTGATTTTCGGTTTCATTCCACCGAACAACTTCAGCAGCATGCCGTTTTTCGAATACGCGGGGATCTTGCTGGTGGGATTGATTGTGGCGGGTGTGCCACCGTTTATCTTTTATGCGCTGCGTAAACCGTCATGGCAGATGGTGCCAAAAGCCGAAGCTGATCAATATTCAGCGGCGTTGCAGGACCTGCAGGACGCAGACGCCAAGGCAGCGAAGGCTTGATGGCTTGATGGCTTGATGGCTACCGCCAACCTGTCGTAATTGCCGGAGGCTGCGTTCGTCAGTCGCGGATTTAACAGGCACACCGCGCTGTCTGATTTCACGACGCCTTCGGTGCCGGACTTAGCCTCGCAAGGCTCGGCAACTGCTACAGGTTTGTATGCATCGCTCTTGCTGGTTGGGGTTTTCAACAGGCATAAAAAAAGCGTCCCGAAGGACGCTTTTTTTATGGCCTCTGATGCGATTGGCATCAGTACCTTATTTTCTACACCCATTACTGCCGGGCAGAAAATGGTCGGGGTAAGGGGATTCGAACTCCTGACATCCTGCTCCCAAAGCAGGCGCGCTACCGGACTGCGCTATACCCCGGTAAAAAAAAGGCACCTTCTAGAGGCGCCTTCTGCGATCAGTGCTTTTGGCCTCTGATCTTAAGATCTAGCTCCAGCGAACTGGAACCAAAAATGGTGGGTCGTGTGGGATTCGAACCTACGACCAATTGGTTAAAAGCCAACTGCTCTACCAACTGAGCTAACGACCCAAAAATGGTCGGGGTAAGGGGATTCGAACTCCTGACATCCTGCTCCCAAAGCAGGCGCGCTACCGGACTGCGCTATACCCCG
>NZ_JASLGE010000036.1 GCF_030150285.1 Pseudomonas sp. | reverse complement strand
GCCAGTCGCTGACGGCACCCATGGCCGCCAGCACGGCACTGCCCGCACGCCGCGCGCGCGTGTCGCGACGAGCCTGGGAGGCCGGATCTTCGCCGGTCAGTGTGGTGAAGCCGAACACCCGGTCATAAATGATGAAGACGACCAGCACCACCACCAGCAATAACACTGAAATAGACCCGGCAAGTTCCCAGTTCAGGGTTTGTTGGACCTGATCGATGATCAGTTGAGTGATCATGGTTTCCCGTCGACCACCCAGCAGGGCCGGCACGATAAAGAAGCCAATGGCGGTGACAAACACCATGATGGCAGCCGCAGCCACACCGGGCATCGACAGCGGAAAATAAATCGTCCAGAACGCCGTACCCGGGCGGGCCCCCATCGTGGAAGCCGCGCGGGGCAGGCTGCGATCAATGTTCTCCATCACGGCCAGCATCGTCATCACCGCGAGTGGCAGCATGGCGTGCACCATGCCGGTCAGGGTTGCGCCAGGGCCGTAGAGCAGGTTGATTGGCCGATCGATCAGCCCGAGCGACATCATGACGTTATTGGCAACCCCATTGCGCCCCAGAATCACGACCCAGGCGAACGCCCGGACCAGAAAGCTGGTCCAGAACGACAGCAGCACCAGAAACACGAGCCTGTTTTTCAGTTTCGCCGGCGCGGTGGAAATGAGGTAGGCCACCGGGTAACCCAATACGACCGAGAGCACGGTGGTGGCCAGGGAAATCTTGAACGTGATCCAGAGCACGTTCACATAAAGACCGGAGGCGAACAGGTGGCGGTAGGCGTCAAGCGAAAACCCTTCCGTTCCCAAGACGCTCAGCGACAATAGCCGCCCCACTGGGTACACCAGAAACGCTGATAGCAGCACCAGCAGCGGTGCGATCATCAGGGCATTTTTGACCCAGGCCGGCATCGGCGCAGAGGCAGTGCGAGAAGTAGACAGGCTCATGGGCACGGTGCCTCGGGTTGTTCGGTGATCACAACGGCATCCGAGGCATGCCACGATAAAGCGACCTTGTCGCCGAGGTTGAAGGTTTCACCGCTGATGCGGGTCGCAAATGCTGAGATCAGCACAGGAATGGCACCCTCATCGGTGCTCATATAGATTTTGGTCAGGCTGCCGGTGACCATCACGTCGGTAACGGTCGCCTGAAAATGACCCGCGTTGGCGGCGCTGGCTTTTTCGATCACCATGTTCTGCGGGCGGACCATGATGTGGACGTTGGTGTCGGGCTTGACAGTGCCGTTTGCGGTGGCTTTCGCCGTGATGCCACGGTCACCGATCAGGACGTCGACCTCATCTCCCCGCGAAGCGGTAAGGGTTGCTGGCAGCAGGTTGGACTCGCCCAGAAAGTCGGCGACGAACAGCGTTCGAGGGCGGAAGTAAAGATCGTCCGGGGTGCCGAGCTGTTCGATTTTTCCGGCGTTCATCAGGCAGATGCGATCGGACATGGTCATCGCCTCTTCCTGGTCGTGGGTCACATAAATAATGGTGGTGCCCAGTTCCCGGTGAATGCGCTTGATCTCCAACTGCATGTGCTCACGCAGCTTCTTGTCCAGAGCCCCCAAAGGCTCGTCCATCAAAATGATTGACGGGCGATACACCATGCAACGTGCGAGCGCGACCCGCTGCTGCTGCCCCCCGGAAAGCTCTTTCGGGTAACGCTGGGCAATATGCGGCAACTTGATCATCTCAAGGGCGGCGAGGGCACGCTCGCGCGCTTGCTCGGCCGGCACTTTGCGCATTTTCAGCGGAAAGGCGATGTTTTCGAGAATTGTCATATGCGGAAACAACGCGTAGTTCTGGAACACCACGCCGATATCGCGATGGTGGGGGGCCAGGTACGTCACCTCATTTTCGCCGATGCAGACTTCACCGCCGTCGGGATGGGTGAGGCCGGCAACCAGGCTCAGCAAGGTGGTTTTCCCGGAACCGGAAGGTCCGAGTAATGTCAGGAACTCGCCATCGGCGACGCTTAAATCGGTTTCAGCCAGGGCCACGAACGGGCCATAGCTCTTTGCGAGTTTCTTTACGGTTAGGCTTGAAGAAGACATGACGAAGACCCGAAAACGAGAGGCAGGGGAAGGCGTGCCCGCTCCACAGCGGCCACGCCAGCGGAATTAGCTAAGGAGCCATGCGTTATAGCGTTCCAGAGCCGTGCCCTGTTTATCTGTCCAATACTGCGCGTCGATCGGCAGCCCTTTCGCAATGTGGGCGGGGTAGGAGGGGCAATCGGCGGCCACTGCCGGGTCGATGAAGTCAAACGCCTGTGGGTGGGTGACACCGGCCGGGAAATACTTGGTCAGCTCAGCCTGACGCTTGGGGTCACAGGTGAATTTGATGAACTCGCGGCACGCTTGGGCATTGGGCGTGCCCGCCAGGATGGCCCAGCTGTCCAGTCCCCAGATGTTTTGATCCCAGACGATTTCAACGGGGGCATTACCACTGCGTGCTGATTGCGCGCGCGACACCCAGACCGGCACCATGTCCACTTCGCCAGAGATCAGCATTTGCTCGACCTGTGCACCACTCGTCCAGAATACCGAAACGTCATCCTTGATTTTGTCCAGCGACGCGAACGCCCGGTCAAGGTCGCAGGGGTAGACATCGGCAACCGCGACACCATCGGCCATCAAGGCTTGCTCAAGGGTATCGAACGGGTGCCGGCGCAAGGCACGGCGTCCCGGGAAACCCTTGACGTCATAGAAATCTTTCCAGGAGCTGGGCGGCTTGCGGCCTTCAAAGGCGTCTTTTCGGTACGCCAGGACCGTGGTGTACACGTTAGTGCCAACGCCGTACTCGGACATGAAGTGTTCGGGCATGACCGACACAATCGGATCGCTGCCAAGGTTGTGCGGTTCCAGGTATTTCTTGGGGCCCTGGGTGAGCATTTTGATTGCCGGCTGACTGATTTTGGCCATGTCCCAGGTGTAGGAGCCGGCGTCGACCATGGACAAAATCTGCGCAGTCGGTTCGGCGTTGGCCTGTACGCCGATCACCTCAATGCCTGTCGCTTCCTGGAACGGTCGGTAGAACACCTCGGTGTAGGCCTTGGTGTAAACACCGCCGTCGTCACGCACCACGATGCGTTTGGTTTGCGCGCGCAGGGAAGACCACATGCTGGTTGTCGAAAGGGCGACCGCTCCCATCATGCTCGCCTTGAGCACACTGCGGCGTGACCAGTTATTAATGTTGTTGCCCATACTCCTGACCTCTCTTCGCGATACTGTCGATTGACGCTATCGTCACTAGGGATTTGTTGTGGATTTTTATTTTTCAGGCGGTATAAGTCGGCCCGGGTTAAACAGGCCAAGAGGGTCAACGGCGTGTTTGATCGCACGCATCAGTGCGAGCGAAGCCGAAGATTTATAGTTATTCATTTCGTCCAGAGACGTTTGCCCTACGCCATGCTCGGCGCTGAAGGTGCCTGACAAGGCGGCTGCTACATCGTGGATCGCACGGCGCAGTGCGCGCCCGACTGCTTCGCGCTGTTCCAGCGCCTTCCAGATCGCGAACGGGAAGAACGGGATGTAATGAATGTTGCCGTCGCCCATGTGCCCGACAATGACGATGGACGCCTGCGGAGCAATGTCAGAGACCGCGGCGTTGGCCTGTTCGATAAACGTTGCAATCGCGGAAACAGGTACAGCGCAATCGGTGGTGAGGCCGATGCCGCCTTTCTTGTTCGCCTCGGAAACACTGTGGCGCAGTTCCCACAGGGCAGCCTGTTGCGTTTGGTTCGAAGCCATGGCGGCGTTGGCGATGATTGCATGTTCGAAGGCGTGTTCCAGGATGCCCGTGAGCGCAGCCTCAGGGTCGGCGCTAGCCCCGGCATCCGCCAGTTCGATCAGGACATGCCAAGGGTGCTGCGTTTCCAGCGGGGAGCGGCGTTGCGGTACATGCTCCACCACCAGGTCGAGTTGCAACTGGTTCATCAGCTCGAATGCCGACAGCGTTGCGCCTGATAACTGCCGAGTGAGCACCAACAGTTCGACGGCTTTTTCCGGGCTGTCGACACCAATCCATGCCACGGCTGTTTGGGTCGGCAATGGATGCAGCTTGAGGACAGCGGCGGTAATGATTCCCAGCGTACCTTCAGAACCGATAAACAAGTGCTTGAGGTCGTAGCCGGTATTGTCCTTGCGCAAGGCTCGCAGTTCCGACCACACGGTTCCATCAGCCAGCACCACCTCAAGGCCCAATACGTTGTCACGGGTATTGCCATATCGAAGCACGGAGATACCACCGGCATTCGTCGCAAGGGTGCCGCCCATTTGGCACGAGCCTTCTGCGCCCAGGCTAACGGGGTACAGGCGATCCACGCTGTGTGCCGCTTCCTGAACCGTCGCCAGCACGCAGCCGGCTTGAACTTGCATGGAGTTATTGACGGGGTCGATGGCGCTGATCTGGCGCATGCGTTGCAAGTTCACAATAACCGGTGCCGGCCCGGAGGAGGCGGGCACAGAGCCTCCCACCAACCCTGTGTTTCCCCCTTGGGGCAATACCGGTACCCGATGCCGATGACAGCAGGCCACTACCGCTGACACTTCTTCAGTGCTGGCCGGGCGGGCAATGCACAGTGCCGCGCCGCTGTAGCGCCCGCGCCAGTCTTCAAGTGACGAGGCCATTTCGGCGGCGCTGGTAATGATGTTCTGTGCACCAAGCAAGGCGATGAGCTCGTCGACCAATGACATCTGCTGACTCCGGTAATTGCTATGCAATTAATGTAATTTCAAAAATAATAGAATGCCTGTCCCTGCATTGGCAATAGCGATTCAGAGATGTGTCGTTTTTAGGCATGTCGCTTTTAGATACGCCTGGGCGTATTGAGGAACCGGGCCATGGAGGTGATGACCTGGCCGGTCTGAGCGGCCGCCTTCGGCCTGGCTTCGTTCGATCATATGAACGTGTCAGACCCTCTTCTTAGGATTGCCCAATAGGTGCGCGCTTGCGGGCGGGCGACACTGGGGGAAACAACACACTGGAGTTACTCCCATGCGCCTGGCCTCTTCTCGCCCTTTGACGCGTAGCTACTGGTTGCAGAGCCTGGAGCAAAACCTTCAGCCCACATCGCCTCTTGAGGGTGAGCTCAACGCTGACGTTGCCATCATCGGCGGTGGGTTTGTCGGGTTGTGGACAGCGCTCACGCTTAAAGAGCGTGACCCCGATCTCAACGTCGTTGTGTTGGAGCAGGACATCTGCGGGGGCGGGGCATCGGGGCGTAACGGTGGATTTGTGATGTCCTGGTGGCCGAAAATCGGCTCGCTGTTGAGCTTCTGCACCCAAGAGCAAGCCCTGTTCCTGGCCCACGCTGCCGAGCGCGCCATTGGCGAGCTGGGCGAGTTTTGCCAGCAGCATCAAATCGATGCGCACTATGCCCGCAAGGGCTGGCTCTGGACAGCAACAACCCCGGCCCACATCGATAGCTGGAACGGCACACTGGGCATCTGTGCACGCCTGGGCGTCGAGCCCTTCACGCGGGTATCGAGCGAGGAGGTGGCCAAGGCGACCGGTTCCGATGTTCACCTCGCGGGCGTGTTTGAGCGTAGCAATGCGACGGTTCAGCCAGGGGCTCTGGTGCGAGGCATGCGGGAAGTCGCCATGAAGGCCGGGATTCGGTTATTTGAACAAACGCCGGTTACCCGTATCGAACCAGGGAAAACAGTACGCCTGACTTCGGCCCAGGGGCAGGTCAACGCCACCTCTGTCGTGCTTGCCAGCAATGCCTGGGCGGCTTCGATTCCAGAGCTTTCCAGGCTTATTGTCCCCGTCAACAGCTCCATCGTGGTCACTGAGCCGATCCCCGAGAAGCTGAAGCAAATGGGCTGGACAGGCCAGGAGTCGATCACCGACTCGCAACTGATGGTCGACTACTATCGCACCACCCGGGACGGGCGCATTGCCTTTGGCAAGGGGACTGGCGCTTTGGCGTATGGCTCACGGATCGACAGCACTTTCAGTGAGCACCCCGAAAGTATCGAGCTGACAGAGGCTGATTTGCGTCGCACTTATCCTACGCTGGCATCGACTCAATTGACCCATGCCTGGTCAGGCCCGATTGATCGCACCTACGACAGCCTGCCGGTTTTCGGGTCGCTGGCTGCCAGCCCCAATATCCATTACGGCATTGGCTGGAGCGGAAACGGCGTGGGCCCGAGCCGTCTCGGTGGCCGCATCCTCGCCAGCCTCGCACTGGGGCAGCGGGACGAGTGGAGCACCTGCGCGCTGGTGGGCCGCACCTGCAAATCCTTTCCCCCAGAACCTCTGCGCTATTTGGGGGGCACCCTGGTTCGAAACGCCGTCATTCGCAAGGAGCGCGCCGAGATGAGCGGTGCCCGACCTGGTGCTATTGACCGCTTGCTGGCAGGGCTTGCGCCTGCCGGTCTTGAAGACAAAGCCTGACTTTAAAGGAGCTACTACCATGACCCCGATCCTTAAACGCCTTACTGCGGACACTGAATTCTCAACGCCGACGCCCGTCGCTCAGCCCTTGGGTGATGAACTTTCGCACACCCGTCTGGCCCTTGCTCAAGCTGTAGAAGATCCACACTTCTCACTGGGTGTATGGGAATGCACACCCGGGACCTGGCGGCGTCAGGTGCTCCAGGCCGAGTACAGTTATTTCATCAGCGGCAAGGGTTCCTTTACCCCGGATGACGGCGAGGTCATCCATTTTCAGGCGGGTGACGCCGTTTATTTTGCGCCCCACACAACAGGTGTCTGGGTCATCGAAGAGACCGTCACCAAGCATTACTTCATTGTGGGCTGACCCGTAAGCACGGTTCTGGCTCGACGTCCTGTACGCGTCGCTGCTAGGGTGGCAGCCGAATCCGGTGGCGTTGATGGCTATAAGTCATCAACGCCACCGGGCGTTTCATCCCCACCACCCCGGCAGTCCAATACCATGTCACTCAGCATCCAGGACCTCATCTACAACGCATCGCTGCGCACACGATTACTGACCGGTGCACAGGGCGCACAGCGAAGCTTGCGCTGGGCGCATGTGTGCGAACTGGCCGACCCCAGTGAGTGGTTGGGGGAAGGTGACCTGCTGATGACGACGGGTATCGGTATCCCTCATGACGCTGAGCAACAGCGTGCCTATGTCACGCGGCTATTCGATGCGAACGTCGCGGGCATGATGATCGGTGAGAACATGCAAGCCCCGGATGACCTCACAGGTCTGAATGATCAGGCCTCGGTGCTGGGTTTTCCGGTCTTGATGACCCATTACTCAGTGCCTTTTTCCGCTGTGACAAGAGCCATTGTCGACGCCGGGCAGAAAGCTGAAGACCAACGGCGCCGTGCTGTGGTGAAGCTCTATGAGAGCGCCAGGATCGGATTACGGCACCTGGGATTGAACGGTCTATTGCTCAGGCTTTCTGCAGACGTAAACGCTGAGCTTTACCTCTTTGACACCCGCAGCGTTTGCCCTTGGCAAGAAGGGCTTGCGGCGATGCCCGGGCGATGGCGCGAGGTGATTAGCTCACGTGCACGGCTCACCTATGACCTGACGCGTTGCCACGACGGTGACCACGAAGCCTTGATCATGGCTTTGCCTGCATTACCGGAGTGCGCCATCCTGGCGACAGGAGGCCAACTGCTGGATTACGGCATCCTCCACCATATCGCCTCCGTATTGGCCATCGAGCTTGAGCGTGTTCAGAGTGAGCACGAGCGAATGCTGCGGCTGGGCTCTGAACTGGTCGATGATCTTCTCAGCGTGAGGCTCAGCGAGCGAGCGGCGCTGGAACGTCTGGCGCAACTGGGCTGCCCACCAGGCTCTACCCGCCTGGTGCTAGCCCGGTTAGACCATGCGGCCCCGAACAACTGGCAGCAGGCGCTTGGCAGGCAAAACATCAAGGTGCTGGCTCGACAGGCCGGTGAAGAACTGGTCATTTTGCTGGCTGATCCAGCCGCCTGTGAATCGCTCCAAGCGGTGTTGGGATGCCCGCTCGGCGTGAGTGCTGTGCTTGGTTCAGGCCTTAGAGTACCCGAGGCGCTGCGAGAGGCACGCCTCGCGCTCGCGCATTCGACGCCCTCGCGCAACATAGTCGACTATGTGAATGCCCTGGATGAAGCCTTCTGGTTGCCCAGTGATCTGGAGCAGGCAAACCGGATGTACCGTCGAGTGATTGGTAGCCTGGCGGATTACGATGCTCAGAACGGCAGCCAACTGATTCATACCCTGAAGGTTTTTCTGGAGCAAAATCGGTCGTGGCAAAGGTCTGCACAGGCGTTAAACGTCCATAAGCAGACATTGGTCTACCGTATTCGTCGAATTGAAGAGATCACCGGGCGTTTATTGGATGACACGGAGGGCGTCGTGGCCTTGTGGATTGCCTTGCGCTGTATGGGTATTGCAGTGAATGACCTTGATGCGGGCTCGTTGCGCTAGCGGCTAAGGCGGGCTCGATCCTTCTATTTCGGCCCATCCATGCCTGGATGATGGCCGCTCGACTATGCCTGTTACAACGGCCTGCGCTTACCCACGCTGTGACCCCCGGCCCATCCTTGTAAATGAACGCAGCAAGATGGGGGCAGCCTTATTCGTGCTTACGTATGAAGCCCTTCGTTCAATTTATGCGAACGGCTGATTGTGGCGAGCCAGGCAAAAACTTTAAAACGTACGTGGGGGCCAGCGGGCAGTGCGACATCGACCCTGAGCGTCCCCAGCGCATACCTTATCGACGTTCAACCGAGGCAATAATAATGTCTAAAATCCTCAGAAACTCGCTCACTCTGGTCTTCAGTTCCGCTATTGCGATGCATGCCAACGCAGATTTGACCGTAGTCTCACACGGCGGTGCCAATAAGGCTGCTCAAGTCAAAGCGTTCTATGAGCCCTACACCGCAGCAACAGGCACGAAGATTATTGCCGATGAGTTTAATGGCGAAATGGCGAAAGTTAAGGTGCAGGTAGATACGAAAAACGTTGCCTGGGACGTGGTAGAAATGGAAATGCCTGAGTTGGTCCGTGCTTGCGATGAAGGCATGCTGGAGCCTATTGGCGAAGATCCCGAGATTGCCAAATTAGCCCCGCAACTATTGGAGGGTGCCATACAGACCTGTGGTGTTGGTTTCTTTGTTTGGTCGACCGTGCTCGCCTATAACGCAGAGAAACTCAAAACTGCACCGCAAGGCTGGACTGACTTTTGGGATGTTGAAAAAATCCCGGGCAAACGTGGCCTGCGCAAAGGGGCCAAGTACACCCTGGAGTTCGCGTTAATGGCCGATGGGGTCCTGCCTCAGGATGTGTACTCGGTGCTTGAAACCAAAGCGGGGCAAGATCGCGCATTCGCCAAGCTGGATCAACTCAAGCCCTACATTCAGTGGTGGGAGGCGGGTGCCCAGCCGCCCCAATACCTCGCCTCTGGTGATGTGGTCATGAGCTCTGCCTACAATGGGCGCATCGCTGCGGTGCAAAATGAGAGCAATTTGCGGATTGTGTGGAATGGCGGAATCTACGACATGGACGCGTTCACCATTCCCAAAGGCGCAAAAAATCGCGAAGAAGGCCTGCGCTTCATCCAATCCGTTCTCCAGCCTGCGCCCCAAAAGGCCTATGCCCAGCAAATTGCCTACGGCCCGGTCAACCGTGCGGCGGTCTCTATGATCGACGCGAACCGCCGGAGCAATTTGCCAACCGATGAAGCCAACCTGGTCAACCAGGTTGCTATCAGCGCCTCCTTCTGGGCAGATCATGGCGATCAATTGGAGCAACGCTTCAACTCATGGGCCGCGAAAAAATAGTGTTTAGCTAGCAGGGGCGCAGTTGCCTGAAGGGACGAGTAGAACCGCATCAGGCATAGGCTACCCATTGGAGCTTCATGCAGGTCGGCGAGTACGGCGGGTAGCTTTGGAGGGCGGGCAGCCGAACTGGCGGCTGTATTCTCGGCTGAATGGCGAAGGGCTTATGTAGCCCGCGCGATAACAGGCACCCGCGACATCCAGCCCCTCGCCGACCCTCAGTCGGCGGGCCTCCTGTCAGCGGAGATGTTTCTGATAGTGCAGTGGGCTCATCGAGGTGACGACCTTGAAACGATGATGCAACGTCGAGCTGCCCAAATGGGCTACTCGAGCGAGCATCTTCGATACGCAAGGGTTGATTAAAGTGGTTGTTCAACCAATCCCCACCCGGGCGTCGGGCTGGCATCTTCGCAATACTTCATTCGGCTGCGCATGGTTCGCGTCCGGCATTTGTTGCTCAAAACCTGCCTGAACATCCTCGACGTCTGGCTGGCGGTCGGTTACTCAAGCTCAGCCACTTCTCCCAGGTATTTCGTTGCGAAGTGGGCGCAACGCCCAGCGGTTTTCGAGGGGCTTGAGTGCCGCTCGGGCATCTGCCTTACGGGACTGCACACCGACACCAATAGGCAAGCGTTGCGCAGGTTTTTTGCACGCGTCGACCAGGCTGATCGCCGCTAAAGGTGTCCATGTGGTACTCGGTGCCCGCCGTACCGAGCGTCTGGACAACCTTGTGCGCGACCAAGTTCGCAGTCAGGGCCATTTCGGATGGCCTGCGCCAGGAAACGGACTAGCTCCGGGTCATCGTGATTTACCCGAATGTCGTCGAGTCTGAACTGGCCGACACGATTTTCGATAATGTCGCGCGCGAGGCCATGAAAGCGATCCGTCGTGTGGCACTCAAGGCAGACGCCATTGCACGAGCGCTCACTTATGCGATCGAACAGCCTGACGATATGGATGTGAGTGAAATGGTCGTTCGTCCCACGACCAGCCCACATTGAACCGTCTAGGGCAACCTGCGCTTGGGGTCGATGATTTCTTAATGAGTTTTTCCACCTGCTTTTGATTAAAACCAGTAAAGACGAATACGGCATATTTGCCAGTCAGGATGACAAAATATCTTGATGTGTAAGCTGGCTCTGCATTCTTGTCGGAATATTCTGAAAGTTTATATCAGGTCTGGAGTCGCGGCTTGAGATAGTTCATTGTCATGTTCGCTCAGGGTCTCTGGATGCTGTAAGAATTTTGGAGGTATATAAAAGGAATCTGTTTTCTGTGGTGGATGAATATGTCGTTGTGTCAGCTGCGGATGTGAATGTCTGTCTTGTATTTTTATTGAGTCAGGAGGCGTTATGACGTCAAACAGTTTTCAAAATGAAGTGCCCAAGGCACGGGTCAATATCAAGCTTGATCTGCACACCGGGGGGGCGCAAAAAAAGGTCGAATTACCGCTGAAGTTGATGCTGATGGGGGACTACAGTAATGGCAGAGAACAGCGTTCGCTGTCTGATCGAAGCAAAGTCAGTATCAATAAAAATAACTTCGACAGCGTGCTGGGTGATTTCTCGCCGAGTGTGAAGTTGGCGGTGGAAAATACGTTGATGGGTGAGGGGGGCGACACCTCCATCGAGTTGACGTTCGCCAGAATTAAAGACTTCGAGCCAGAGCAGGTGGTACGACAAATTCCGCAGTTACGTGCCTTGCTGGCAATGCGAAATTTGTTGCGCGACCTCAAATCGAACTTGTTGGATAACGCAACGTTTCGGCATGAGTTGGAGCGCATTCTCAAGGACGATGCGTTGAGTGATGAATTGCGCACCGAGTTAGCCGCGTTGGGGTCTCAAGAAGGTCATTAATTATAGTCGGTTCGTTTAAAGGGAAGTCTCCAAATGTCCGCAGAAAATGCTAATGCGCAATCGCGCGACGCTGCCGTATTGTCTGAAAAAGCTCAAAGTGTTTATGGAACTTTGTTTAGTAAAATAAACCTGCGTCCGGTTGCAGGGTTCAGTGATATAGATGTTTTTCAAAGCTCTGAAGCCTTGTCCGAAGCGTCGGCTGATGAGCGTGTGACTGCCGCCGTAAGTGTGTTTCTAGACCTGCTCAAACAATCGTCGCGCAAAGTTGAGCGTCTGGATAAAACACTGCTGGATGAGCATATTGCGTTGCTGGATGCACAGATCAGCCGGCAATTGGATGTGGTGATGCACCATCCTGATTTCCAACGGGTTGAATCCCTCTGGCGAGGGGCAAAGTCACTGATTGATCAGACCGACTTTCGTCAAAATGTACGCATTGAACTGCTGGACATTAGTAAAAAACATCTTATCCAGGACTTCGATGATGCGCCCGAGATCGCCCAGAGCGGCCTCTATGTTCATACCTATACCCAAGAATACGACACACCGGGTGGTGAGCCGATTGCTGCCGCCATCTCCAACTACGAGTTCGACAGTCGTGCGCAGGATATAACCCTGCTGCGCAATATTTCCAAAGTGGCCGCCGCTGCGCATATGCCTTTTATCGGTTCTGCGGGGCCTGCTTTTTTTGGCAAGCAGTCGATGGAAGAGGTGTCGGCCATCAAAGATCTTGGCAACTTTTTTGACCGCGCCGAATACATTAAATGGAATAGCTTTCGCGCCACTGACGATTCGCGCTACGTCGGCCTGCTAACGCCGCGCGTGTTGGGTCGTCTGCCTTATGGGCCCGATACCGTTCCGGTACGCAGTTTCAATCATGTTGAGAGCGTCAAGGGCCCCGATCACGAGAAGTACCTGTGGGTCAGCCCGTCGTACGCCTTTGCTGCAAACATGGTTAAAAGTTTCATCGCCAACGGCTGGTGTGTACAGATTCGCGGACCTCAGTCCGGCGGTGCGGTCACTGAGTTACCGATTCATTTGTACGATCTGGGTACCGGTAATCAGGTGAAAATCCCTTCCGAAGTGATGATTCCTGAGACGCGTGAATTTGAGTTCGCCAATCTCGGTTTTATCCCGTTGTCCTACTACAAAAACCGCGACTACGCGTGTTTTTTCTCCGCCAATTCGGCTCAGAAACCCGCGCTGTATGACACCGCAGATGCCACGGCTAACAGCCGGATCAACGCCCGCTTGCCGTATATCTTCCTGCTGTCGCGCATTGCTCATTATTTAAAAGTGATTCAGCGCGAAAACATCGGTACCACCAAAGACCGCCGCTTGCTTGAGCTGGAACTGAACAAGTGGGTAGGCGGGTTGGTGACCGAAATGACCGACCCGGGAGATGACCTGCAGGCCTCTCACCCGTTGCGCGATGCCAAGGTCATCGTAGAAGACATTGAGGATAACCCGGGCTTCTTCCGCATCAAGTTGTATGCCGTACCGCACTTTCAGGTGGAGGGCATGGACGTCAATTTGTCGCTGGTTTCGCAGATGCCCAAGGCGAAAGCCTAAGCCACTTCGCAGGGAAACGATGCCATGAAAATCGATCGGCCCTTGTGGGCTGCGGGGGCTTTATTGTCTCCGCAACAATTCCAGCAGCAGGCGCGTTGGGAGGCTTGGAGCAACGAGAGCGTGGCCCATTTGGCCCTCGTTCACCCATGGGGTGTGCTGGCAGTGGGCTTTGACCCTGAAGCATTGCGTCTGGGCAAGCTCAAGGCTGCGCAACTGCGCGTGCGCATGCCGGGCGGCATCTTGATCGATAGCGATCATGCGGATGAACTCCCGCCGGCCGTTGAGTTGGCTCGCGTGCTACCCGAAGACAGGCAAGACGCAACGGTGTTATTGGCCTTGCCTCTAGAGCAGGCCAATGGCAACAACTGCCTGTTCGAAGAGGGGCGGGCTGATCGTCCGATGCGCTATCGACGAGTGTGGCGCCAAGTGCAGGACATCTATGCCGATGAAACGCAGTCGATCGGTGTTCTGGAATATACGTTGACCTTGCGCCTGGACAGCGATGAAAACGCCGATTACCTCACTTGCCCTGTCGCGCGGTTGGTGCGCGACGGGCAGGGGGCCTGGGTACTGGACCCGGGCTATGTGCCGCCATTGCTTAGCTTTTCAGCGCATCCGGGGTTGCTGACGCAACTGGATAATGTGCTCACGCAATTGTCCATCAAGCGTCAGCGCTTGATGGGCATGCGCCGTGAGAGCAACCAGCGCATGGCCGATTTCGCGGTGGCTGATGTGTCGCTGTTCTGGCTCCTTAGTGCGTTGAACACCTATCAACCCGTGTTGGCTGACCTCAAAGCTTACCCCGCGCGGCATCCCGAACAGGTGTACCAAGCGTTGGCCAAGTTGGCAGGTAGCCTGCTGACGTTCTCACTGGAACACGACATCGACCAGATTCCGCCTTATCGGCATGAGCAGTTGCAAAGCGTATTTGCGCCGCTGATGAGCACCATTTCCACTCTGCTGGAAGCCAGTTTGCCGTCGCGAGTCATTGCGTTGGCGTTGGAGGCGAAGGGTGCCAATCGCTGGCAGGTCACCCTTAATGACGCCCGTTTGCGTGAGCAGGACGGCGCAGATTTCTATCTGTCGGTACGGTGCCGGTTGTCCGCCGCGCAGTTGCAGAATCAGTTTCCGCAGCTTTGCAAGGTGGGCACGCCGGATGAGGTTGATCGTCTGATCAACGCTGCGCTTGACGGCGTTCCCCTGCAATCGCTCAGCCATGTGCCTGCCGCTATTCCACTGCGTCTGGAAAACCAGTATTTCGCACTTGATCTGAGCCATGCCAAAGGCCAGGCCATGCTGGCCGAAGGGGTGTGCGCCTTCTACGTGCCGAACACGTTGGCGGATGTGAAGCTTGAACTGTTTGCGGTACTGCGCGCATGAGCCTGAACGAATCGAGAAAACACCCCGCTACGGCCCTGAATGTTGTTGATGCGCTGTTGCAGGACAGCTACCTGCTGGTCGTGGAGTTACGCCAGGGTGGTTCGGCGCACAACAGCCTGGCCCTGTGGGAACTGTGCGTGAAGCAGGTCGAACATGTTCGCCAAGGGTTGGTGGATGCGGGGATGAGCCAGCGCAGCGTTGACCATATCAGCTACGCACAGTGTGCCTTGCTGGATGAAACTGTACTGACCTGTGCCACGGGCGACGCCCATGCGAGGTGGGTCAGCGAATCTCTTCAGGCCAAGTTTTTCAATCGCCATCAGGCCGGTGAATGCCTGTATGAAGACATGAGCGAAGTGCTGCGTGAGCCCGCCCCCGACAGCCAGGTACTGACCGCCTTTCAGCGTGTGCTGATGCTGGGGTTTCGTGGTCGCTATCGCGAGGCAAATGCCCCCGAACGCGAACAACTGTTGGTGGCGTTGAATACGCAGGTGGCACCACTGGAGCTTAACGACACGCTGAAAACACAAGCGTTGGTGGCCGGGGGTTCCAGCCCTCAGAGCGGGTTGCGCTCACCTTTGGCTCATGGGTTGGCGGCAGGGCTGTTGCTCGTGGGTGTCTGGTGGGGGCTGGATCATTTGTTAGGCAGTCTGGTCGCTCGCCTGTCGGGTCAACTGTGATGGCGCTGAAGCTGAAGCGAGGCCTTTGGCTATGGGCGGGCATCGTGGCTTGGGGCTTGATCTCGGTTTTTCCGTTACACGCCTGGGTACGCGCACTGGCCTTGCTGGTGGTAGCCGGTACGGTTGCAGCCGCCTGGATGTTGGCAGGTCGACGTTCGTCTGCGCCGATCACGCCGTGGGTGCAGGCCGATACCCGGTTGTTACCGCCAGCGGCGTACCGACAGCCCGTGGTTCTGGTCTGTGGCGATGGGCTGCCAGGACTGTTCGGTGCAATGGCCGCCGAGCAATTGGCATTGCGCACGACCGCACGGGGTTGCTACGTGCGAGTGCCTTCTCTGGAGCAGTTGCCGGCGGTAGTCGCGGGCATAACGGCCATGCGCCCGTTTTGGGCCGGGCAGCTCAGTGTCCTGTTTGTGGTAAACCCTGCCGAGCACACTGACGGTGCCGTGCTGGCGGGGCATGTTCGTGCGTTCAGTGGCCAGCTTGCGCGTGTTCGCACGCCCCACCTGGCGTTGCCACTGCTTATCGTGAGCTACCTGCAGGCGTCCCGCGGCGCTGGGCCCTGGTTCGCTTGGCATGCAGGTCGCACCAGTCCCGACGTGTGCGAGGGGGTTCGCTGCGCCAGCCTGGCTGAGTGGCAGCAACAAACGACGGATACCGATCAGCTCGCAACTCGCCTGCACGCCAGTGTGCAATTGAACAATGCCGCCGCATGGTTCAAAGACGCTGTTTTGTCCCATTGTGTGGGCCGCGAGCCCAGTGGTGCCATGAGCCTTGCGCTGGGCTGCGCCATCACCTTGGTGCCCGCGTTACCCCACGCGCAGCCGGGCAACCTGTGGCAACAGCGGCTACGCGACAAGGTGGCGTTGGCTAATGACGGGCCGTTGCAGGCCGAGGGCGTCACCCCTTTACCCTTTCCTGATGCTTTGCTTCATCTGCTGCCTGTTCATGGCCAGGATGAGCCCCTGCACCGTGCAAGCAAGCTCGCGATGTGGCTATTCACCGTGGGCTGTGTAGCCGCCTTGGCCAGTTCAGCCTGGCAGAACACGCTGTTGGTGCGCCAGGTCACTGATGACTTGCGGCGTTACATGGCCATAGCGCCGTCGGTCACCCGTGGTCAGCCTGAATTTGCCCAGCGAGAGGAGGCGGTGGAGGTGCTGCGCCAGGATGCTCGGCGACTGGACCACTACTACCGTAACGGCGAGCCGCTGGCTCTTGGCCTGGGTTTGTATCGCGGCGAATACTTGCGAGAGCAGGTGCAGGCGGCGATAGCCAGCCACCGTCAACCGACGGCTTCCTCGCGGGCCATCCAGCGCCCCAACGCTGTGCGTCTGGACAGCCTCTCATTGTTCAGCCCGGGCAGCGCTCAGCTCAAGCCTGATGCAACCAAAGTGCTCATCAGCGCGCTGGTTGATATCAAGGCTCAGCCTGACGGGTTGATTGTGATCGCCGGGCATACCGACACCACGGGCAGCAGCGAACAGAACCTCAAACTCTCGCGCGCCCGAGCGGCGGCCGTGCATGACTGGATACAACGCATGGGCGACCTCCCGCACAGCTGTTTTGCCGTCCAGGGCTTTGGCGCGACCCAACCGATTGCCAGCAATGACACCGAGGCCGGGCGCGCGCTCAACCGACGTGTCGATATCCGCCTGGTGCCAGAAGTGGGGGCTTGTGTGCCCGCTGTGGTGCCCGGCAAGCAACCCCCTGTCGCATCCCGCGACATTCATTATCTGAGAGAAGGAGCTTCACATGGCTATTCCCGTTTACCTGTGGCTGAAAGATGACGGCGGCGCGGATCTCAAAGGGTCCGTGAACGTGCAGAGTCGCGAAGGCAGCATTGAGGTGGTTGCCCAAGACCACAGCGTTTACATCCCCACGGATAACAGCACCGGCAAGTTGACCGGAGCTCGGGTTCACACCCCGTTCCTGTTTTCCAAGGAAATCGATGCCTCCAGCCCTTACCTCTATAAGGCAGTGAGCACGGGGCAGACCCTCAAAAGCGCCGAGTTCAAGTGGTACAAAATCGACGATGCGGGCAAGGAGGTCGAGTACTTCAACACAACGCTTGAGAACGTCAAAGTCGTCAAGGTCGCGCCGAAAATGCACGACGTCAAAGACCCGGCCAAGGAAAAGCACAATCACCTGGAACAGGTTGAATTGCGCTACGAGAAGATCACCTGGACCTTCAAGGACGGCAACATTATCCACTCGGATTCGTGGACCGAGCGTCAGAGCGCTTGATGCCCAGTACCAGCAGACGCATTGCCGTCTGCTGGCCGCCGGTGTGCTGGGTTGAGCGCCCGCTCGCGGGCGTTCAGCCAAACACATCGAGCTTTAAACCACCGTTAGCACACTCCACTTCGTGCCGAGCCCCCAGAACAAGGACGCACTTTTATGGCCCTTCATTCCACGCGTTTGCTTCGTCGCCTCAATCCCTACTGCGCCCAGGCGCTGAGTGCGGCGGCCTCTTTGTGCCAAAGCCGAGCCCATGCCCAGGTCAGTATCGAACACTGGCTGCTCAAACTGCTGGAGCAGGGCGAGGGGGATTTGACCCTTATTGCGCGCCGCTACGAATGGGATATGGATGCACTGTGGCAAGGCCTGCTGGACCATCTCGACGGCCTGCCGCGCAGTGTGCAAGGTAAGCCGCAGCTATGCGCCAACTTACAACAATTGATCCAGAACGCTTGGCTACGCGCCTCTTTGGACGACAACGAAACCTTGCGTTCAGTTCATCTGCTGGGTGCGCTAATGGAAACCCCTGGTCTGTTGACCTGCGAAGCCACCTGGCCGTTGCTCAGCCTCAGTGATGTGCAGTTGCAGCGCTTGCTGGGTGTGCTTGATCAGCACTCCGAAGAGCGTGCCCAGGTCCAGCAGGCCGTTGCCTTTGACCAGGCAGAGCCCGCTTCGGCCGTGCTTGCAACGCCGTCCTGCGGCACCGCCGCAAATGCGGCCTTGCTGGCCGTGCTGGATAAATTTACCCAAGACATCACCGCCAAGGCCCGACAAGGGCAGATCGACCCGGTGTTTGGGCGTGATGATGAAATTCGGCAAGTTATCGATATTCTCAGTCGGCGGCGCAAAAACAACCCCATCCTGGTGGGTGAGCCGGGGGTGGGTAAAACCGCGTTAGTGGAAGGCCTGGCGTTGCGCATTGCAGACGGCAATGTCCCAGACAGCCTGAAAAAAGTCAGCCTGCGCACGCTCGATCTGGGGCTGTTGCAAGCGGGTGCCGGGGTCAAAGGCGAATTCGAACAGCGCTTGAAAAATGTGATCGAGGCGGTCCAGCAATCCGAAACCCCGGTGCTGCTGTTTATCGATGAGGCGCATACCTTGATTGGCGCGGGTAATCAGGCCGGTGGCGCGGATGCGGCCAATCTGCTCAAGCCGGCCTTGGCGCGGGGCGAGCTGCGTACCATCGCGGCCACCACCTGGGGCGAATACAAGCAGTACTTTGAGCGTGATGCCGCGCTGGAGCGGCGCTTTCAAATGGTCAAGGTGGATGAGCCGGACGACGCCAACGCCAGCCTTATGCTGCGCGGCCTCAAGGCGCGTTACGCCAGCCATCATGGTGTGCATATTCAGGATGCGGCGGTGCAAGCGGCCGTCACCTTGTCACGGCGCTACCTGACGGGGCGTCAACTGCCGGACAAAGCGGTCGATCTGCTCGACACTGCCAGCGCCCGGGTTCGCATGAGCCTCGACTGCGAACCGCAAGTACTGATCCGGCTCAAGGCGCGGCAAGCCGCTCTGGAGCTGGAACGCCAGGCGTTGGAGCAGGATGCCCAACTCAGCGGCAGCCGGGCGGGCGAACGTCTGGCGGCGCTGGCGCTACAGGCCGAGCAACTGCAGCTTCTGCAAGGTGAGCGGGAGCAGCAATACCGCCGCGAACTCGACCTGACCCACCAACTGCTTGCGGCACGTCAGGCAGCGCCTGTGCCGGTGCACACGTGCGCGCACCTGCAACACCAGTTGGCCGAGGCCCAAGGCAGCCAGCCGCTGCTCTCCCTCGATGTCGATGCCCGCAGTGTCGCTGAAGTCATCGCCGACTGGACAGGCGTGCCCTTGGGCAGCCTGCTCAAGGACGAACAGGCCAGCCTGCTGGCACTGGAGCAGCAATTGGGGGCGAGGGTTATTGGCCAGGATCATGCGTTAAGTGCACTGGCCCAACGTTTGCGCGCGGCCAAGACCGGGCTCACAGACGAAAAAGCCCCCTTGGGTGTGTTCCTGCTGGTGGGTACCAGTGGCGTGGGCAAAACCGAAACGGCACTGGCCTTGGCTGACTGCCTGTTCGGCGGTGAGAAATCCCTGATTACCCTCAACCTCTCCGAATACCAGGAAGCCCATACCGTCAGCCAACTCAAAGGCTCGCCTCCCGGCTATATCGGTTACGGCCAAGGCGGCGTCCTCACGGAGGCTGTGCGCCAACGACCCTACAGCGTGGTACTGCTCGACGAAGTGGAAAAAGCCCACCGCGACGTCCTCAACCTGTTCTATCAGGTCTTCGACCGTGGCTTTATGCGTGATGGCGAAGGGCGCGAAATCGACTTTCGCAACACCGTGATTCTTATGACCTCCAACCTTGGCAGCGATGAACTGCACGCCTGCCTGCAAGAACAGCCGAATGCTTCGGACAGCACCTTGCATGAACGGTTACGCCCGACCTTGCGCGAGCATTTTCAGCCTGCCTTATTAGCCCGTTTTCAGACCCTTATTTACCGCCCGCTGCACGCCGAAGCCCTCAAGCGCATCGTCGCCATCAAGCTGGCCCAGGTCGCTCGCCGTCTGCAGCGCCATTATGGCCTGGACTGCCACATCGACGAGCCGCTCAATGCGGCGCTGGTTGCGGCTTGCCTGCTGCCCGACAGTGGCGCGCGCAACATCGACAGCCTGCTCAACCAGCAGATATTGCCGGTGCTTAGCCAGCAGTTGCTGCAACGCCAGGCCGCACAGCAGCCAACCCACGGCGTGGCGCTGGGCTACAGCGAAGAGTCAGGCATCACCCTGCAGTTTAGGGATGGCCAAGGCGTGATGCCTTCTGTCGCCCTGGAGGCTTGATCATGTCTGCTGAACTGCGTCCCTTCTTCGACCACAGCCGCCATAAACTCGACGTGCGCAATGTCGATGTGCCGCTGGAGGTGCTGGCCTTTCAGGGCGAGGAGTGCCTGAGTCAGCCGTTCAGTTACGTGATCGAATTCACCAGCACGGAACTCGATATTGCCGCC
>NZ_JASLGE010000066.1 GCF_030150285.1 Pseudomonas sp. | reverse complement strand
CCGTCGATGCCGCCGTCCAGACCAATGAAGATACCGAAATCGGTGATCGACTTGATGGTGCCGGAGATTTTATCGCCCTTGTTGAACTGGCCAGAGAAATCTTCCCATGGGTTAGATTTGCACTGCTTGATGCCCAAGGAGATACGACGACGCTCTTCGTCGATGTCCAGAACCATAACTTCCACTTCGTCGCCGACTTGTACGACTTTCGAAGGGTGGATGTTTTTGTTGGTCCAGTCCATTTCCGAAACGTGCACCAGGCCTTCAACGCCCTCTTCCAGCTCAGCGAAGCAGCCGTAGTCGGTCAGGTTGGTTACACGAGCGGTAACGCGAGTGCTTTCTGGGTAACGGGCTTTGATAGCAACCCATGGATCTTCGCCCAGTTGCTTCAGGCCCAAGGAAACACGATTGCGCTCGCGATCGTACTTCAGAACCTTGACATCGATCTCGTCGCCAACATTGACGATTTCGGAAGGATGCTTGATACGCTTCCAAGCCATGTCGGTGATGTGCAGCAGGCCATCAACGCCGCCCAGATCAACGAATGCGCCGTAGTCAGTGAGGTTCTTGACGATACCTTTAACTTGCTGACCTTCTTGCAGGGATTCCAGCAGCGCTTCACGCTCAGCCGAGTTCTCTGCTTCAAGTACGCTGCGACGCGAAACAACAACGTTGTTGCGCTTCTGGTCAAGCTTGATGACCTTGAATTCCAGCTCTTTGCCTTCCAGGTGCGTAGTATCGCGCACTGGACGAACGTCAACCAGAGAACCTGGCAGGAACGCACGGATGCCGTTAACGTCGACAGTGAAGCCGCCTTTAACCTTACCGTTGATAACGCCCTTGACCACTTCTTCTGCTGCGAAGGCTGCTTCCAGAACGATCCAGCATTCAGCGCGCTTGGCTTTTTCACGGGACAGTTTGGTTTCGCCAAAGCCGTCTTCGACCGCGTCCAGCGCAACGTGAACTTCATCACCGATGTTGATGTTCAGTTCGCCAGCGTCGTTGTGGAACTGCTCCAGCGGGATGAGGCCTTCAGACTTCAAACCAGCGTGAACGGTCACCCAACCAGCTTGGTAATCGATATCAACGATGATAGCGGTGATGATCGAGCCAGCCTGAAGATTCAGGGTTTTTAGGCTTTCTTCAAAGAGTTCTGCAAAGCTTTCGCTCATTTTAATTCCTGTTGAATAAGGGCGAAGGAATACGCCCATCTGCCACATTCCAGACAATGTGGGTTACGTTCATATAAAAGAAGGCATACAGGACTATTTCTGGTCTCCTGCATGCGATCTTGGTCATCCCGTGATATCGCGAAGTGCGATTTCACTCATGATGCGTTCAAGCACCTGCTCGATCGACAACTCCGTAGAGTCAAGCTGTATGGCATCAGCCGCCGGTTTTAGCGGGGCTATTGCACGCTGCGTGTCACGCTCGTCGCGTGCACGTATCTCTTCCAGCAGACGCGGGAGACTAACATTATCGTCCTTGGCCTTCAACTGAAAGTAACGGCGGCGGGCCCGCTCCTCGGCGCTTGCGGTCAGGAAAACCTTCAGCGGCGCATCCGGAAAAACCACCGTTCCCATATCCCGGCCATCTGCAACAAGGCCGGGCGACTCCCGAAAAGCACGTTGACGCAGCAGCAAAGCCTCACGGACTGCGGGTAGCGCTGCGACTGCAGATGCGCCCGCTGCTACGGTCTCATTACGAATATCATGAGTGACATCACTGCCCTCAAGGATAATTTGCGCCGGCTTACCGTCCGTCGCTCCGACGAACTGAACATCCAGGTGTTCAGCCAATTGGCTCAGCAACGGTTCGTTATCCAGCGCTACACCATGATCCCTGGCGGCAAGGGCGAGCAAACGGTATAAGGCACCGGAGTCCAGCAAGTGCCAGCCCAATGCTTTAGCCAGAAGACCTGCAACTGTACCCTTACCAGAGCCACTGGGGCCGTCAATGGTAATAACGGGCGCGGGCAGGATCACGACTGCGCCTCTTCAGCCACACGCATGCCGACTTGTTTGCACAACGCCAGGAAATTGGGGAAGGACGTAGCCACGTTGGCGCAATCATGAATGCGAATGGGCGCGGTTGCACGCAACGCTGCCACGCTGAAGGCCATCGAAATACGGTGATCTCCGTGACCATGAACCTCACCGCCACCGATCTCGCCACCGTCAATGATGATGCCATCTGCCGTGGGCTCACATTTCACGCCCAGCGCCAGCAAGCCATCTGCCATGACCTGAATCCGGTCCGATTCCTTGACCCGCAACTCTTCAGCGCCACGCAGGACAGTGCGTCCCTGCGCAACTGCGGCGGCAACAAATAGTACCGGGAACTCGTCAATGGCCAATGGCACCAAAGCCTCCGGTATTTCGATGCCCTTGAGCTTGGCTGCGCGCACACGCAGATCCGCTACCGGCTCGCCACCGACCTCTCGCTCATTTTCAAGGGTAATATCGGCCCCCATCAAACGCAGGATGTCGATCACGCCTGTACGTGTCGGGTTGATCCCGACATGCTCCAGTACCAGATCTGAACCTTCTGCAATCGAAGCCGCCACCAGGAAGAAGGCTGACGAGGAAATGTCACCCGGCACTTCAATATGCGTCGCTGTCAACTTGTGGCCGGACTCAACAGAAGCTGTCGCCCCTTCAACTGTCACCGGGTATCCGAAACCACGCAACATGCGCTCTGTATGATCGCGGGTTGGAGCAGGCTCGGTGACCGACGTTTTGCCTTCAGCGTACAAACCGGCCAGCAGCAGGCACGATTTAACCTGCGCACTTGCCATCGGCAACTGGTAATTCATGCCTTTGAGCTTATGACCACCCCGAATGGTCATCGGTGGGCGACCCTCGGCAGCGGTTTCAATCACCGCCCCCATCTCACGCAGCGGATTCGCCACGCGGTTCATCGGCCGTTTGGTCAGCGAGGCGTCGCCAGTCAAGGTGGTATCAAACTTCTGCGCAGCCAGCAGGCCGGACAACAAGCGCATCGACGTACCGGAGTTACCCAGATAAATAGGCCCAGGCGGCGCTTTCAAGCCCTGCAGGCCCACACCATGAATCGTGACGCGGCCATGATGCGGCCCTTCAATCACTACCCCCATGTCTCGAAAGGCTTGCAGTGTTGCCAGTGCGTCTTCGCCTTCAAGGAAGCCCTCCACTTCGGTCGTACCTTCAGCCAACGAGCCGAGCATGATCGAACGGTGAGAAATGGACTTGTCACCCGGTACACGAATACGGCCAGTCGCTTGACCACCAGGATTTGCCAGGAAAATCAGATCTTTAGAAGTCATAGGGTCCACATATGCCCGGCGGGCCAGGATTTTACCGAAGTGCTCGCGAGCAACCCGGGCGCGCGTAAACACGCCCAACAATTGGTGCCCGTCCCCTGCATCGACCGCGTCGCGCAAGGCGTCGAGATCAGTGCGAAATGTATCCAGCGTGCGCAGCACCGCCTCGCGATTGGCAAGGAAGATGTCATGCCACATCACTGGGTCGCTGCCGGCGATTCTTGTGAAATCGCGAAAGCCACCCGCAGCGTAACGAAAGATATCCAGATTCTCATTGCGCTTGGCCAGAGAATCTACCAGGCCGAATGCCAACAGGTGAGGCAAGTGACTGGTTGCCGCCAACACCTCATCATGACGCTCGACCTGCATGTGTTCGACGTCCGCACCGAGGGCGCGCCACAGCGTGTCCACCAGCGCCAGCGCATCGGGATCCGTCTCGGCCAGCGGAGTCAAAATGACTTTATGCCTCTCAAAAAGGCTCGCATTGGAGGCTTCGACACCGCTTTGCTCCGAACCTGCAATGGGATGCCCAGGAACAAACCGTGCCGGCATACCACCAAAAGCCTGAGTGGCTGCACGCACGACGTTGCCTTTGGCACTGCCGACATCGGTTAAGACGGCACGCCCCAAGTCCATGCCGGCCAACAGACCAAGCATTTTCTCCATGGCCAGGATCGGTACCGCCAACTGAATCACATCGGCATCACGGCATGCCGACGCCAGGTCCGTCTCACAGCGATCAACTACGCCCAATTCAACAGCCAGGGCGCGCGATGCAGGATTCAGGTCAACACCTACCACCTCTGAACACAAACCGCTTTCGCGCATCCCCTTGGCAAATGAACCGCCAATAAGGCCCAATCCGACGACCACCAACCGACCTATGACAGGCCCGGCGGATTGCAACGACAGAACATCAGCCACGAGCAAGAACCTTGGCCAGCGCCTCAAGCAAACGGGTGTTTTCCGTTGGCAGACCAATCGTGATACGCAAATGGTTCGGCATGCCGTAGTTGGCCACCGGGCGTACAATCACGCCTTCACGCAGCAAGCCTTGATACACGGGCGCAGCGACCTGGCCAAGATCCAACGCAATAAAGTTGCCTTTGGAAGGAATCCAGCTCAGGCCTAATGCTTTAAAGCCATCCTGCAACTGCTGCATGCCCGCTTCATTCAAGCGGCGGCTTTGCTCTAGAAACGCCAGATCTTTAAGCGCAGCGCAGGCCGCAGCCAATGCCAAGCTATTGACATTGAATGGTTGGCGTACACGATTGAGCACGTCTGCAACCACCGCCGTCGACAACCCATAGCCCACACGCAAAGCCGCCAGGCCATAAGCCTTGGAGAATGTGCGCGAAACCAGCAAGTTAGGGTACGACGACAGGAACTCAAGGCCATCCGGCAGTTCGCCACCTTCTGCGTACTCTATATAGGCCTCATCCAGCACCACCAGCACACGCTCAGGCACATCCTGCAAGAACTCATTCAGTGCTTCGGCACCGAACCAGGTCCCCGTCGGATTGTTCGGGTTGGCAATAAAGACCACGCGGGTGTTGCTGTCGATGGCCTCCAGCATGGCGGTCAGATCGTGACCCCATTCCTTGGCCGGCACCACGCGCGCTTCAGCACCCACCGCCTGAGTCACAATCGGGTAGACCGCGAACGCATGCTCGCTGAAAACAGCATTCAAGCCCGGTGCCAGGTAAGCCCGCGCTACCAGCTCAAGAATATCGTTGGAGCCGTTACCCAGCGTGACTTGCTGAATTTGCACGTCGCACTGCTCGGCCAGCAGGGTTTTGAGTGCAAAACCGTTACCGTCAGGGTAACGCGTGAGTTCAGCCAGCGCCTCGTTGATCGCCTCCAGCACTTTTGGACTCGCGCCCAGTGGGTTTTCGTTACTGGCCAGCTTGACGATGGTCTCAGGGGCGAGACCCAGCTCGCGCGCCAGCTCATCCACCGGCTTGCCTGGAACGTATGGCGAAAGTTGTTGTACGCCCGGCTGCGCCAGGGCGAGAAAATCACCGCTCATGTATCACCGCCTTAAAGGACTGCTTTTGGGTAGGAGCCCAGCACTTTGAGCGCTACAGCTTCCTGACTGATCTGCTCCAGTACACTTTTGACCAATGGGTCGCGGTGATGGCCAGCAAAATCAATAAAGAATACATAGGTCCACTTACCGCTACGCGAAGGACGCGTCTCGATACGCGTGAGATCGATCCCGTTTTCATGAAACGGCACCAGCAGCTCATGCAGTGCACCCGGGCGGTTGCTCATCGACACGATAATCGAGGTCTTATCGTCGCCAGTTGGCGGCACTTCCTGGTTGCCAATCATCAAGAAGCGCGTGGAGTTATCCGGGCGATCCTCGATTTTTTCAGCCAGCCGGGTCAACCCGTAAAGGCCAGCAGCCATGTCTCCCGCAATAGCAGCCGAATTCCACTCACCTTTTACGCGCTTGGCCGCCTCCGCATTGCTGGACACCGCAATACGCTCCACATTCGGGTAGTGCGCATCCAGCCATTTGCGGCACTGGGCCAGCGACTGGGCGTGCGAGTAGATACGGCTGATGCTGTCGGTCTTGGTGTTCTCGCCAACCAGCAAATGGTGATGGATACGCAGTTCAACTTCACCGCAGATCACCATATCGTGCTCAAGGAAGCTGTCGAGCGTGTGATTAACCGCGCCCTCGGTGGAGTTTTCTACCGGCACCACGCCAAAATTGACCGCGCCAGCGGCCACTTCGCGAAACACTTCGTCAATGGCCGCCATGGGCTTGCTGATCACGGCATGACCAAAATGCTTCATGGCAGCGGCCTGGGTGAAAGTGCCTTCGGGGCCTAGATAAGCCACTTTGAGCGGTTGCTCCAAGGCCAGGCAAGAAGACATGATTTCACGAAACAGACGCGCCATTTCTTCGTTGCCCAGTGGCCCCTTGTTGCGCTCCATCACACGCTTGAGCACCTGAGCCTCGCGCTCGGGCCGGTAAAAAACTGGCACCTCGCCCTCAGCCAGCGACGCCATTTTGACCCGCGCCACTTCCTGGGCACAGCGAGCACGCTCACTGATCAGCTCGAGAACTTTTTCATCCAGGCTGTCGATGCGCAGGCGCAACGCCTTGAGTTCTTGCTCGGACATTAACCGTGTTCCTTCTCGAACTCTGCCATGTAGGCAACCAATGCGTTAACGGCGTGGATATCCACAGCGTTATAAATCGACGCGCGCATACCGCCCACCGAGCGATGCCCTTTGAGGTTCAGCAGGCCCCGAGCTTCGGCTCCCGCCAGGAAAGGCTTGTCGAGACGGTCGTCCGCCAGACGGAACGGCACGTTCATCCACGAGCGGTCGGTCTTGTTGATCGGGTTGCTGTAAAGGTCGCTGGCATCGATAAAGTCGTACAAGGTACGCTTCTTGACTTCATTGAGCTTACCGATCGCTTCAACGCCGCCCTGCTCTTTCAGCCATTCAAACACCAGACCGGACAAGTACCACGCCAAAGTTGGCGGCGTGTTGTACATGGAGCCATTGTCGGCCGCCACTTTGTAATCCAGCATTGTCGGGCAGATCGAGCGCGCTCGACCCAGCAGATCTTCACGAATGATATTGACCACGATACCGCTCGGGCCGATGTTTTTCTGCGCACCGGCATAGATCATACCGAAGCGGGAAACATCGACCGGACGCGACAGAATGTCTGAGGACATGTCGGCAACCAGCGGCACGTCGCCCGTTTCCGGGATCCAGTCAAATTCCAGGCCGCCAATGGTTTCGTTCGGCGCATAGTGAACATAGGCAGCGTTTTTCGTCAGGTTCCACTCGTTCTGGCCTGGAATCGCGAAGTAATCGTAGGGCTTGGCGCTCGCTGCCACATTGACCGAACCAAAGCGCGAAGCCTCTTCAATGGCTTTCTGCGACCAGATACCGGTATCGATGTAATCGGCCTTGCCATTTTCAGGCAGCAGATTCAGAGGGATTTGAGCAAATTGCTGGCTCGCGCCGCCTTGCAAAAACAAGACTTTGTAGTTGGAGGGAATAGACAGCAAGTCACGCAGATCCTGCTCAGCCTTGGTCGCAATAGACACGAACTCATCGCTGCGATGGCTCATCTCCATAACCGACAGGCCCTTGCCATGCCAGTCGAGCAACTCGGACTGGGCACGCAACAGGACAGCTTCAGGGAGCGCAGCAGGACCTGCGCAGAAGTTATAGGCTCGTTTGCTCACATCCACTCTCACTCTGATTTGGTGGGTCACGCAATAAATCACATTATCAGCCGACACACGCCTGATGCAGGGCAGCGAATCTCATTGCAAGCGAGAGCGATAAAACAGTCAGCACTATTACCGACTGTCAGTCATCGCGAGCAGGCTCGCTTCCCCGGGGCGTGATATGTCGGTATTTCATACAGAAGATACAACAAGGGGGCGAATTCTCATCCGCCCCCTTGTGTGCCCGCTTATTCCTGCGGTTCTTCGTCAGCGTCAGCTTCCAGGGGTTGCTCTGCGTCGATGTCATCGCCGATGACGTCGTCGCTCAGCTCTTCCCGACCTTCGGCCTCGCCATCAAGCTCATCGCCCTCGACTTCAGACGGCTCCTGAACACGTTCCAGCCCAACCAGCGTTTCATCACTGGCCAGCTTGATCAAGGTAACCCCCTGCGTGTTGCGCCCCAGGCTCGACACTTCGTCGACTCGAGTACGCACCAGGGTACCCTGATCGGAAATCAGCATGATTTCCTCGCCATCCTGGACCTGAACAGCACCGACCAGACGGCCGTTACGCTCGTTGCTGACCATGGCAATAACGCCCTGACCACCACGCTTGTATTCAGGGAACTCGCCAATCGCCGTGCGCTTGCCATAACCCCGCGCCGAAGCGGTAAGGATCTGACTGCCTTCTTCAGGGATCAGCATCGAAATCAGCTTCTGACCTTCTGGCAGGCGCATACCACGCACACCACGGGCAGTACGCCCCATGGCACGTACGTCTGACTCTTTGAAGCGAGTGACCTTGCCGCCATCGGAGAACAGCATGACTTCACGCTCGCCATCGGTGATCGCGGCGCTGATCAGAACGTCGCCTTCATCCAGTTCCAGTGCAATCAAACCGACGCTGCGCTGACGGCTGAAGGACTCCAGCGGCGTCTTCTTCACCGTGCCGTTGGCAGTGGCCATAAAGATGAAGTGACCTTCGGTGTACTCTTCTACCGGCAACATGGTGGTGATGTATTCACCCTCATCCAGCGGCAACAGGTTCACCAGCGGGCGTCCGCGAGCGGCGCGGGATGCTTCCGGAATTTCGTAGGTCTTGAGCCAGTACACCTTGCCTTTGCTGGAGAACAGCAACAACGTGGTATGGCTATTGGCAACCAGCAGGTGAGCAATGTAGTCCTCATCCTTCACACCCGTCGCCGACTTGCCTTTACCGCCACGACGCTGCGCCTGATACGCAGCCAATGGCTGAGTCTTGGCATAGCCACCGTGGGAAATGGTCACGACGCGCTCTTCTTCCGGGATCATGTCACCCAGTGTCAGGTCGAGGCGATGATCCAGAATTTCGGTGCGGCGCACGTCGCCATATTCCGCGCGAATGACTTCCAGCTCTTCACGGATCACTTCCATCAAGCGCACTGCGCTGTTGAGGATACGGATCAGCTCGCCAATCTGGTTGAGGATCTCTTGATACTCCGCCAGCAGCTTCTCGTGCTCCAAACCGGTCAGGCGGTGCAGGCGCAATTCGAGAATGGCCTGAGCCTGCTCTGGCGACAGGAAGTACTTGCCGTCACGCAGACCGTATTGCGGGTCCAGGTTCTCAGGGCGGCACGAGTCTGCACCGGCGCGCTCAACCATGGCCACGACCGCGGTGGACTCCCAAGGCGTGCTGATCAGCGCTTCCTTGGCTTCCGACGGCGTAGGCGAGGCCTTGATCAACGCGATAACCGGGTCAATGTTGGACAGGGCAACCGCCTGGCCTTCAAGGATGTGGCCGCGTTCGCGGGCTTTGCGCAACTCGAACACCGTGCGGCGCGTCACCACTTCGCGGCGGTGACGAACAAATGCTTCCAGCAGATCCTTGAGGTTCAGGATGCGGGGACGACCGTCGATCAGGGCAACGATGTTAATACCGAACACCGCTTGCAGCTGAGTTTGAGCGTACAGGTTGTTGAGAATCACCTCTGGCACTTCGCCACGACGCAATTCAATTACAACCCGCATGCCGTCCTTGTCGGACTCGTCACGCAGCTCGGTGATGCCTTCGAGCTTCTTCTCTTTTACCAGCTCAGCGATCTTTTCGATCAAGCGCGCCTTGTTCAGCTGGTAAGGGAGTTCGGTGATGACAATCTGTTGACGGCCACCAACCTTGTCGATGTCTTCGATCATCGAGCGGGCGCGCATGTAAATACGGCCACGACCGGTACGGTAAGCCTCAATGATGCCAGCACGACCGTTGATAATCGCTGCCGTCGGGAAGTCCGGCCCTGGAATGAACTGCATCAATTCATCGATGCTCAGCTCAGGGTTGTCGATCAGCGCCAGGCAGCCATCAATGACTTCGCCCAGGTTGTGCGGCGGAATGTTGGTGGCCATGCCCACAGCGATACCGCTTGAGCCGTTGACCAGCAAGTTCGGAATGCGCGTCGGCATGACCGCAGGGATCATTTCTGTGCCGTCGTAGTTCGGCACCCAATCCACGGTTTCTTTGTGCAAGTCGGCCAGAAGCTCATGGGCCAACTTGGTCATGCGCACTTCGGTGTATCGCATGGCGGCGGCGTTGTCGCCGTCAACCGAACCGAAGTTGCCCTGACCGTCTACCAGCAGGTAGCGCAGGGAGAATGGCTGTGCCATTCGAACGATAGTGTCGTACACCGCAGTATCACCATGGGGGTGATACTTACCGATAACGTCACCGACCACACGGGCAGATTTCTTGTACGGCTTGTTCCAGTCGTTGTTCAGTTCGCTCATTGCAAACAGCACACGCCGGTGCACGGGCTTCAAGCCATCGCGCGCATCAGGCAGTGCCCGCCCGACAATGACGCTCATTGCGTAGTCGAGGTAGGACTGTTTCAGCTCGTCTTCGATATTGACCGGGAGGATTTCTTTGGCCAGTTCGCCCATGAGAAGCCTGATTCCTTTTTCGGGTGAAACTCCGTCACGCCACTCGGGGCGAACGAAGCTCGTCGCTGCTGACCACGTGCCATGCAGTGACTTACGACAAATCAACGAGTTATGCCACGGATTTGCGCAGTAAGGGCACCCCCTAGGGGACACCCTGGAAACCGCCGGATGTTACCACAATTGGCGTGCTTCGCAGCTACAAGCTTCAAGTGACAGGCTGCAAGTTTGCAGCGCAGAACACGTTTAAGGAGCCCCGGTGCCCCGGCGTCATGGTTGGTGCCTATAACTGGCCGCTTACCGTGGCCCTAGTGCAATCGTTTGCGACACATTAGCTGGGCCATTTTGGCCGCATCCGGGCGTTCAACAATCCCTTTCTCCGTCACGATCACGTCAATGAGATCCGCCGGCGTCACGTCAAACACTGGATTGAACGCCTTCACATCGGCCCCGACACGCTTACCGCCCACGTCCAGCAGCTCGCTGCCTTCACGCTCTTCGATAGGAATGTCGTCTCCGCTGGCCAGCTCCATATCAATGGTTGAGCTGGGTGCAACCACCATAAAACGCACACCGTGGTGCATCGCGTTGACGGCCAGTTGATAGGTACCGATTTTATTCGCCACGTCGCCATTGGCGGTAATCCGGTCAGCGCCCACGATCACCCAGGTCACGCCCTTGGTTTTCATGATGTGAGCGGCCGCAGAATCCGCATTCAGTACAATCGGAATGCCTTCGTTGGCCAATTCCCACGCGGTCAGCCGCGAGCCCTGCAGCCAGGGGCGCGTCTCATCGGCATAGACCTGCTCAATCATGCCTTCCAAAAAAGCCCCGCGAATCACCCCCAAGGCCGTACCGAAGCCGCCCGTAGCCAGGGCCCCGGTATTGCAATGGGTCAATACCGCTTGTGCATTGCCTTGATAACGACGAATCAGGTCAACGCCCAATTGCGCCATGGTCAGATTGGCTTCGCGGTCACTTTCATGAATCGCCACCGCCTCGGCCTCGAGAAGCTGCAACGCGTCAGCACTGTGTTGAACGCGGTCAAGGCGATCACGCATACGGTTGAGTGCCCAGAACAGGTTCACGGCGGTCGGCCGCGAGTTGGCGAGCACGGTAAAATCTGCCTCCAGCGCGCCCCGCCAATCACTGCCCGCCGCCATTCGCAAGCGCGCCGCCAGCACCACACCATAAGCCGCAGCAATGCCAATCGCCGGTGCGCCACGCACAACCATGTCACGAATGGCTTGCGCCACGCCGTCGGCACTGGTGTAGGGCAGCCAATGTTCATCAAAGGGCAAACTGCGCTGATCCAGCAGATACAGGGCATCGCCCCGCCAATCGATGGCCTTAACCTTTTCTGCCGCCAACAATCGATCGCGCATGCTTTTCCCCATCATCCAGAAACAAAGCCGCCGATTATAGCGAGCCCACCTGTAAGACGCTCGGGTATACTTCGCCTCCTTTTTAACATGCACTGGAAGCCGTTTTCGATGCCGACCCACGCCCTGCCCCTCGACTTGCTGTTGCTGCCCACTTGGCTGGTACCTGTGGAGCCCGCCGGCGTTGTCCTCAAGGAACATGGTGTCGGGGTCCGCGACGGGCGTATCGTGTTTATCGGGCCGCGCCACGAAGCCTTGAAACTCACCGCCCGCGAAACGCGTGAGCTACCTGACATGCTGCTCAGCCCGGGCCTGATCAACGCCCACGGCCATGCGGCCATGACGCTGTTCCGCGGCATGGCCGATGACCTGCCCTTGATGACCTGGCTGGAAGAGCACATCTGGCCTGCCGAGGGTAAATGGGTTGACGAAGCGTTCGTGCGCGACGGCACTGACCTGGCGATCGCAGAACAGCTCAAGGGCGGTATCACCTGCTTCAGCGACATGTACTTCTTCCCCAAGGTCGCCTGCGACCGGGTGCATGAAAGCGGCATCCGCGCGCAAATCGCCATTCCGATTCTCGACTTCCCCATTCCCGGGGCCAACTCGGCCGATGAAGCTTTGCGCCAGGCCGTCGAACTGTTCAGCGACCTTAAACACCACCCGCGGATCAACATCGCATTCGGCCCTCACGCGCCTTACACCGTGGGTGACGAAAACCTCGAGAAAGTCCGACTGTTGGCCGACGAACTCGACGCCGCGGTACAGATGCACGTGCATGAAACCGCGTTCGAAGTTCACCAGGCCGTCGAGCAACGGGGCGAGCGCCCGGTCGCCCGCCTCGCCCGCCTCGGTTTGCTCGGCCCGCGCTTCCAGGCCGTTCACATGACCCAGATCAGCGATGATGACCTTGCAATGCTGGTAGAAAGCAACACCAGCGTCATTCACTGCCCCGAATCCAACTTGAAACTGGCCAGTGGCTTTTGCCCGGTAGAGCGGTTATGGCAGGCTGGCGTCAATGTCGCGGTTGGCACTGATGGTGCTGCCAGCAATAATGACCTTGATTTGCTGGGTGAAACACGGACTGCCGCCTTGCTGGCCAAGGCAGTTGCCGGTTCGGCCACGGCACTGGACGCCCACCGCGCGCTGCGCATGGCCACCCTGAACGGCGCTCGCGCCCTGGGCCTGGAAAGCGAAATCGGCTCAATCGAAGTCGGCAAGGCCGCCGACATGGTGGCTTTTGACTTAAGTGGCCTGGCTCAGCAACCGGTGTACGATCCCGTGTCACAGTTAATCTACGCCACGGGCCGCGATTGCGTGCAGCACCTGTGGGTCGGTGGCAAGCACCTGGTCGACGACCGGCGCTTGACCCGGCTGGACGAACAACAGCTAGGTGCCACCGCCAAGGCCTGGGGCCAGCGTATCAGCGGCCACACGCATTGATTCAGAGACTGCGGGCAATAGCCTGCAGTATGAGCGAGATTTTTCAGTTTTAGAGGATTTACCCATGAGCAACGTTGACCACGCCGAGATTGCCAAATTCGAAGCGCTCGCCCATCGCTGGTGGGATCGCGAAAGCGAGTTCAAGCCGCTGCACGATATCAACCCGCTGCGCGTCAACTGGATTGACGAACGGGTACAACTGGCAGGCAAAAAAGTGCTCGATGTGGGCTGCGGCGGCGGCATTCTTAGCGAATCGATGGCACAACGCGGCGCAACCGTAATGGGCATAGACATGGGCGAGGCTCCGCTGGCCGTGGCCCAGTTGCATCAACTGGAGTCCGGCGTGAATGTTGAGTATCGCCAAATCACAGCCGAAGACCTCGCCATTGAAATGCCCGAGCAATTCGACGTAGTGACCTGCCTTGAAATGCTCGAGCACGTACCCGACCCGGCTTCTGTAATCCGCGCTTGCTTTCGCATGGTCAAACCCGGTGGCCAGGTGTTCTTCTCGACCATCAACCGCAACCCCAAGTCCTACCTGTTTGCGATCATCGGGGCCGAATACATCATGAAGCTGATCCCGCGCGGGACCCACGACTTCAAGAAGTTCATTCGCCCGTCCGAACTGGGTGCCTGGAGCCGCCAGGCGGGCCTGAGCGTCAAGGACATCATTGGCCTGACGTACAACCCGCTGACCAAGCATTACAAGCTGGCGGCCGATGTTGACGTCAACTACATGATCCAGACCCTTCGCGAGGAGTAACACATGCGTTTAAGAGCAGTTCTTTTTGACATGGACGGCACCCTGCTCGACACCGCTCCAGACTTTATCGCCATCTGCCAGGCCATGCGTACCGAGCGCGGCCTGCCACCGGTTGCCGACAAACTGATCCGCGATGAAATTTCCGGTGGTGCCCGCGCCATGGTTGCCGCGACCTTCAGCATGGACCCAGAAGCACCAGGCTTTGAGGAGCTGCGCCTGGAATTTCTGGAGCGTTACCAACACGATTGCGCTGTGCACACCAAGCTATTCGACGGCATGGCCGAGCTGTTGAATGACATCGAAAAGGCACACTTGGTGTGGGGGGTGGTGACCAACAAACCCTTGCGCTTTGCCCAGCCGATCATGGAACGACTGGGGCTGGCCGAACGCTCAGCACTGCTGATCTGCCCGGACCACGTGACCCGAAGCAAGCCCGACCCCGAGCCAATGATTCTGGCGTGCAAGATGCTCGGCCTCGATCCGGCCAGCGTCTTGTTTGTGGGCGACGATTTGCGCGATATCGAGTCCGGGCGTGACGCAGGAACGAAAACCGCGGCAGTGCGTTTCGGCTATATCCACCCGAACGATAACCCCGATCACTGGGGAGCTGATGTGGTGGTCGACCACCCATCAGAACTGCGCAAGGTCCTGGATAACGCGATGTGCAGTTGCTGACCGGCACCTAGCGCGAATGCTTTCTGATTTCTGCTGAGGCTTTTTATGTTCGATTACTCCGCCCGTCCCGACCTGCTCAAGGGCCGGGTGATTCTTGTCACCGGTGCAGGTCGCGGCATCGGCGCTGCCGCTGCTAAAACGTATGCAGCACACGGTGCCACCGTCCTGCTGCTGGGTAAAACTGAAGCCAACCTGAGCCAGGTCTATGACGAGATAGAAGCCTGCGGGCACCCACAGCCGGCGGTGATCCCTTTCAACCTCGAAACCGCCCAGCCGCATCAATATGATGAGCTGGCGGCGATGATTGAAAACGAATTCGGCCACCTTGACGGCCTGCTGCATAACGCCTCGATCATTGGCCCGCGCACCCCTCTGGAGCAACTCAGTGGCGAGAACTTCATGCGGGTGATGCAGGTGAACGTCAACGCGATGTTTATGCTTACCAGCACCCTGCTCCCACTGCTAAAGCTGTCTGCGGATGCCTCGGTGATCTTCACCTCCAGCAGTGTCGGCCGCAAAGGCCGGGCCTACTGGGGGGCTTATGGCGTGTCCAAATTCGCTACCGAAGGCTTGATGCAAACCCTGGCCGACGAGGTTGACGGTATCGCTTCGGTGCGGGCCAACAGTGTCAACCCGGGCGCAACCCGCACCAGCATGCGCGCCTTGGCTTATCCGGGCGAAAACCCGGAGAACAACCCGCAGCCTCACGCCATCATGCCGGTTTACCTGTACCTGATGGGCCCGGACAGCGCCGGAATCAACGGCCAGGCGTTCAACGCACAATAACCGCGCCTGTCAACCCAAAGCCCCCGGCAACTTCCCTCCCGAAGGCCGGGGGCGCTTGCGCCGGGCCCACAGGCTGTCACCGTTAAAAACGTGCGGCCGCTCAACGGTGTACCCTTGCGCATAATCCACGCCGATTTCAATCAAGGCCTGCTCAATGCCGGGGGTTTCAACAAACTCAGCGATGGTGCGCTTACCCATCACGTGGCCGATATGGTTAATCACCTCGACCATCGCCCGGTTGATCGGGTCATCCAACATGTCCCTGACGAAGCTGCCGTCAATTTTTAAAAAATCGACAGGCAAATGCTTCAGGTAAGCAAACGAAGACATTCCTGCACAAAAATCATCCAGCGAGAAGTGACAGCCCAGCCCTTTTAGCTCATTGATAAAACGAATGGCGCTGCCCAGGTTGGAAATGGCGCTGGTTTCGGTAATTTCAAAACAGATACGCTCAGGGGCCACCCCATAGCACTCGAACTGCTCGTAAAGAAACGACAGGAATTCTTCGTCACCAATGGTCTTGCCTGACAAGTTGATGGCGCACATGGCCATAACCTGCCCCGGAACGGGCGGTGGACATTGCGAAATAAGCTTGAATACGTTCTCGACCACCCAGCGGTCAATCGATGTCATCAGGCCATAACGCTCCGCCGCCGGGATAAAACTGTCCGGGTAGATCAAACGACCGTTTTCGTCTTGCAGCCTTAGCAAAATCTCGATGTGCCTGTCGTCTGACTCCCCCACCAGCGGGGCGATCTCCTGGGAGTACAAGCAGAAGCGGTTTTCTTCGAGCGCCACATGCAAGCGCTGCACCCATGCCATTTCACCGAAACGCAAGGACAGTTCCGAATCATCCGCATGATAGACCTGCACCCGGTTGCGCCCTTTTTCCTTGGCCATGTAACACGCCAGGTCCGCCCCGCGCAAACAGGCTTCCACCGTGACAGGAGCCTGATGGATGTGCACCAAGCCGATACTGATCGTATTCAGGAACGGGCGCCCCTTCCAGGCAAAATGCAGGCTTTGGACGGTTTGACGTAGGCCGTCGGCAATTTTTTCTGCCATGTCGGGTGGGCAATTCTCCAGCAAGACGCCGAACTCATCCCCCCCGAGCCGCGCCAAGGTATCCCCCTCACGCAAACCGGACTGCAGCAACGCACAGATATGGCGCAGCAATTCATCTCCGGCTGCATGACCACACGTGTCATTCACCACTTTGAACTGATCCAGATCGAGCAACATCACCGCATGACGGCCCTGTTGGCGCATGAGGTTTTGCAACACAAGCTCCAAGCGGTATTCAAACTCGCGACGGTTGGCCAACCCGGTCAGCGCATCATGCGTCGCTTGCCAAGACAGATTGGCGATGAACTGGCGCTCCTGCGTCATGTCATGCAGCACCAATACAGCACCGCTGACTACGCCGGCACTCATAATCGGTGCCCCCACCAGCGTGACCGAGACTGTGCTGCCATCCATGCGCCGGATCATTCTGGGCAGTTCTTGGCTATTGCCAAACTCGCCACTGAGCACGTGGTCAATCAGCCTGAAACTATCATTTTGAGCGTGTTCATCCAGCAATCGGAACAAGGCGGCCAACGGAACACCTTGAGCCTCTTCGAACGTCCATTGCGTCATCTGCTCGGCGGCGGGATTCAAATACTCAATCAAACCATTCACGTCGGTGCTGATGACGGCATCACCAATGGAAGCCAACGTAATTTGTGCACGCTCCTTCTCAAACTCCAGCGCTTCGGCAAACACACGGCGCTGGGCCAGTACTTTCTGAGTGCGTATCAGCGCCAGACCAATAAGCCCCAGTGCAGTGGCAATGTTAATGACCGCCAGGAGCCTCCAAATAAAACGTGAGCCCTCCCCCAAGGCATCACTGAACGCTTTGGCCGCTGGCGTAACACCTTCGTTGATGGCGAAAATTTGCGCCTTCCATCCGTTGATATCCGCCTCACTGGCACTGTTGGCCGCAATAACTTCATGCATTTGCTCAGCCAGGTGGTCAAGTTGTGCCAGGTAGGTGTCGCCCACTGCCCATTTCTCAATGGCCGTGCTCAAGTAACTGAAGTCATTAAAATGACGGTAGAACCAGATAAGGCTCGACACGTCTTGCGGGCTGTTGCCGCCTTGCAGAATGCCTTCACGCGCCTCGATCAAATCGGGTGGCGTCTGGTCCAGAGCGATGCGAAGCCGGCTGGCACCTTCAGGCACACGAATGGCCTGCCGGTATTTCTCGAAAATCACCGGATCGCGGCTGTCGGCGTAGAGGCTGAGGAAATAAATGGCATCTTTCTGCCCTTTGCTCCACAAGCTCTCACCCGCGACATAAGCCCTCACCGCGGAGAGCGTATACAGGCTCACGCCTGCCAATATCGCCTGAAACAACACAACGGCAATAAACGGCCAGACAATGCCTAATAAACGGAGCGTTTCCAGGGATCGTTTGTGCTTCATGGATGCCCTTTGCTTGAGCCGCGAAAATGAAGCCAGAGATGTCGCCTCACCTCAGCACAGCCTAGGCTAATTTCCGACAACCAGAAGCACCACGAGCGCCTGCCTACGGCATAAAACCTACCGCCAGGGATCGCCAATCCGCTCAGGTTTGCTGTAAATGCCCGTACAGCCTGGCATAGAGCCCGCCTTCTGCGATCAACTGCTGGTGATCGCCCTGTTCAGCAATGCGCCCACCATCAAACACCAACACGCGGTCTGCCTGTTTTACCGCAGACAAGCGATGGGCAATGATTAAAGTCGTGCGACCACTCAAGAATTTTCCCAAAGCGTGATGCAGGTTGTATTCGGTGGCGGCATCCAGGGCACTGGTCGCCTCGTCCAGAATAACCACCCTGGGATCAGCCAACACCATTCTGGCAATCGCCAGCCGTTGGCGCTGCCCGCCCGACAAGCGCACACCGGAACGCCCAACGATGCTGTCCAGCCCTTGAGGCAGCATCTTGATCGTGCCCTCCAGTTGCGCAATTTCCAGGGCCTGCCAACAGGCCTCGTCTGTACGCTCACGGCCCAGCGTCAGGTTAGCCCTTACCGTGTCGTTGAACAGTGCCGGGTGTTGCAGCACCACCGAGACATGCTCGCGAATGGTCGGCAAGCCAATCTGCGGCTGGCTGACGCCCGCAAAGTAAATACTGCCTGACTGCGGCGTATAGAGCCCCAGCAACAGTTGCACCAGCGTACTTTTGCCGCCGCCACTGGTACCCACGATGGCAACTTTCTCACCCGCCGCAATGCTCAGGTTAAGGCGATCCAACACTTTTTCGTCGCCATAACTGAAGCTCAACTCCCGCACCTCGATATCAACCGTGCGGCGCCCCGCAAAGGGATTCACCTGCGCGGGATAATCCGGCTCGTCGTTGCGCGCCAACAATTGATTGATCCGGGTGATGGCTCCGCCTGCGGCGTAAAAGGCGTACTGCAAGTTCAGCAACTGCTCGACAGGCCCAATCATGAACCACAGGTAGCTGAACACGGCGAGCATCTGCCCGATCGACAGGTCAGAGAACAACACCGTCAACATCGCTGCTGCACGGAAAATATCAATACCGAACTGAAACAACAGGCCGCTGGCACGGCTGGAAGCGTCACTCTTCCATTGCGATGCCACCGCAAAATCGCGGACTTCCCGCGCGCGCTGCTCCAGGCGGCCCAGGAAAAACCCCTGGCGATTGCCGGCACGCACTTCCTGGATGGCATCCAGGGTTTCGGTCAGCGCCTGAGTAAAGCGCCCCGTGCTGTCGTTTTCGAGTTTCTTGAGGTGTTTGACCCGTTTGCCCAACAGAACCGTGGCGTAAATCACCATGGGGTTGAACAACAGAATGAGCAACGCCAACTGCCAATGCATCCACAACAGAATCGCTGAAGTCCCCACCAACGTCAGCATGGCGATGAGGAATCGGCTGAGCGTTTCACCCACAAACTTGTCGAGCGTATCGAGGTCGGTCACCAGGTGCGTGGTCACTGTGCCGCTGCCCAGGCTCTCGTATTCCGCCAGAGAGATTCGTTTCAGTCGCTCAAGCAAGCGCAGGCGGATGCGAAAAACGATGTCTTTGGACAACCGCGAGAACAGGCGAGCCTGCAAGACGTTAAACAGCAGCGCGCCACCGCGCAGCAAAAACGTCACAAACAGCATCAGGCCGATGTAACCCGGCGCGCTCTGCCAGGCAACGGGCAGCCAGTGATTCATCACGTTGAGCGCGGCCCCGCCATGGCCCAACAACACCTCATCCACCAGCAGCGGCAACAATAAAGGGATGGGGACACTGCACAGCGTGGTCAACAACGCCACGCCGTTGGCAGCCCATAAAGCCTTTTTATGACGAAAAGCCAGGCCGCGTATGTAGGCCCAGCTCAGGCGGTCCGTGGTGGAAGGTGTCGACAAGCCTTCGCTCGAATCACGCACGCGTGGCGCGTTCAAGCCAGCGGCTCAGTAAATCCGACAACGCTGGGAGGGGCTGATAACCGTTGGTCAACAAGGCCAACTGGCCATCGCGCTCGGCCAACAAGGTGGGGAACCCGGCGACCCCCAAACCCTGGACCCAGGCAAAGTCAGCTGCTGTGGCACCCTGTTGTTCGGCACTGTCAAAAGCCGCCGCGAACTCGCTACGCCCTACCCCGGCCGCTTCGGCCAACGCCACCAGTACACCGGCCTGAGTGACATCACGCCCTTCTACATAAAAAGCGTGCTGAATCAGTTTAAGCAACGCCCAGGCACCCTCCGGGGTCAAGCTGCGCGCCGCTACCACGGCCCGGCACGCGGGCTCGCAGTCATACACAAAACCGTGAGGCAAGGCCCCTTCATGGGTAAATGGCTGGCCCGTTGCTTCGGCCACCGCTTGCCAATGGTCCAGGATGTAGCGTCGAGTGCCAGGATCAAGCGCCGCCACGCTACCCGTGCGCAAACCGCCGACCACCAAATGGGTCTCAACCCCTGCCGCGCGCGCCTGATCTACCAGCGCCTGGGCGACAGGAGCAAAGCCCCAACACCACGAGCACATAGGGTCCATGACATAAATCAGACGCGTAGACATGATCAAGCCTCGGCAGGTTTACGGTAATTGTGGCCAATCGGGTGCGGCTGATTGCGGGCCTTGGCCAGGTCAATCTGCTTTTGCCGGTCGATAGCGCTGCGGCGAGTTTTCTCGCTCAGCGTGTCCCAGCAGTGCGGGCAACTGACGCCCGGCTGATAATGCTCGGACTCGCGGTCGGCTGTGCTGATCGGTGTACGACAGGCGTGGCACTGATCGTACTCACCCTCGCTCAGGTCGTGCCGCACTGTGACGCGGTTATCGAACACGAAGCAATCGCCTTGCCACTTGGTCTCTTCCTGCGGCACCTCTTCGAGGTACTTCAGAATTCCGCCCTTGAGGTGGTAAACCTCTTCGTAGCCTTCGCTCAGCATGTAGCTCGAGGCTTTTTCACAGCGAATGCCGCCCGTGCAGAACATGGCGATTTTCTTGTGCTTGGCCGGGTCGAAATGGGCTTTGATGTAGTCGGGAAATTCGCGAAAACTGGTGGTCTTCGGGTCGATAGCCCCTTCAAAGGTACCGATCGAGACTTCATAGTCGTTGCGTGTGTCGATCAACAATACTTCTGGATCACTGATCAGCGCGTTCCAGTTCTCGGGGTCGACGTAGGTCCCGACTTTCTTGTTCGGGTCTACGCCTTCAACGCCGAGTGTCACGATTTCTTTCTTCAGCTTGACCTTGGTCCGATAGAACGGCTGGTCGTCACAGTAAGATTCCTTGTGGTCGATATCGACCATGCGCGGGTCGCTCTTGAGCCAGGCAATCAGCCCGTCAATGCCTTCACGGCTCCCCGAGACGGTACCGTTGATCCCTTCTTCGGCAATCAGCAGAGTGCCTTTGATGCCGTTATCGACCATGGCCTTGAGCAACGGCTCGCGCAATTCGACGTAATCTTGCAGGGTGACAAATTTATACAGTGCAGCAACAACAATAGGCGCGGTCATCGCGTATTTCTCCAGGTGGCTACCCTCGCAAAGGGTGAACCGGATGCTAAAAAAAACGCGCCGACAAAGCGGCGCGCTGCGGATTCTAGCAAAACACCCGGTCAGTGCCCACCGCCGGCACACACCGGTGAGGCCGGTGCGGTACCGATTTTCGCCCATTCTTCAGGCGTGTACGTGTGCAGCGCCAACGCATGGAACTCACCCATCAGTTCACCCAGCACGGCGTAAACCTTCTGATGGCGCTTGACGCTGTTAAGCCCGGCAAACTGCTCGCTGACGACCACGGCCTTGAAGTGGGTCTGCAACCCGCGACTGTGCATATGGCTTTCATCCAGCACGGTCAGGTGCTCGGGTTGCAACGCACTTAGCGTCGTTTCAATACGGTGTTGCATGCTCATTCAGGCTCCGCTTACTTCTTCTTGGCCGGGGCCGCAGGCTCCAGCTCGGCGGTCATGTCAGCCAGCAACTTGTTGACGACAGGTACTGCGCTCTCCAGCTTGGCCTGGGTCATTTGGGCAGATTGCTGAGTCAGTTGCGGCATTTTTTCCAGAACCTTTTTGCCCAGCGGCGACTGGTAGAAAGCAACCAGGTCCTTGAGTTCGGATTCAGTGAAGTTGGTGGTGTACAGCTTGACCATGTCCGGCTTCAGCTTGTTCCAGCCAATGGCCTGGTCCAGAGCGGTATTGGCCTTGGCCTGATAGGTTTCCAGCAAGGCCTTTTTGGAAGCCGGTGCCTTGGTCTGCTCAAAGCGCTGGGCAAACATTTGCTGTACCTGCATGTACACCGGGGTGCCCAGCTTGTCGGCATGTGCCAGCTTCAGGAACGTTTCAGCACTGGCGGCGTGGCTGGCTGCATCGGCAAACACCTGGCCGCTGGCACAGACCAGAACAGCTGCAGTACAGAGGGCGCGAAAACGAGTCATCGAGTTTCCTTTATCTAGCAAGCGAGGTCGAACCCCAAGGGCAACCATTCTGCGCCTAACAAAGTGTGTCACTCAACCCCGAGCGTGATAGCCGTTCTCATCAACCGGACAAAACACCTTTAAACCCAAAGATTGAACCCCCGGGGCGAATCAGCACCTAAGCTCTTGGATTAAACATTGAGGAGCAACCGCCTGATGAGCCGTATCGAAACCGACAGCCTGGGTGAAGTGAATGTGCCGGACGAGGCCTATTGGGGGGCTCAGACACAGCGCTCGCTGATCAACTTTGCCATCGGCAACGAAAAAATGCCGTTGGCGGTCTTGCACGCACTGGTGCTGATCAAAAAAGCCGCCGCCAGGGTCAATGACCGTAATGGCGATATCCCACCTGATATCGCCCGCCTGATTGAGCAGGCGGCCGACGAAGTGCTGGACGGCGAGCACGACGCTCAATTCCCGCTGGCCGTGTGGCAAACCGGTAGCGGCACCCAAAGTAATATGAATGCCAACGAAGTGATCGCCGGGCGCGCCAATGAGCTGGCGGGCAAGGGCCGGGGCGGTAAATCCCCGGTCCATCCCAATGATCACGTCAACCGCTCACAAAGCTCCAATGACTGCTTTCCCACCGCCATGCACATTGCGGTGGCCAAGGCGGTTCATACCCACCTGCTGCCAGCCCTGACCGAACTGTCCGGCGGCCTGGCCGAGCTAGCGGCACGGCACATGAAACAAATCAAAACCGGGCGCACCCACATGATGGACGCAACCCCGATTACCTTCGGCCAGGAAGTCTCGGCGTACATCGCGCAATTGGATTACGCCGAGAAAGCCATTCATGCGGCGCTGCCGGCGGTGTACGAGCTGGCTCAGGGCGGCACGGCCGTGGGCACCGGCCTGAATGCACCCCACGGGTTTGCCGAGGCGGTTGCCGCCGAACTGGCCGCGCTGTCAGGTTTGCCGTTTGTCACCGCCCCCAACAAGTTTGCCGCACTGTCCGGGCATGAGCCGCTGACCAACCTGTCAGGTGCCCTGAAAACCCTGGCCGTGACGTTAATGAAACTGGCCAACGATTTTCGTTTGCTGGGGTCAGGCCCACGGGCCGGGCTGGCTGAAATCAAATTACCCGCCAACGAGCCGGGCAGTTCGATCATGCCGGGCAAGGTCAACCCGACCCAGTGCGAAGCCCTTTCAATGCTGGCGTGCCAAGTGATGGGCAACGACGTGACCATCGGCTTCGCCGCCAGCCAGGGGCACCTGCAACTGAACGTGTACAAGCCGGTGATCGTGCATAACGTGTTGCAGTCCATCCAACTGCTGGGTGACGGCTGCAGTAACTTCCACAGGCACTGTGTCATCGGTCTTGAAGTCGATGCCACCCAAATGGCCACTCACCTCGAACGGGGCTTGATGCTCGTGACTGCGCTCAACCCGCATATTGGCTACGATAAATCGGCTCAAATCGCCAAGAAAGCCTACGCCGAAGACCTGACCTTGCGCGAGGCGGCACTGGCACTGGGCTATGTCACCGATGAGGAGTTTGACCGCTGGGTTCGCCCGGAAAACATGCTGGGCAATGGTAAACACGGCTGACCCCAGGCCGCTTGCAGGTGCCAGGGCCGGCCTCACCTGCAAGCGTATGGCTAGCGTTTATTTTTTCTGATGTTTGCCCGTTTTTTCGAAGGCGGCTTCAAGCGCCTCGTTGATCGTGCGCAGCACTTTGACCCGCGCCCAGCGCTTGTCATTGGCTTCAATCAGGGTCCAGGGTGAAATTTCGGTGCTGGTACGGTCAACCATATCGCACACCGCCGCCCGGTACTGATCCCACTTCTCCCGGTTACGCCAGTCTTCTTCGGTGATTTTAAAGCGTTTGAACGGAATCGTTTCGCGCTCCTGGAACCGTTCCAATTGAGTGTCTTTGTCAATCGCCAGCCAAAACTTGACGACCACAACGCCCGCGTGACTCAGTTGCTCCTCAAATTCATTGATCTCACCGTACGCCCGCATCCAGTCCGCTTGGGTGCAGAAGCCTTCGACCCGCTCCACCAACACGCGGCCATACCACGAACGGTCAAAAATGGTAAACGCCCCCCGTGCCGGAATCTGTCGCCAAAAGCGCCACAGGTAGGGTTGGGCCCGCTCGTCTTCTGAAGGCGCTGCAATCGGCACTATCCGGTATTGGCGCGGGTCGAGGGCACCGGCAACACGTCTAATCGCCCCTCCCTTACCGGCGGCATCATTGCCTTCAAAAACGGCCACCAACGCATGACGGCTCATGCGCTTATCCCGCATCAACCCTGACAAACGAGCCTGCTCGGTAATCAGTTGCTCCTGGTAGTCATCTTTTTCGAGGCGACGGGTCAGGTCCAGACAGTCCAGCAGGGTCAACCCATCCAAAGACTCCAGCAACGGAGGCACATGGCTCGGGCGGTTTTTGGTCTTGGGGATATCGAGGGCCGCTTGCAGGCTTTCCAGCAAAATTTTCCCCACGGTCAGGCTGCGGTAATTCGGGTCGACACCTTCCACAATGTTCCACGGCGCGTAGTCTCGACTGGTACGCCGAATTACCCGCTCGCCGAAACGCACAAAACGGTCGTAGATTTCCGACTGCTGCCAATCGAGCGGGCTGATGCGCCAACTGTGCAAAGGGTCGTCCTTAAGCGCCTTCAAGCGGGCTTTCATTTGCTTTTTGGACAGGTGAAACCAGAACTTGACGATCACCGCGCCTTCGTCACACAGCATTTTTTCCAGACGTTCAGCGGCCGTGATCGCCTGATCCAGCACCGCGTCCTTGAACAGACCGTGCACCCGGCCCTGTAACATCTGGCTGTACCAATTGCCGAAGAGCACGCCCATCCGGCCTTTTGCCGGTAACTGACGCCAATATCGCCAAGCGGGAGGGTGCGCCATCTCTTCGTCGGTCTGGCGTTCGAAGGTGCGAACCTCAATCAGCCGGGGGTCCATCCACTCACTCAGCAACTTGACCGTTTCGCCCTTGCCGGCTCCTTCAATGCCGTTGATGAGCACAATGACGGCGGCCCGCTTCTGCTGCTGCAATTCGTATTGAGCCTCCAGCAAGGCTTCACGCAGGATAGGAGCCTCTGCGTCGTAGGTTTCTTTATCGATGAAATGACCAATTTCGGCGGATTCAAACATGGATGGCTTCCTCGCAAGATGCCACTAGCCTAGCGGATTGCTACGTTTTTCGTAGGAACAAACCTCATCAATGCGCGCTGCTTCATTCTCTGCGCCATCGATCGGCTAGAATGCCCGCCTTGCCGTTGCCGAGCTGCACATGACTACTGAACTGCCCAATGCCCAGATTGACTGGGATGACCAAGGACGCCCCCATTCGCGGGTGTTTGACGACGTGTATTTTTCAGACAAATCCGGCCTGGAAGAAACCCGCTATGTGTTTATCGAGCAGAACGCGCTCAAAGAGCGCTTCGCTGCCCTGCCCGCCCACCAGCCACTGGTGATCGGTGAAACCGGTTTCGGTACCGGCCTGAATTTTCTCTGCGCCTGGCAACTGTTCGAGCAAACGGCTCGGCCGGACGCCCGCCTGCATTTCATCAGCGTTGAAAAATACCCGTTGACTCGCGACGACCTGCAGCGCGCCCTGGCGCTCTGGCCGGAACTGGCGACTTACAGCGAACAACTGCTGGCCGCTTACGTTGCCATTCACCCGGGGTTTCAGACGCTGACGCTGGCGCAAGGCCGAGTGACCCTGACGCTGTTGATCGGCGACGCATTGGAACAGTTGCCGCTGCTGGATGCCCACGTGGACGCCTGGTTTCTGGACGGTTTTGCCCCGGCCAAAAACCCGGACATGTGGACTCCTGAGCTGTTCGCGCAACTGGCCCGCCTGGCCGCGCCCGCGTCCACCCTCAGCACCTTCACCAGCACCGGCTGGGTACGCCGGGCGCTGAATGAGGCCGGATTCAAGATGCGTCGCACCCCGGGCATCGGCCACAAGTGGGAAATTTTGCGCGGCACCTTTTTGGGTGCACCTGAAGCCGCGCCGGTATCAACAGCCATCAAGCCTTGGTATGCACGCCCACCGCAGGTGGCCGGCGAGCGCAAAGCGCTGGTGATCGGTGGTGGCCTGGCCGGTTGCGCCAGCGCCAACAGCCTCGCTCGCCGGGGTTGGCACGTCAGCCTTCTGGAGCGCCACGAGCGCTTGGCCAAGGAAGCCTCGGGCAACCCTCAAGGCGTGCTGTACCTCAAGTTGTCAGCCCACGGCACAGCCCTATCGCAAATGATTGTCAGCGGATTCGGCTATACCCGTCGGCTGCTTGAACACTTGCAGCGCGGCCGTGACTGGGATGATTGCGGCGTACTGCAACTGGGCTTCAATGCCAAGGAAGCCGAGCGCCAGGCGCAACTGGCCGCCGCCTTCCCTCCCGAATTGGTGCGCCTGATCGATCAACCTGAAGCGCAGGCACTGGCCGGTATCGAACTGGCCCATGGCGGTTTGTTCTACGCCGAGGGCGGCTGGGTCCACCCTCCCGCGTTGTGCCAGTATCAAGCCCTGCACCCGGGTGTTCAGGTGCTGACCCATCACGATGTGGTGCAACTGCGCAACATCGATGGCCAATGGCAGGCCTGCCAGGACGATGAGGTGCTGGCCAGTGCACCCGTGGTGATTCTCGCCGGGGCCGCGGAGGTCAAGCGCTTCCCGGCCAGCAGCGGTCTGCCGCTCAAGCGCATACGCGGGCAGATCACTCAATTGGCTGAAACTGACCGCAGTGGTGCGCTAAACACGGTGGTCTGCGCCGAAGGCTATGTGGCTCCCGCCCGGTTAGGCGAGCACACGTTGGGGGCAAGCTTTGACTTCCATAATGAAGACCTGACCACGACCCCCGCCGGGCATCAGGGCAACCTGGATTTGCTGGCAGAGATCTCGCCGGACATGACGCAGCGTTTAGGCCACGCGCAACTGAACCCGCACACCTTGCAAGGCTGGGCGGCCTTTCGCTGCACCAGCCCCGACTATTTGCCGATCGTCGGGCCTCTGGCCGATCCGCAACCGTTTGCCGACGCCTATGCCGTGCTGGCCAAGGATGCGCGCCAAGTGCCCGACACACCATGCCCATGGCTAGACGGCTTGTACGTCAACAGCGGCCACGGCTCACGCGGCCTGATTACTGCACCGCTGTCGGGCGAGTTGTTAGCGGCCTGGATCAATAACGAGCCCTTGCCGCTGCCCCGTAGCATTGCCGAAGCGTGCCACCCTAACCGTTTTGCAGTACGGTCACTGATCCGGCGCAGCTAAAGGCGCAGGTTGGACGGGCGGCGTCGGGTGCAGCGCTTCCCGTGTTTTTTCAAGGCACCACTGCTCGATTCGATCGTCCATCTGGTTGCGAATCTCTGTCACGCGACGCAAATAGCGCTCGCTGGTCATGTCGGGTGACTGACGTAACAAGTCGCTGAGTTCTGTGAAAAACGTAGTCGTCTTGCGTGAAAACTCGCTTTGATACTTCTGAATCAGGTAGTTACGCCAAAACGTGGTTTTACTGATGAACTCATTCAGCGCCACCGTCAACTCGGCCTGCTCCACGCGTAATCGGGCACTGTCCAGATCCGCTTGGGTGACTCCCGCCAACTGAACAAACGTCATACTTTTCGGTTGCCCCGGCAATTCGAGCGGCTGGGCAAGCCCGATTCGATAGGCCAGCATCACTTCAACATCATCCGGTAGAGGTCCACCTGATACTGGCTGTTCTGCGGCCTTGAGCGCATACGCTTCCAGCGCAAGGTCGTTGACTTTATTGAGCCGAAACAGCCGTCGAGCCAAGTGCAAGAGCTCAGATTCCTGGGTGGCAGCCGTTATGCTCAGGTTGCCCAAGAGAACCTGTACTTCCATTTCGCTGAAGATCAACAACACACTGTCGATGCACGTGCGGGGGGCGGCCGCAAGGTCAAAAAGATCAAGACGCAGATTTTGTCGTTGGTAAGCCACCTCGATCATTTCCCACACGCGGCGGCTAAGATCCTGGCGGATGCTCTGCGCTTCAGAGGTCGTGGTCAAACGGCTTATCACCGTAAAAAAATCGCTGGATAACGCTTCTGCCCTCAGCCCGCTCCACAGCCCTTCACAGCGGCTCAATTCGTGGTTGGTGATCCCCAGGGTCCAATATTCAAAGGCGGCTGCTTCACTGACCAGCGCTTCGCTGTTGATGCCCAGGCTGCTCCCACCGCGCAGGGTGAACCTGGCCAGTTGAAAGCGACTGGCGGCAGAGAGCGGGTTGCCCGACAACGAGATGTTGCGCAACACCAAGGCGGGCGCTTCATAGACCAGCGCCGGGATTTCGGGAATCTGGTTTTCACGCAGGTCCGCAACCTCCAGCAAAGGTCGGGAGATAAGGCCCTGCGGCCAGGCGTCGATGCCGGTACGGCGCAAATACACGCGCCGGATAAAAGACAGATTGCCCAAGTCAAGCAAAGGGCCCAGCGGGTTGTCATTCAAATTCAAGACTTCCAGCCTGGGCAACGCCCCCAGCAACCCGGCATCTTGGGGTGTCAGCGCAAGAGCGTTATGCCGCAACGACAGGCTGCGTAAATAAGTCAGCTCTCTTAGCGCGCTCGGGAGGCGAGTTAATTGATTGTTATCCAGGTACAGCCGCGTCAAACCCTTGAAGTGCAGCAGAAACGAATCGAACGCGTCCTTGCACTCCATATTGCTCATATTCAATTCGCTGACATGGTCGAACACAACCGTCTCAGGGAGTTCTGGCAGGCGTCCTACGCGCAACCCTTCAAGGCTCAACTGGTCGACATGGGCATCACTCAACCACGGCATGTGGGTTGAATCCTTGCGCCAGCAGCTTTGAATCAGGCGTGTGGCCTGGTAGCGACTCTCCGAATAATCGTAGGGTAAAGCCGAGTCGGGTGCCGCATATACCCATGCCTGCAAGGCCTCACGCAACGCTTTTTTGGCGCGTTTGCGGGTGCGCAGATACGCCAAGGGGTCCAGGCCACTTTCAGTGATGGAGTCCAGGTAGGCATGGACATGATCGTCTGTAAATTCAGGGTTCAGGCTGCGCACGCGGCGCTGCACAGACCTTGAATAGCGACCTGCATCCAGGCCGCACAATGGATAACCCACCTTGCCGGATGTCAGCCGCATCGGTGCCTTAAAACCCGGTTTGATCGGCTGCATGCCCAAGGTTTTAGCTGCTTCAACGCGATTCATTGCCGCCAAGGTGGCCAGGGCGGCATCAAACGCTTGCGCCTGTTCAATACCCAACGCTTTGCGTTGCACACCGTCCAGTGAATGAAACAGCGCTCGGGACAATAAAAGGTCATCCTGCCCCTCACGCTTATACCCTGTGCCCTGTCGGCTGTATCGCTCAAAATGCTGCTGCGCCTGAACCACGATCACGGGTGGGCTCACGGCCGGGCTGCCCCAACGCTCAATCAGTTCGCCTTGAGGAGAGCCCGCCCGCAGCTCCAGAGCCGCAGATACAGGCCAATTGGGCAACTGGGTCAAAAAGTGGCGCGTCAGTAATTGCGTATCCGCCCCCGCCTGATACTCCAGATAAAACCCCTCGAGCGCACGATTCAAACGTGATGCGTGCAAGTCAAGACGCGCCTGCTCGGCCAGCACCAACGGCACCTTGCCCGTACCCAGCATCTCCCGTTCCACATCGTTGGCAGACGTGGCCAATGCTTGGGCCACTGGGCGAGGTAAACCGGGAAATGCCACCTCAACAGGCTTGGCTTGTGCCGCACTGGAAACATTCACACGCTGGTACAGACGCTCAAAAACGGCCCGACGGTGATCACTGACGTAGGCCCCAAGGCGCTGCGCCAGTGCCGATACCGGGGGGGGTGAGAGCGAAATACGGCTGCCGAGCAGTGCTGTTACCTGCTCAGGTGCCAAGGCTTCCAGCACGGTGTGAAGCACCTTGCCTTGGTCAAGCTGTGCGGGCGTGACAACGATGCGAGACGTGGTCGGCCATAGCACATTGCCATATTCCACCGTATTGAACCCGGCCCCATCAACCAGGGTCAGCCCTTTGCCCTCAGGCCAACCCGGCAGTTCGGGTAGCAGTGTCAGTTGCAGGTCAACCAACTCAGCACTGAGGAAACGGTTACTGCCCATTTGATCGATAAAACGCGTGATTTTCCGGTCAATTGCAAAACGTTCCAGCGTGATCTGCAGAAGCGCCGGCGGCGGCAGGTTTTCGAAGTGAACCTGTCGCATAAGCCCATTATCGGTATCGGTCAGTTGTCGTACCTGCTCCAGGGTCTGCTCATCGAGTGCTGCAAATCCGGGGCCCAATCGACCGATCAAGGTCGTACTGCCCTGCCACTCCAGAGGGCGCTCGTGGGCATGCTGCCAGGCACCTGCCTGATTGTTCAGCAGTGCCGGCTGGTAAGCGTCGGGGCGCCGAGGATGGGGGATGCGCCACTGCTTTCGCGTGGCGTCCCAGCGCACGGCATAATGCTTGTCGCCGACCGTGACATGGGGCTTGCCGCCGACATGAAAAAACCCCTGCGCGTCACGCAAATGACGTCGATGCTGCTGTGAACCCGTGTAGGTGTAGTGGTCCAGTTGCTTGTTCCAGAGCCGTGCGGTGCCGTCGTCACGCTTAATGGCTTCAAACCCCTCAGCGTACTCTTGCGTCGCACGGCCCAGGCTGGAGGCTACTTTCTTGACCGCCGCCACACCGGTCACTACTGCGGCCGTCGTGGCGAGATCCCTGGCTACGTTCAACAAATGCCCGCGAGCATGGTCAATGTCCCCATGCGCCCAGTCCTCAACCCCTTCGTACACCTCGGCGAGCATGTCTGCGACAGCTACCGCCAGCATCATGTCGCCCAGTATTGGCACGAACAACGACGCCATATTGACCAAAAACAGGCCTGCTGCTTTATAGCGCTGCCATCTTTGTTCACGCTCACGTTCATCCAGCACCCCGGTAGGCACCGCCAGCAACTGGGCGTCGGCAAACATGTTGTGCAGTTGCACCGAGCATAAATAGCGTGCTGCCGTGACGCGCTGGTGTGTAGCGGTCAGCCCCAAATGCTCTGGCCGGGCGTTGAGCTTTTGCACAAACACTGCCCGCGTACTCAACGGCACAAACCGGGAGAAAAAGGTCGCGTATTCAGGCTTCGACAGACTGGTCTTGAGGGCGTCAGTCAGGGCCTGCAAAGCGCTGAACTCGCGCAAGGGCGCTACAGGGTCATTGGGTATATAAACAATCAACCGATTGTGTGGGTGTGCGAGTACATCGTCAGAAGAAAACACCAGCACGCCGTCAATGGCCGTTTCCAACAAGGAAAGACTGCTCAGTAATATCGGCTTTCCATCCAGTTCGACAGGGGCCAGCGGCCGGGGCGTCTCGTGCTGCGCCACAAGCGCCAGCAGCGCTTTATAGGCAGACGCTGAGATTTGCTTTTTGGCAAACGCAATATGAGCATCGACTTCCATGTCATAGCGTTTGAGAAGCCTCAAGTTGGATTCGGTCTCTTCCTCATGGGCACTCGGGCGTGAACTGCCGGAGGGTGCAACCCCCAAAAAACGCTGCAGGTACTGTTGATACTTGAGCCCCAGATTCAACTGTCGGCACAACGCTGCAAATTGATGGGGCCGTAAGGTACTGGCGTATCCCGGGTGGCCCATAAGGCGAATATAGCTTTGCGGATCAAAACCCCCTGCCTGCGCTTCATCCGCCGAGAAATTCTGCAAGGCGGCCCACAGCAGCGTTTTGGGTTCCTCATGAACGGAGTGACGTTTGAGCGAAGCCAGAAACGTCGAATCGCCTGACAGATAGACCCGCACCACCTCCAGGCGGTCACGAAAGACATTCAGCGTGCCGCCTGCCGGGCCTTTAAGGGCCGCAATCAACAGCGGCGCGCAGAACGCTTCAATCCCTTCCAGCTCCGAAAATTTCTGCCCCACCAGCCGGTGGTAAGCCCGGCTCTGCGCCATGGATTCATTCAGGGCCGTGATGAGCTCGGGCGACGTTTCCAGCAGCCATTTGGGCATGTGGCTGTGAACCAGCTCAAGCGGCTCCAGATCACTCAGGGTCGAATCGCGGGCATCAAGGGGCGGATAGCGGTGGGGGTCGGTCATAACGGTGGGTCCATTTCAGTGTGCACAGTTCAGGTGCAACCTATCCCCGTCAGGCACCCGCCATGCCGTACATAACTACTCCGACCTCAAAAAATCTGCCAAATCCCACGGTATAAAAACGACCGCCTGTAAGTTTTATTGAACGATTGGTGACACCTGTTACTCGATAAACCACGTCTACCCGGTGCCCCGCATAGGCACCGACTTACACCGGTAGCAACACACATGCAGAAATATCAAGGACTTACACACCATGTGCGGATTAGCTGGCGAGTTACGTTTTGATCTTCAACCTGCCGACCTGGCAGCCATCGAACGCATCACCCACCACCTTGCACCACGTGGCCCCGATGCCTGGGGGTTTCACAGTCAGGGGCCTGTTGCCCTTGGCCATCGTCGACTGAAAATCATGGATTTGTCAGATGGCTCGGCGCAGCCGATGGTCGACTGCCAATTAGGCCTGTCATTGGCCTTCAATGGCGCGATTTACAACTTTCCTGAACTGCGCACCGAACTGAAGGCCTTGGGCTACTGTTTTTTCTCGGGAGGTGACACTGAGGTTATTCTCAAGGGTTATCACGCCTGGGGGGAGGCTTTGCTGCCCAAACTCAATGGCATGTTCGCGTTTGCCATTTGGGAGCGCGATACCCAGCGCCTGTTTCTGGCCCGTGACCGTTTGGGCGTCAAGCCGCTGTACCTGTCGCGCACGGGCGAGCGCCTGCGTTTCGCCTCGACGTTGCCGGCGCTGCTCAAGGGCGGCGACATCAGCCCGATGCTGGACCCCGTCGCGCTCAATCACTACTTGAACTTTCATGCGGTAGTCCCCGCACCCCGCACCCTGTTGGCGGGCATCGAAAAACTGCCGCCAGCGACCTGGATGCGCATTGATGCCAGTGGTCACACCGAGCAAACAACCTGGTGGACCCTGCCCTACGGCCCGCGTGCCGATGAGGTCAACCTGACCTTTGAGGACTGGCGCGATCAGGTCTTAGAAAGTACCCGCGAAGCAGTAGCCATTCGCCAGCGAGCAGCCGTGGATGTGGGGGTGCTGCTGTCCGGCGGCGTCGACTCCAGCCTGCTGGTCGGTTTGCTGCGGGAAGTGGGCGTACAGGATCTGTCGACGTTTTCCATCGGTTTTGAAGATGCAGGCGGCGAACGCGGGGATGAGTTCCAGTATTCGGACTTGATCGCCCGGCACTATGGCACCCGACATCATCAGTTGCGCATTGGCGAGCACGAGATCATCGAGCAACTGCCCGCGGCGTTTCGCAGCATGAGTGAACCGATGGTCAGCCACGACTGCATCGCGTTTTACCTGCTGTCACGGGAAGTGGCCAAGCACTGCAAAGTGGTGCAAAGCGGCCAAGGCGCTGATGAACTGTTTGCCGGCTACCACTGGTATCCACAGGTGGACGGTGCCAGCGACCCTTATGCCGCCTACCGCGCCGCCTTTTTTGACCGCTCTTACGATGAATACCAAGCCACGGTGCAACCACAGTGGCTGACGGCCAATGACGCGGCCGGTGACTTTGTTCGTGAGCACTTTGCCCAACCGGGTGCCGAAGCCGGCGTCGACAAGGCACTGCGGCTGGACAGCACGGTGATGCTGGTGGATGACCCGGTCAAGCGGGTCGATAACATGACCATGGCCTGGGGCCTTGAAGCGCGCACGCCTTTTCTGGACTACCGCCTGGCTGAACTGTCGGCGCGCGTGCCCGCGCGCTTCAAATTGCCCGAAGGGGGCAAGCACGTACTCAAGGAGGCCGCGCGCCGGGTCATCCCCAGTGAAGTAATCGACCGCAAGAAGGGTTACTTTCCAGTCCCCGGGCTCAAGCATTTGCAGGGCAACACGCTGAACTGGGTTCGTGACCTGCTGCTGGACCCGAGTCAGGACCGTGGGCTGTTCAATCCGGCAATGATCGATCAATTGCTGACCAATCCCCAAGGTCAACTGACGCCCCTCAATGGCTCGAAACTCTGGCAGTTGGCGGCCTTGAACCTGTGGCTGAGCGAGCAAGGAATCTGACCGATGAAACCTCTCGCGACCGCCTACAACCAACGACTGGTAAGGGGCCAGGCCCCTTCATACGAACGCTTGCAAGCACGCTTTGCCGAAGACGGCAGCGCATTGAATACCCAGCCGGCAGCCGTGCATTGCGGTTGGGGCCGGCTGCTGATCGGGCACACCTTCCCCGACGCGGCGTGCATGGCGAATGAACTGCTTAACGAACGGCCGGGCGAGCGTGACATTGCGCTCTATGTGGCGGCCCCCCAGCAAGTGCTGGCTCAATCACCGCAGCAACTGTTTCTGGACCCTTCCGATACCCTGCGCCTGTGGTTCACTGATTACCGGCCAGCCACTCGCGTGTTCCGGGGCTTTCGAATCCGACGGGTGCAAAGCGACGCGGACTGGGAGGCCACCAATGCGCTGTATCAATCGCGCGCCATGTTACCTATCGACGCCTCGCGCCTGACGGCTCGCCATCTGGGCGGCCCGGTGTACTGGATGGCGGAAGATGAGGACAGCGGCGCAGTGATTGGGGCCGTGATGGGCCTCAATCACCACGCCGCGTTTCACGACCCGGAAAACGGCAGCAGCCTGTGGTGCCTGGCCATTGACCCGCGCTGCACGCGGCCGGGTGTCGGTGAAGTGCTGGTGCGTCATTTGATCGAACATTTCATGAGCCGGGGCTTGAGCTACCTCGACCTGTCGGTGCTGCACGATAATGAGCCGGCCAAAAACCTGTACGCCAAGCTGGGCTTTCGCACCCTCACCACCTTTGCCATCAAGCGCAAAAACGGCATCAACCAGCCGCTGTTTCTCGGCCCTGGCCCAGAGGTCGGGCTTAACCCCTATGCGCGCATCATTGTTGAAGAAGCTCATCGACGCGGCATTGACGTACACATTGACGATGCCAGTGCCGGGCTATTCACCCTTAACCACGGCGGACGGCGTATTCGCTGCCGTGAGTCCCTCAGCGACCTGACCAGCGCCATCAGCATGAGCCTGTGCCAGGACAAACGTCTGACCCACTCAGTACTCACCCAGGCCGGGCTGCGCCTGCCCACCCAGCAACTGGCCGGCAACACCGAAGATACGCTGGCGTTTCTGGCGTTGCACAAACGGGTGGTGGTCAAACCGGTGGACGGCGAACAAGGCAACGGTGTGGCAGTCGATCTGTGCACCCTCAAACACGTGCAACAAGCCATCGAAGCTGCCCGGGCATTTGACAGCCGGGTGCTGCTTGAGAGCTTTCATGAAGGGGACGACTTGCGGATCGTCGTCATCGGTTTTGAGGTCGTCGCTGCCGCTATACGTCGCCCGGCGCAAGTGGTGGGTGATGGCCAGCACAGCGTCCTGCAATTGATTGAGGCTCAAAGCCGCCGCCGTCAAGCTGCGACCGAAGGCGAGAGCCGCATCCCGCTGGACACCGAAACACTGCGTACCGTGCAGGCCGCAGGCTTTGAATACGACAGCATTCTGCCCACCGGCCAGGTGTTATCCGTGCGCCGTACCGCCAACCTGCACACCGGCGGTTGCCTGGAAGATGTGACCGAGGTCTTGCACCCGGTACTCGCGGACGCCGCCATTCGCGCGGCACGGGCGCTGGACATCCCGGTGGTGGGGCTGGACTTGATCGTGCCAGCTGCCGACCAGCCCGAGTATGTGTTTATTGAAGCCAACGAGCGGGCCGGGCTCGCCAACCACGGGCCTCAGCCCACGGCTGAACGTTTTGTCGACCTGTTGTTCCCCCACAGTCAGCCTGCGCCCTGAGCGCAGCCGCTGCACGTTATCGGGCCTGCCCCCTTGCAAAAGGGGGCAAGCCTTTCACTCAGGAGTCTTTATGAATCGCACCCTCCCCGAACCTGACCTTGACTACCTGCAACGGGTACTGCTGGAAATGCTGGCCATCCCCAGCCCTACCGGTTTCACCGACACTATCGTGCGCTACGTGGCTGAACGCCTCGAAGAGCTGGGTATTCCATTCGAACTGACCCGGCGCGGGACCTTGCGCGCCACCCTCAAAGGCCAGAAAAACAGCCCGGACCGTGCGGTGTCTGCCCATCTGGACACCATTGGTGCCAGCGTACGTGCCATCAAGGACAACGGCCGTCTGGTGCTGGCACCCGTAGGCTGTTGGTCCAGCCGTTTTGCTGAAGGCAGCCGTGTCAGCCTGTTTACCGACAATGGTGTTATTCGCGGCAGTGTGCTGCCATTAATGGCATCAGGCCATGCTTTCAACACGGCGGTGGACGAACTGCCGGTCAGTTGGGACCACATCGAGTTGCGTCTGGACGCCTACAGCACCACCCGCGCCGACTGCGATTCACTGGGGGTGAACATAGGTGATTTTGTAGCCTTTGACCCGCTGCCGGAGTTTACAGACAGCGGCCATATCAGCGCGCGGCACCTGGACGACAAGGCTGGCGTGGCCGCCTTGCTGGCAGCGCTCAAAGCCATTGTCGACAGTGGCGAACAACCGCAGATCGATTGCCACCCTCTGTTCACCATCACCGAAGAAACCGGCAGCGGTGCCGCCGCAGCGTTACCTTGGGATGTCAGTGAATTTGTGGGGATTGATATTGCGCCGGTTGCACCGGGCCAGCATTCAAACGAACACGCCGTCAGTGTGGCCATGCAGGACTCGGGCGGGCCGTATGACTATCACTTGTCACGGCACTTGCTGCGCCTGGCGACGGAACATGAATTGCCCGTACGCCGGGATATGTTCCGCTATTACTTCAGTGACGCGCACTCGGCGGTGACCGCCGGGCATGACATTCGCTGCGCCTTGCTGGCCTTCGGTTGTGATGCAACCCACGGCTATGAGCGTACCCATATCGATAGCCTCGCGGCGCTGAGCCGATTGTTGGGAGCCTATATGATGAGCCCGCCGGTATTTGCCAGCGATGCCCAACCCGCGCAAGGGTCACTGGACCGCTTTAGCCATCAGTTGGAACACGATGCCCAGATGGAAAGCGATACGCGCGTGCCGTCGGTAGAAAGTTTGGTGGGGGACAACAGGGGCTGAGAATCATCGGTAGCGAGCACGCTCGCTACCGACTCAATCAGACTTGGGATTGAGCGCCTTCAAACCACGCCAGTTTCTCACGCAGCAACACCACCTCACCGACGATCACCAGCGTCGGAGCATGGACTTCATGCTCCGCTACCAGTTGCGGCAAGTTACCCAAGGTGCCGGTGAACACGCGCTGGTTGGAAGTGGTGCCTTGCTGAATCAGCGCGGCCGGCGTATCAGCCGAGCGACCGTGTTTAATCAGTTGCTCGCAGATGGTCGGCAGCCCTACCAGGCCCATGTAGAACACCAGCGTTTGCGCCGGAGCGACCAGGTCGTTCCAAGGCAGGTTGCTGGTGCCATCCTTCAAGTGCCCCGTGACAAAACGCACGGACTGCGCGTAATCACGATGGGTCAGCGGAATACCGGCGTACGCCGAGCAACCACTGGCAGCGGTAATACCCGGCACCACTTGAAACGGAATGCCATGCGCCGCCAGCTCTTCGATTTCTTCGCCACCCCGGCCAAAGATAAACGGATCGCCCCCTTTGAGCCGCACCACACGCTTGCCTTGCCTGGCCAGATCGACCAGTTGCTGATTGATCTGGTCTTGGGGCACCGCATGATCGGCGCGACGTTTACCGACATACACACGCTCGGCATCACGGCGGCAAAGCTCAAGAATCGCAGGAGCCACCAGACGGTCGTACAGCACCACATCGGCTTGCTGCATCAAGCGCAAGGCGCGAAAGGTCAACAAGTCAGGATCACCGGGGCCGGCCCCGACCAGGTAAACCTCACCCGTGGTCAGCGCTGCTTCGCCGTTGATCTTGGCCTCCAGCAAGCGTTCAGCTTCAGTGCCCTGCCCGGCCAGTTGACGGTCGGCAATCGGGCCCTGGAACACATCTTCCCAGAACCCGCGGCGTTGCTGCACATCCGGAAACAGGCCTTTGACCCGGGTTCGGAAACGCGCGGCAAGGCCGGCCAGTTGACCGTAAGTCGAAGGGATCCAGGTTTCGATCTTGGCCCGAATCAAACGCGCCAGCACAGGCGCGTCACCACCACTGGAAATAGCGATGACCAGCGGTGAACGGTCGACAATAGCAGGGAAAATCACGCTACACAGGGCTGGCGCATCCACCACATTAACCGGCACACAACGTCGGTGTGCATCAGCGGAAACCTGGGCATTAAGCGGTTCGTCGTCCGTGGCGGCAATGATCAGCACACACCCGTCAAGGTCTGCCTCAACATAGCCGCGCAAGACTTGCTCACCGCCGCTGCTGTTTACCAACTCGCACAGCTGAGGCTCTATAGCAGGTGCAACCACCCGCAACACGGCACCGGCGTCGGCCAGCAAGCGGGATTTGCGCAAGGCGATTTCCCCGCCGCCGACCACCAGCACGCGACTGCCCCGCAGGTTATGAAACAGCGGCAGAAACTCCATTTAGCCGATGACCTCGATACCGCCCATGTAAGGCTTGAGCACTTCAGGCACACGAATCGAGCCATCTGCTTGCTGGTAGTTCTCCAGTACGGCAACCAGCGTACGACCTACTGCCAAACCGGAACCGTTAAGGGTGTGTACCAACTCAGGCTTGCCGGTTTCCGGATTACGGAAACGGGCTTGCATACGACGCGCCTGGAAATCGCCGCAATTGGAGCACGACGAAATTTCGCGGTATTTGTCCTGGCTCGGAACCCAGACCTCAAGATCGTAGGTTTTAACAGCGCTGAAGCCCATGTCGCCGGTGCACAACGCCAGTGTGCGGTAAGGCAACTCAAGCAGTTGCAGGACTTTCTCAGCGTTGCCTACCAGACCTTCCAGCGCATCCATCGAGGTGGAAGGCTCAACAATCTGAACCATCTCGACCTTGTCGAACTGGTGCTGACGAATCATGCCGCGGGTGTCACGCCCCGAAGCGCCGGCTTCACTGCGAAAGCACGGTGTGTGAGCCACAAACTTGATCGGCAGGGTTTTGTGGTCGACGATGTCGCCCGCCACGATGTTGGTCAGCGACACTTCAGCGGTCGGAATCAAGTACAGATCAGCCTCACCTTCACGGCTGATTTTGAACAGGTCCTCTTCAAATTTAGGCAACTGACCCGTGCCCTGCAACGCAGGTGCCTGAACCAGATAAGGCGTGTAGGCCTCTTCATAGCCGTGTTCGTTGATGTGCAGGTTGAGCATGAACTGCGCCAGCGCGCGATGCAGCCGGGCGATCGGGCCACGCAGCAAGGCAAAGCGGGCACCTGACAATTTTGCTGCAGTTTCAAAGTCCAGCCAGCCATGTTGCTCGCCAAGCGCAACATGGTCCTTGATTTCGAAATCAAATGCCTTCGGGGTACCCCAACGACGAATTTCGACGTTGTCGTCTTCGTCAGCCCCGACTGGCACGGATTCGTGCGGCAGGTTGGGCAGGCTCAACAGGATCGAGTCCAGTTCAGTCTGGATCGCTTCCAGCTCAACTTTGCCGTGGGTCAGATCGCTGCCCATGGTTTCAACGCTGGCCATCAGGGGCGCGATATCTTCGCCCCGCGCCTTGGCTTGACCGATACTTTTGGAAATCGCATTACGCTCAGCCTGAAGCTTCTCGGTCAGCGTCTGGACTTCCTTGCGGCGGGCTTCGAGCGCGTCGATGCGCGCCACGTCCAGCGTGAAGCCTCGGGATGCCAGGCGATCCGCTACGTCCAGAAGGTTGCTACGTAACAGTTTGGAATCGAGCATGTCGGTTTCTCGTTTATCAAAGTTTGGTCAGGGACAGGCCAGCCCAGGTCGCGAGCAGCCCACCGAATACGCTGAGGGCGGCATAGCCCAGTGCCAGTGGCACTTGCCCATTTTCCAGCAGGCGCACCGTATCCAGAGAAAAGGATGAAAAAGTCGTCAAACCGCCCAGGAAACCCACCATCAGTCCAGCGCGGACTTCAATAGGGACTTCCGGGCGGATTAAAAAAAGCCCGTAAAGGAAGCCAATCAGCAGGCAGCCCACGATATTAACGGCCAATGTCGCGGTATAGAAGTGCTTTGGCCAATTGGCGTTCACCCAATTACCGGTCGCGAAACGCAATAAAGTGCCTGCGATACCGCCCACCGTCACAGCAGCGATCAAGGGAATCACTCTTTTCTCCGCTGTAGAGGGCTGGCCTGATCCAGAGCAGCCAGGTGTTTGAGCTTTTCGCCAATTTTCAACTCAAGCCCCCTCGGTACTGGCTGATAGAGCGCCAAGGGCTCCAGCTCATCGGGGAAATAGTCTTCACCGGCAGCATACGCATCCGGTTCGTCATGGGCGTAGCGGTATTCGCCGCCATAGCCCAATTGCTTCATGAGCTTGGTCGGCGCATTGCGCAAATGCAGTGGAACTTCGAGCGAGCCGTGCTCAGCCGCACTGCGCAATGCCGCTTTAAAGCCCATGTACACCGCGTTGCTTTTCGGCGCACAGGCCAGGTAGGTAATGGCTTGCGCCACGGCCAACTCGCCTTCAGGGCTGCCGAGGCGCTCTTGTACGTCCCAGGCTGACAAACACAGGCTCAAGGCCCGCGGGTCAGCGTTACCGATGTCTTCACTGGCCATGCGCACCACCCGGCGTGCGATGTACAACGGGTCGCACCCACCGTCGATCATACGGGCAAACCAATACAGCGCCCCGTCCGGGTTGGAGCCGCGTACTGACTTGTGCAGCGCCGATATCTGGTCGTAGAAGGCTTCGCCGCCTTTGTCGAACCGGCGCTGGGTATCACCCAACAGGCTTTGCAGCAAGTCGGTGCCGATTTCGCTGTTGTCTTCGGCCAGGTCTGAGGCGTTTTCAAGCAGGTTAAGCAACCGCCGGCCATCGCCATCAGCGGCCCTGAGCAACGTTTGGAACCCCTCATCACCCAGAGTCAGGCCGCGCTTGCCCAAACCTTTGTCTTCGGTCAACGCACGGTGTACCAACTTGCGCAAAGCCGCCTCGTCGAGGCTTTTGAGCACGTACACGCGCGCGCGCGACAACAGGGCGTTGTTCAACTCAAACGACGGGTTCTCGGTGGTCGCCCCAATAAAAATCAAGGTGCCATCTTCGACGTAGGGCAGAAATGCATCCTGCTGCGACTTGTTGAAGCGGTGCACTTCATCGACAAACAGAAGAGTACGCCGCCCGTATTGACCGGCCTGCTGCTTGGCCATTTCAACCGCCTGGCGGATCTCTTTGACGCCAGCGAGCACCGCCGAGACGGTTTCGAAATGGGCATCCGAGACCTCTGCCAGCAAGCGCGCCAAGGTGGTCTTGCCCACCCCGGGCGGGCCCCAGAAAATCATGGAATGCAGCGCACCTTGCTCCAGCGCTTCGCGCAGGGGTTTGCCGCGAGCGAGCAGGTGCTCCTGGCCGACATACTCGTCCAGGTTGGCGGCCCGCAAACGGGCCGCCAGGGGTTGGGCAATCGGGGCACTTCGAAACAGATCCATGGGCAGCGCTTGAAACCTCTTGGTCCAGGTTATTCCTGGATGACATCAGCCCCTTTCGGGATATCGAACTTGAATTTGGAAGCAGGCACAGGCTCGTTGACCTTCACCCCGTTGAACAGGATGTTGGTGCGTTGACCAACGCTGTCAATCAACTGCATATCGTTGATCTTGCCACCCCGGAACGACAACCGCAGGGAGTCGAACAGCGTGTCCTTTGTTTTTGGCTTCAGCGTAAAGTCCATCACGTCACCCGCCTGTTTGGAGGTGATATCGAAACTCTCACTGATTTTTGACACATCGCCGGACAGTAACAAGGCCGGTGTCTGGGTCAGGCGCTGATCCAGCTTCTTGATGGTGGCCTGCTCAAGGTCCGGGTCCCAGAGCGTGACTTTCTGACCATCGGAAATCATCGTTTGCTCGTTCGGTGCATCCGTGTGCCAGTAGAACAAGCCTGGACGCTTGACGGCCATTTCACCGGCTGTTTCCTGAAGTTGCGTACCACTGCCGTCCAGCGTCAACTGGGAAAAACGTGCCGTGATGGTATCAGAGCCCAACAATTGGCCGAGGCGCTTCACACTTTCAGCATCGGCATGGGCCGAAAGCGAAGAGAACGCCAGAACAGGCAACAACAGCATGCTGATAAGACGCATGAAAATCCTCATTGATTAGTTAATCGCTGCCCGCGACAACGTCGCGGGCAGATCAGTCACGCATAGGCGCTGGAGCCAACACTTCGCGTGAGCCATTGGTGTTCATAGCAGTCACAACGCCAGCCATTTCCATGGACTCGATCATACGAGCAGCCCGGTTGTAACCGATCTTGAGTTTGCGCTGCACCGCAGAGATCGAAGCGCGGCGGCTTTCGAGTACAAATTGAACGGCTTCGTCATACAGCGCATCTGTCTCGCTGTCTTCACTGCCCTCACCACTGCCGCCCTCAAACCCGCTGCCCGCCTCTTCAACGCCACTGAGAATATCGTCGTTGTAATCCGGGCTGCCGCGCAGCTTCCAGGCTTCAACCACACGGTGCACTTCCTCATCGGACACAAACGCACCGTGCACACGAATCGGCAGGCTGGTGCCCGGCGGCATGTAGAGCATGTCACCGTGGCCCAACAGTTGCTCGGCACCGCCTTGGTCGATGATCGTGCGTGAGTCGATCTTGCTGGAAACCTGGAAGGCCATACGCGTCGGAATGTTGGCCTTGATCAGGCCGGTAATCACGTCCACCGAAGGGCGCTGTGTAGCAAGAATCAAATGAATACCGGCCGCCCGGGCTTTCTGGGCAATACGGGCAATCAGTTCTTCGACCTTTTTACCGACGATCATCATCATGTCGGCGAACTCGTCGACCACCACTACAATGGTCGGCAGCTTGGTCAAGAGCGGTGCTTCATCGTGAATGCTTTCGCGCTTGTACAGAGGGTCGGTCAGCGGTTCGCCAGCGGCTTGAGCTTCCTTGATCTTCTGGTTGAAGCCGGCGAGGTTACGCACGCCCATCTTGGCCATCAACTTGTAACGTCGCTCCATTTCAGCGACGCTCCAGCGCAAGGCGTTGGCCGCATCTTTCATGTCCGTGACCACCGGGCAGAGCAAATGCGGGATGCCTTCGTAAATCGACAACTCCAACATTTTCGGGTCGATCATGATCAGTTTGGCGTCTTCAGGCCCCGACTTGAACAATATCGACAGAATCATCGCGTTCACGCCCACAGACTTACCAGAACCCGTCGTACCCGCTACCAGCAAATGCGGCATTTTGGCCAGGTCTGTAATAACCGGCTTACCGCCAATGTCATGGCCCAAAGCCAGAGTCACCGGCGACTTGGCATCATCAAACTCAGGGGTCGATAACACTTCAGAGAACCGCACGATCAGGCGGTCTTCGTTGGGGATTTCGATGCCCACCGTGGTTTTGCCTGGAATGACTTCAACCACCCGTACGCTGGTTACCGCCAGCGAACGGGCAAGGTCTTTGGCCAGGTTGGCAATACGGCTGACCTTGACCCCAGCCGCCGGCTGGATTTCATAACGGGTAATCACCGGGCCCGGGTGAATGGAGTCAACCGTCACTTCCACCCCGAACTCCTTGAGTTTTATCTCAAGCAAATGGCCAACGGCTGCCAGAGACTCCGGGGAATAATTGAGCTGTTTCTTCTCGGCCGAGTCCAGAATCGAGATAGGGGGCAATGTGCCTTCCACCGCACTGTCGACAAACAATGGAACCTGCTTCTCTTTTTGCACCCGTTTGCTGGGCTCAGGGGCCTTGGCCGGTGCGGGCGCAATGACGGCCGGCACGTGCTTTTCACGCTCGGACATGTGCTTGGTCAGCGCCTGTTCGCGCTCAATCAAGCGCTCTTTGGCCTTGGCCTGCTCACGCTTGTCGGGAACGCTGGGTGCCACCACCTCATTGACCCGGTTATCCACCTCACGCAGTTGCGCCACCAGTTGCTTGCGCTCGTTGCGGTCCGCCCACCAGCGATTCCCCGCGCCCTGGATCAGCTCGAACAGGTCAAGGGTGATCTTGCCGGTAATGTCCATGACCTTGAACCACGACAGGTCGGTGAACACCGTCAGGCCAAACAGGAACACTGCAATCAGCAGCAGAGTGCTGCCTTGGATATTCAAGGCATTTTTAGCCAGATCACCCAGGCTTTCCCCCAGCGCACCGCCCGCCCCTGCGGGCAGCCCCTGAGCAGAGTGAAAGTGGATGTGGGCCAGCGCCGCACCCGCAATGACCAGAAAGATCAACCCGACCAGGCGCCACGAAAACAACCAGCCACTCCACTGCCACGGCTGGTGCCGTTCGCGGAAGATCTGATAGGCCTTGATCGCCAGCAGCAAAGGGAAAATATACGCAAAGTAGCCGAGCACCATAAACAGGATGTCAGCACTGTAAGAGCCCGCAGGGCCACCGAAATTCTGCACATCCACGACACGGCTGTCATGGCTCCAGCCCGGGTCGTCCTTGCTGTAGGTCAACAACGCCATAATTATGAAGAGGCAAAGGGCACCGATAGCGATTAATGCACCTTCCTTGAGTCGGTAGTGCAATTGCTGACGCCAGAGAGGAACTGCTTGAGGTGCTGCTGTGGATTTCTTCAAAACGCGTCTTTTCCTGCGCACATGGCGCGCACAACTATTGATTGACTACAAAATACTGCTCATAACGAACAGGAGACAAGTTCACACATGACACTGGACTAGCCTTGCACGGAGCCTTGTAATATACCCTCTGAACAAAACTCGGCCACCCCGGAAGACGGATTAGTCTGTGCAGTCTAGAACAGCTCATACGGGTGGGCCATTGTACGGGTTTAAGCCGTTGATGCCACGCGCCAGCAAGGGACGGGCACATTCGCCCGGCATTGCCTTGAGCAGCCCCAATTTGAGCATGCATTACCTTTTGTGACAAAGACTTATAGCAGGGTCGAAACGGCGCTCGGCTTTAACGGGCAGACCCTTTAAGACCGCACGAGTACAGCAGAGTTGCAGGCCTCCCCCTCTCTTCATGCAAGACTGATTACCATGCTGACCTGGTTAAAACGCGACACACTGACATTCCCGCCCCTGACAAAGGCCATGCGCGAGCCAAACGGGCTTTTAGCCGCGGGTGGCGACCTCTCGCCAGACCGGCTGATCAAGGCCTACCGTCACGGCTGCTTTCCATGGTTTTCCGAAGGCCAGCCCATTTTATGGTGGTCGCCAGATCCACGCACCGTGCTGTTCCCGGACGAACTGCATGTGTCGCGCAGCCTGGCTAAACTTCTACGCCAGCAACGCTACCAGGTGACTTTCGACCGTGACTTCGTCAGTGTCATCCACGCGTGCGCAGGGCCCCGCCGTGATGCGGACGGCACCTGGATTACCGACAACATGCAAAACGCTTACATTGAATTGCATGCTCGTGGCCACGCTCACTCCGTCGAGGTCTGGGATAACGGCGAGCTGGTGGGTGGCCTGTACGGGCTGGCAATGGGCCAACTCTTTTTTGGCGAGTCCATGTTCAGCCGCGCCGACAATGCGTCGAAAGTGGGTTTCGCCACCCTGGTCAAACAGCTCCAAGCCTGGGGGTTTGTACTGATTGATTGCCAGATGCCCACCCACCACCTGCACAGCTTGGGTGCCCGTGCTATCCCGCGCCAGCAATTTGCCGACTATTTGCGCGGCCACCTGGACCAACCTACAACGGCAACATGGGTTTTATAGGCACCTTTCACACACTGACTTACACTTAATTCAAAGATTTCCCGAGGGCCGATCATGACCGAGCTGGCGCGCTTGAAGTTCTATGCCACTCAACCTCACACATGCAGCTACCTGCCCGACGAACAAGCCACCACGCTGTTCCTCGACCCCAGTCAGCCAATGGATGTGCAGGTTTACGCCGACCTGTCCGAGATGGGCTTTCGTCGCAGTGGTGACCACCTCTATCGCCCGCATTGCCTGAAGTGCGACGCCTGTACTGCCGCGCGTATTCCTACCGCCCTGTTTGTACCCAACCGTCAACAAAAACGTATTTTCAAGCGCAACTCCGACCTGACTGTACAGGCCGTAAAGCCCAGTTTTAGTGAAGAGCACTTTGATCTCTACCAGCGCTATATCGAACAGCGTCATGCTGATGGCGATATGTTTCCGCCCAGCCGAGATCAGTTTTCAACGTTTCTGGTGCGCGATCTGCCGTTTTCGACCTTCTACGAGTTTCGCCTCGACAAACGGCTCATGGCAGTCGCTGTCACTGACGTCCTGCCTAACGGTTTATCGGCGGTGTATACCTTCTACGAACCCGCCGAGGAGCGTCGCAGCCTAGGGCGTTACGGTATTTTGTGGCAAATTGCCGAAGCCCGCCGCCTGGGGCTCGACGCCTTGTACCTGGGATACTGGATCAAAAACTGTAAAAAAATGAACTACAAGACTGAATATCGCCCAATTGAGCTACTAATTAGTCAGAGATGGAGCACTCTTAACTGAACCCCTTGGCTTAAACCCCATTTTTCGGGCACAATGCACGCCGCTTTTGCCTGGCGCAGTTGCACCGGGCCATTCATTGGACACCGAGGGCTTTACTGCATGTCGAAAGAAGACAGCTTCGAAATGGAAGGCACTGTCGTCGACACCCTGCCCAACACCAT
>NZ_JASLGE010000024.1 GCF_030150285.1 Pseudomonas sp. | reverse complement strand
CGGCCGGTGGTGAAGTTGTTGTTCTGGGTCATGGTCGTGCGGATGAACCGCTCGTAGTGGCCCAGGTCGAGGTCGGTCTCGGCACCGTCGTGGGTCACGAAGACTTCACCGTGCTGGAACGGGCTCATGGTGCCCGGGTCGACGTTGATGTACGGGTCCAGCTTCAGCATGGTGACCTTAAGTCCCCGCGCCTCCAGGATGGCCGCCAAAGATGCCGAAGCAATGCCTTTCCCCAATGAAGAAACAACACCGCCCGTGACGAAGATGTAGCGCGTCATGAAAAACCCTAGAAGTCTGCGTTAAAGCGGTCAGAGCCGCCGGGGAAAGCGAAGGAAGGCCGAAGCCCCCAATCACCAGCATTAGTCACAGTGCATCTTTCGAAAAACTGCTGCGTTGAAACAGACCAATGGAAACCATCGGTTCGATACAAGCCACACATTTTTTTAAAATCGCCCAGCAAAGACTGCTTGGTAATCGGCAACTTCTGTAATTCCGGTGAATCTACAGAAGCTGTGTCAAGAAGGGAGCGTAGTCTACCGGAAACCCCCTTTCAGCTCAAACCTTGATCACTCGAAGTTGGCAGCCAATGAAATTTCCAGCGCCCGCAAGGGCCGTAGGCCAGTCCGTCGAGGTTTGCAACCGCCAATAACTGCCCATCGCCGTACAAAAGCGGCAATCTGCCGCGAGCAAAAAGTGGCACACCTTGCTCATTCAACAAGCGTTTGAGGTCACGATGACCGCGCGACGCCAATGCCATGACCTCGCCTCCTTGACGATAGCTCACTTGCAAAGGGCCAGTCGGAATTTCCCCCGACAGCCACACCCGGCCATTGCCCGGCAAAACCAGAGGCTGATCAGGTTGCTCCCAGGTTTGCGGCGTGGGCGGTGGCTGCAACCAGTCACCTGATAACCACCAGATGCGCTCCTGCGCCCGATGCAGTTCACCGTTACCCAAACACCAAGTGGGCTGAGCGTCCTGACGAGCGTCGCGCAGGGTGCCCCAACCGACCCAGTGATCGGTGTCCGGCAGTTGCGTCAAGGGGGCCAGCCAATGACGCAAGGCATTACGCTGCCGGGGAAGCGATAACCGCGTGAGCGGCGTGAGCGCCAGCGAAGGTAGCCCTAGCCAGGCAAAGTCGCTGACAGCATCGGCCCCCTGCAAGTCTTGCTGCGCCAGTTCATCGAGCAAACCCTGAGCTTCGGCGCAGTGTGCGGCGCTGCGGGCCATGCTGGCAGCGGCCTGAGGCCAGCGCTGGGTAAGCCTCGGAAACACTTCATGGCGCAAATAATTACGCGAAAAATCGGTCAGGGTATTTGAAGGGTCCTCAACCCAACTTAGGGCTTGTGCACGCGCATAGGCTTCAAGCTCAGCGCGAGAAACACCCAGCAAGGGACGGCACAAGTGCCCCTGCCCCAACGCCCGCTCACGCGGCATGGCTGCCAGCCCGCTCACCCCGGCCCCGCGCATCAGACGAAACAGCACCGTTTCTGCCTGATCATCACGGTGCTGGCCCGTCAGCAACACATCCTGTGACTGCGTGACCGCTTCAAACACCTGGTAACGCGCCTCGCGTGCTGCACGCTCAAGGCTTGCGCCCCGGTGCACCTGCACATGAACCACCTGCAACGGCACATCCAGCGCATCACACAGCGCTTGGCAATGCGCCGGCCACGCCTCAGCGGCCGTCTGCAAGCCATGGTGCACATGGACAGCGGTCAGAGACGGAAGCGAATGGGTTTGGCGCAGATGTGCGAGAAGGTGCAACAGGACCGTTGAATCAAGCCCACCAGAAAGTGCGACATGCCAGGCCTTGGCGTTGCGCCACGGCCCCAGAGCTTGAAGCAGTTGAGTTGAGAGGTTGGGCATTTCGAGCACCACCTGGATCAAAAGCCCTTCACGCGCAGGACTGGCTTACCGCACAACGTTTAAGCATGACCAAAACGTGTAGTCGCTGCCCGGGCACGAAGGCTGCGATGGGTTGCAATGCCAACCCGGACGGCGGCCCTACGGGCCGCATCGCAGCCTTCCTACCTCGGCAGCGACTACAGAAATGTCAGTGTGCTACCGCTTTTGATCAGAGACCGTAGCTCATCAGACGATCATAACGACGCTTGAGCAGCGTTTCATGATCCAGCTTGTTCAGCATGTCCAGTTGAGAGATCAAATCAGCGCGGATCGAGGCAGACGCCGCCGCCGGGTCACGGTGTGCGCCACCCAACGGCTCGCCGATCACCTTGTCGACAATGCCCAAGCCTTTCAAACGCTCAGCCGTGATGCCCATTGCTTCGGCAGCATCAGGGGCTTTTTCGGCGGTTTTCCACAAAATCGAAGCACACCCTTCAGGCGAGATCACCGCATAAGTCGAATACTGCAACATGTTCAACTGATCGCACACGCCAATTGCCAAGGCTCCGCCCGAACCACCCTCGCCGATAACAGTGGCGATAATCGGCGTTTTGAGGCGCGACATCACACGCAGGTTCCAGGCAATGGCTTCGCTCTGGTTGCGCTCTTCAGCGTCGATTCCCGGATAAGCGCCCGGCGTATCAATGAAGGTCAGGATCGGCATTTTGAAACGCTCAGCCATCTCCATCAAACGGCAAGCCTTGCGGTAGCCTTCAGGGCGAGGCATACCGAAGTTGCGGCGAACTTTCTCACGAACCTCACGGCCTTTCTGATGGCCAATCACCATAACCGGCTGATCGTCCAGGCGTGCAATACCGCCCACAATGGCAGCATCGTCCGAAAAATGGCGGTCGCCGTGCAGCTCATCGAACTCAGTGAAGATGTGATCGATATAGTCCAGGGTGTAAGGACGTCGCGGGTGACGGGCCAGACGAGCAATCTGCCAACTGGTCAGCTTGCCGAAAATATCTTCAGTCAGCGTTTTGCTTTTGTCTTGCAGGCGAGAGATTTCATCGCTGATGTTCAGCGAATTATCATTACCGACCAGGCGCAACTCTTCGATTTTGGCTTGCAGGTCAGCAATCGGCTGTTCGAAATCAAGAAAATTCGGGTTCATAAGCATCCGTCTTGGGTCGGCGGCAAAGCATGCCAGTGGGTTCGAAGCCCAGCGTTTGCTGGTGATTCTTACCTGACTGGGGCAGCCGGTTGATCTGTATCGCGCCTACCTTAAGGGACAGGCGCTCTCAGGTCGAGATTAAAAATTCAGGTCGAGGTCAGGGCACAATAATTGCCCTGACCGTCAACGGTATTGGAGGAAGACGTTGTCTCGTCCGAACTGGTCACGCAAGGCTTGAATCAAGCTGTCTGCGGGGTCAATCCGCCAGGCGTCACCAAACTGCAACATGGCCTTGGCGTCCTCACCCGTGTAGTCCAGCGTTATTGGGCAAGCACCGCGATGTTTCTGACACAGCTCTCCCAGCGCGCGCAAGTCATCCACTTTCAAGGCGTTATGGCTGACTTTAAGACGCAAGCTCTCGGCCAGGCTGGTGCGTGCATCTTCCATGCTCATCACCCGCTTGACCCGAAGGCGCAGCCCTCCGGAAAAGTCGTCATTGCTGACCTCCCCTTCCACAACCACCATGGCATCTGTTTGCAACAGTGATTGCGCCGAATGGAACGCTTCGGCAAACAGTGAAGCTTCAATTCGCCCCGAACGGTCGTCCAGGGTAATAAAGCCCATTTTGTCACCTTTTTTGTTCTTCATCACGCGCAAGGCAATGATCATACCGGCGACGGTTTGGGTGTCCCGGGCCGGTTTCAGGTCGATGATACGCTGACGGGCAAAACGGCGAATTTCCCCTTCATATTCATCAATCGGATGACCGGTCAAGTACAGGCCCAAGGTATCCTTCTCGCCTTTAAGGCGTTCCTTGAGCGTCAGCTCCTTCGCCTTGCGGTGGTTCAGGTAGACGTCGGCATCTTCTTCAACAAACAGGCCACCAAACAGGTCGGCATGGCCACTGTCGTGGGTGCGAGCGGTTTGTTCGGCAGCCTTTATGGCCTCTTCCATCGCGGCCAGCAATACCGCGCGGTTCAGGTCAATATTGGCCTGGTAAGCCTTCGGCTCATCATGAAAATATGGCCCCAGTCGGTCTAGCGCACCACTGCGGATCAAACCGTCCAGGGTGCGTTTGTTGATACGTTTGAGGTCAACACGCGCACAGAAATCGAACAAGTCGCTAAACGGACCGTCCTTGCGCGCTTCGGTAATGGCCTCAACAGGCCCCTCACCCACCCCTTTGATCGCACCCAGGCCATAAATAATACGGCCCTCGTCGTTAACCGTGAACTTGAACTCCGAGGCATTCACATCGGGCGCATCAAGACGCAGCTTCATGCTGCGAATTTCTTCAATCAGGGTGACAACTTTATCGGTATTGTGCATATCCGCTGACAATACCGCAGCCATGAACGGTGCCGGGTAGTGCGTTTTTAGCCAGGCCGTCTGGTACGACACCAGCCCGTAGGCAGCCGAGTGAGATTTGTTGAAGCCATAACCGGCAAATTTCTCTACCAGGTCGAAAATGTTACCAGCGAGGTCGGCGTCAATATTGTTGTTGGCACACCCTTCGATAAAACCGCCGCGCTGCTTGGCCATTTCTTCAGGTTTTTTCTTACCCATGGCCCGACGCAACATATCAGCGCCGCCAAGGGTATAACCGGCCATGACCTGAGCGATCTGCATCACCTGTTCCTGGTACAGGATGATGCCGTAGGTCGGTGCCAATACCGGCTTGAGGCCTTCGTACTGGTAGTCGGAGTGCGGGTACGCCAGCTCGGCGCGACCATGCTTACGGTTGATAAAGTCATCAACCATGCCTGATTGCAACGGGCCCGGACGGAACAGGGCCACCAGTGCGATCAAGTCTTCGAGACAGTCCGGCTTAAGCTTTTTGATCAGTTCCTTCATGCCGCGCGACTCAAGCTGGAACACCGCAGTGGTCTCGGCTTTTTGCAGCAACTGATACGTCGGCTTGTCGTCCAGCGGGATAAAGGCGATGTCCAGCGGCGCTTCATTGACCTTGGCGCGATCACGATTGATGGTTTTCAGCGCCCAGTCGATAACCGTCAAGGTACGCAGGCCGAGGAAGTCGAACTTCACCAGGCCGGCAGATTCAACGTCATCCTTGTCGAACTGGGTGACCAGGCCGCCACCCTCTTCATCGCAATAAATCGGCGAGAAGTCCGTGAGTTTGGTCGGAGCAATAACCACACCACCGGCGTGCTTACCCACGTTACGGACAACACCTTCAAGCTTGCGGGCCATTTCCCAGATTTCGGCGGCCTCCTCATCGACTTTGATGAAGTCGCGCAGAATTTCTTCCTGCTCATAAGCTTTTTCCAGCGTCATGCCCACTTCGAACGGAATCATCTTCGACAGGCGATCGGCCAGCCCGTAAGACTTGCCCTGCACCCGAGCGACGTCACGAATCACCGCTTTGGCGGCCATTGAACCAAAGGTAATGATCTGGCTAACGGCGTTCCGGCCGTACTTATCCGCCACATACTCAATTACCCGATCACGGCCATCCATGCAGAAGTCGACGTCAAAGTCGGGCATCGATACCCGTTCAGGGTTCAGAAAGCGTTCGAACAGCAGGTCATATTCCAGCGGGTCCAGGTCTGTGATTTTCTGCACATAAGCCACCAGCGAGCCGGCACCCGAGCCCCGGCCCGGCCCTACCGGAACGCCGTTGCTTTTAGCCCACTGGATAAAGTCCATGACGATCAGGAAGTAACCGGGGAACCCCATCTGGATAATGATATCCAGTTCGAAATTCAGACGATCGACATACACCTGACGCTTCGCGTCGTAATCTTCAGTCGTGTCTTTAGGCAACAACACTTCCAGACGCTCTTCGAGACCGTCAAACGACACCTTGCGGAAATACTCATCGATGGTCATACCATCGGGTATTGGAAAATTGGGCAAAAAGTGAGTACCCAACTTCACTTCGATATTACAGCGCTTGGCAATTTCGACCGAGTTTTCCAGTGCCTCCGGCAGGTCGCTGAACAGCTCGGCCATTTCCTCGGCACTTTTCAGATATTGTTGATCGCTGTAATTCTTCGACCGGCGCGGGTCATCCAGAGCCCGACCCTCACCAATGCAAACACGGGTTTCGTGCGCTTCGAAATCTTTCTGGTACAAGAAGCGCACATCGTTGGTCGCAACCAACGGAGCCCTCACCTTATCGGCCAGTGCGACGGCGGCGTGCAAATGCTCTTCGTCATTCGGGCGCTTGGTGCGTTGCACTTCCAGGTAGAAGCGATCGGCAAACACCTGCATCCACTCGCGGGCTAGCGTCTCGGCCTCTTGCGTATTGCCACTGAGCAACGCGATGCCAATTTCACCCTCTTTGGCCGCTGAAAGCATGATCAAGCCTTCGGCCGCCTCAGCGACCCATTCACGCTCGATAATCACCTGGCCGTTTCGCTGACCTTCGATGAAGCCTCGCGAAATCAACTCGGTCAGGTTGCGATAGCCCACAGGGTTCATCGCCAGCAGGCTGATGCGGCTGAGGGGGTTTTCCGGATCTTTGTTCGACAGCCACAGGTCGGCACCACTGATGGGCTTGATGCCGCCGCCCATCGCTGCTTTATAGAACTTGACCAGAGAACACATGTTGTTCTGATCCGTCACAGCCACAGCAGGCATATTCATGCCGGCCAGGGCTTTGATCAGCGGCTTGATCCGCACCAGTCCATCAACCAGGGAGTATTCAGTGTGCAGGCGCAGGTGAACGAATGAAGCCGGCATGGTGATCCTGTCTTTAAACTTTGAAAAACAACAAGGCCCGGAAGTGTACCGGGCCTTGGCAAAAACATCAGCCTTGCGGCTAAACCTCGGTCAAACCTTCACGGGCTTCATAGGCACGACGCACTGGCCCGAACGAACGCCGATGAATCGGGGTAGGCCCCAAGCGCTCAAGCGCTTCAAGATGAACGGAGGTGGGGTAACCTTTGTGCCCACCGATGCCATAGCCCGGGTATTGAAGCTCAAAGGCCGCCATTTCACGATCACGACTGACTTTGGCCAGGATCGATGCGGCGGCAATCGCTGGCACTTTACTGTCGCCTTTAACTACTGCCTCGGCTGGCATTGCCAATTTAGGGCAACGGTTGCCATCAATCATTGCCAGTTTCGGGGTGATGCTCAGCCCCTCAACTGCACGCTGCATGGCCAGCATCGTGGCGTGCAAAATATTCAACTCATCAATTTCTTCGACTTCAGCCCTCGCGATACACCAACTGAGTGCTTTCTCGCGAATTTCGTCGTAGAGCTTTTCACGCCGCGCTTCAGTGAGTTTCTTCGAGTCATTGAGCCCTGCAATCGGACGACTCGGATCAAGAATCACTGCCGCCGTCACGACCGCACCGCATAACGGGCCACGCCCCACTTCATCAACACCCGCAACAAGGTCTTCGACCAGATTAAAGTCCAGACCCATTTGTATATTCTGCTTACTCATCGAGATTGTCCGATCAAACCAAGTACTGCATCGGCCGCCTGATTGGAGGCATCGAGGCGCAAAGACCGATGGATTTGATCAAAGCTGCGGGTTTGCTCCTCTGCACCGCTCAACAACGGCAGCAGCTCTTGTGCAAGCGCTTCAGGCGTAGCAGCATCCTGCAAAAGCTCAGGCACCAACATCCGCTGGGCAAGAAGGTTAGGCAACGACACGTAAGGGCTTTTAACCAGGCGTTTGAGAATCCAGTACGTCACAGGCGCAAGGCGATACGCCACCACCATCGGGCGCTTGTACAACAGCGCTTCCAGTGTAGCGGTACCCGAAGCGATCAATACGGCATCGCACGCCGCCAGCGCAACATGTGAGCGCCCATCCAGCAAGGTTACAGGCAGATCACGGCCTTCCAGCAGTTGCTCGATCTGCTCACGACGCGCGGCATTGGCGCATGGCAATACAAAGCGAACATCCGGCCGAGACTCACGTATTTTCTGCGCGGCATCCAGAAACAACCCGCCCAGCTTACCGACTTCGCCACCACGGCTGCCCGGCATCAAAGCGACCAAAGGCCCTTCAGGCAACCCAAGTTCCGCGCGCGCCGCGGCTTTATCGGCCTCAAGCGGTATTGTATCGGCCAGGGTATGCCCGACAAAACGCACGGGCACACCTTTCTCTTCGTAGAACCTGGCTTCGAACGGCAAAAGCGTGAGCATCAAATCGCACCCTTCACGAATTTTCAGCACGCGTTTCTGACGCCACGCCCACACGGACGGGCTGACATAGTGAACGGTTTTTATCCCCGCCCGACGCAGTTGAAGTTCGATATTCAGGGTAAAGTCAGGGGCATCGATACCAATAAAGACATCCGGCTTTTGCGCAATAAGCGTCTGAACCAGTGCCTTGCGGCGTTTAAGCAGCTCGCGTAAGCGACCGAGCACTTCCACCAGCCCCATGACCGACAAGCGCTCCATCGGGAAGTAAGACGTCATGCCTTCAGCTTCCATCAATGGGCCGCCCACACCGATAAATTCAATATCCGGGTGACGGCCTTTAAGCGCACGCATCAAACCCGAACCCAGAATGTCGCCGGAAGCCTCACCCGCCACCAACGCAATGCGTAATCTGGCCATGGTTAACGTGTGATGCCGCGAGTAGATGAACGGATGGAGTCAACAAACATGGCCACTTCGGGAAACTGAATGGCCGGTTCTGCCAGCTCGGCAAGGGCTTGCTCAACGGTCAAGCCTTGGCGGTAAACCACCTTGTAAGCCCGGCGTAGCGCGTGAATGGCGTCCTCGCTGAACCCACGTCGGCGCATGCCTTCAAAGTTCATGCTGCGGGCTTGCGCAGGGCTGCCGAATACTGTGACAAACGCCGGAACATCCTTACCAATGGCTGTACCCATGCCCGAAAAGCTGTGGGCACCGATGTGGCAAAACTGATGAACCAGGGTAAAACCGGACAGAATCGCCCAGTCACCCATGTGCACATGGCCCGCCAAGGCGGCATTATTGACCAGAATGCAATGGTTACCGATGACACTGTCGTGGCCAATATGAGCATACGCCATGACCAGGTTGTGATCGCCCAGCGTGGTCTCGGCACGGTCCTGAATGGTTCCGCGATGAATGGTTACGCCTTCACGAATCACGTTATGGTCACCAATGACCAAACGCGTTTCTTCACCCTTGTACTTGAGGTCAGGGGTGTCTTCGCCTACCGAAGAAAACTGGTAGATGCGATTGTGTTTACCGATGCGGGTCGGGCCTTTGAGAATCACATGCGGCCCGATCACTGTCCCCTCGCCGATTTCCACACCAGCGCCGACGATCGACCAAGGGCCGACCTCGACGTCGTCGGCCAAGATGGCCGTCGGATCGATGATTGCGCGAGGGTCAATCAAACTCATAGTTTGCGTTCCGCGCAGATAATTTCAGCCGAGCACACCGGCTTACCGTCCACCGTGGCCTGACACTCGAACTTCCAGATCGAGCGCTTGCAGCTCAGGAACTTGGCTTCGAGAATCAACTGGTCACCTGGCAGTACGGGCTGGCGAAAACGCAGCTTGTCGGAGCCTACGAAATAATAGAGCGTACCGTCAGCCGGCTTTAGATCCATCATCTTGAAACCCAGAATGCCAGCAGCCTGAGCCATCGCTTCAATAATCAGTACACCCGGCATGATCGGGTGTGCAGGAAAGTGACCGTTAAAAAAAGGTTCGTTGATGCTGACATTCTTGTAAGCACGAATGCGCTTGTTCTCGACATCCAGGTCCACCACTCGATCCACCAGCAGGAACGGGTACCGGTGGGGCAGATATTCGCGAATCTCGTTGATGTCCATCATTTCGTGGGGAAGCCTGTAATAAAGATTGGGCGCGCGCGACTAAGGCGCGCTCCTCTAGCAATCAAGGAAGCAAACCAGTGGCTCTGCACACTTGATATGGAAATTGTATTAGCCCTCTGAAGAAGCTTTAGCGTCCGGGGTCACTTCCCCAACGCGCTTTTCCAGATGTTTAAGCCGCCTGGCGATATCGTCCAGTTGACGAATACGTGCCGCACTCTTTCGCCATTCGGCCGCAGGTTGCATGGCCGTACCTGATGAATACGCACCCGGCTCGCTAATGGAATGGGTGACCATGGTCATCCCAGTCAAGAACACGTTGTCACAAATATCAATGTGACCGACCAAACCAACACCACCGGCCAACATGCAGTGCTTACCGATTTTAGTACTACCGGAAATTCCCACACAGGCGGCCATCGCCGTATGGTCACCCACTTGAACGTTGTGCGCGATCTGAATCTGGTTGTCCAACTTGACACCATTACCGATGACCGTATTGGCCAAGGCACCGCGATCAATGGCCGTATTGACACCAATTTCGACATCATCACCGATGGTAACGCCACCGATTTGAGCGATCTTCTGCCAAATACCCTTTTCATTGGCAAAGCCAAAACCTTCCCCGCCCAACACGGCACCCGACTGAATCACCACTCGCTTGCCAATATGCACATCGTGATAGAGGGTGACACGAGGGGCCAGCCAGCCGTCTTCACCGATGATGCAACGTGCACCGATAAAGCAATGCGCACCAATGGTCACTCCGGCAGCGATTTGCGCGCCACTTTCAATGACCGCAAATGCACCGACACTGGCCATCGGATCAACCACCGCATCATCAGCAATGACCGCCGAAGGATGAACCCCGGCAGATGCTTTGGGCTTGGGATCGAACAAATGGGAAATTCGGGCATACGCCAGGTAAGGGTCGGGCACAACCAGCGCATCCCCCGCGTACGCCTCGGCATCCGCCGCCTTGAGCAATACAGCTCCGGCGTGGCAGTCAACGAGGTATTTACGGTATTGGGGGTTAGCCAGAAAGCTCAACTGAGCTGGGCCAGCCTCTTGTAAAGTGGCCAGCCCAGTAATGTTCTTCTCCCCTGAGCCACGCAAGGTGGCACCGAGGAACTCGGCCAATTGGCCGAGTTTTATAGTCACAGTCATAATTACTTCAGCTGGTTCATGCGCTCGATGACTTGGCGAGTAATGTCGTACTGCGGTTTAACATCAATCACAGCACCACGCTCGAACACCAGGTCAAAGGCACCTTTCTTGATGACTTCTTCAACAGCGCTGTCCAGTTTTGGCTTCAGCTGTTTCAGCATTTCACGGTCAGCAACGGCTTTGGCTTCGTTCAGTTCTTTGGACTGGAACTGGAAGTCACGAGCCTTTTGCTTGAATTCAAGCTCCAGACGCTCACGCTCGCCCTGCTGCATTTTGTCACCACCGCTTACCAAGCGGTCTTGAATGCCCTTGGCACTGCTTTCCAAGCTTTTGAGCTTAGTCAGTTGTGGGCCGAATTTTTTCTCGGCATCAACGGCATAGCGCTTTGCTGCATCCGATTCAAGCAGTGCCATTTGATAGTTCAGCACAGCAATTTTCATATCGGCAAAAGCAGGGCCTGCTACCAGAACCGAGGCCAGGAGAACCAATTGAGTCAACTTACGCACGATGCACTCCTAAAAAATCTGTTGTCTTTAGCTGTAGCCAGCTTTTAGAAAGTCTGGCCGAGGGAGAATTGGAACACCTGAGTGTCTGCGTCATTCGGTTTCTTGATTGGCATGGCCAAGCTGAAGCTTAGCGGACCAAGCGCAGTAACCCAAGTCACACCAACACCGACAGAACTGGCCATGTTGCTGAAACTGATATCGCAATCTTTAGTGTCACCTTTGCAATTGGTGTCAAAGACGTTGCCCACATCCCAGAACACAGAGGTCCTCAGGGAGCGTTGGTCTTTAACAAATGGCATCGGGAACAGCACTTCAACACCACCCTGGATCAACACGTTACCGCCGAATGGCAGCGGATCTTGATCCGGGTCAGCCAGCGTACCAGCGTTCCGCCCCGTACTTGGCGTACTGCGGGGCCCCAGAGTGCTGTCCTTGAAGCCACGTACCGAGTTGAAACCACCCGCGTAGTAGTTCTCATAGAACGGTAGACCCGCCGTAGAACCGTAACCATCGCCATAACCCAACTCAGTGTGCAGGCGCATGGTGTACGTGTCACTCAACGGCTGGAACAACTGTGCACGATAGTCCAGTTTGTAGAACTGCAAATCACTGCCAGGAATAGTGCTTTCAAGCACCAGGCTTTGCGAGCTGCCACGTGTTGGCAAGACACCCTTGTTCAGGGTCGACTCGGACCAGCCCACAGAAGCTTTGAAGTTAAGGAATTTCTCGCCTTCGCGGTTTACGAAGTCAAAAATCTCGTCAACGGTGTATTTGCCCGTGCTGATTTCATCCTGCTGAACGGTCAGACCGTAAGTCAGGCGCGACGTGTCGCTGATCGGGTAACCCATCGTGACACCAGCACCCAAGCTGTCTACCGAGTAGTTGGCAACGTCAACATCCAACTCTTTGTAGTCAGTGGTGCGATAGAACACGTTGTAGCCAAGGCTCACACCGTCCGCTGTCCAGTACGGGTCAACGTAACTGAAGTTGTAACGGCTCTGGTATTCGCTGCGAGTCAGGCCAATGCTGACCCTGTTACCCGTACCCAGGAAGTTGTTCTGAGTGATCGAGCCGCCCAGAATCAGGCCGGCGCTCTGAGCAAAACCAATGCTGGCTGTGATCGAGCCTGACGCCTGCTCTTCTACGGCATAGTTCACATCAACCATGTCGTCAGTGCCTGGCACTGCAGGGGTCTCAACGTTCACTTCCTTGAAGAAGCCCAGACGCTCAAGGCGAACCTTGGACTGGTCGATCAGGTAAGTCGAAGCCCAACCACCTTCCATTTGACGCATTTCACGGCGCAGCACTTCATCTTCAGATTTGGTGTTGCCGCGATAGTTGATACGGCTCACGTAAGCACGTTTGCCCGGGTCAACCACAAAGGTGATGGCGACGGTGTGATCTTCAGGGTTTGGCTGAGGCACGCCATTGACGTTAGCAAAGGTGTAGCCTTCGTTACCCAGACGGCGGGTAATCAACTCGGACGTCGTGGTCATCAGTTTGCGTGAGAACACTTGCCCCGGCTGAACCAGTAACAACGACTTGATCTGGTCTTCAGGAACCTTGAGGTCACCGCTCAGCTTCACTTCGCCTACGTTGTATTTTTCGCCTTCGTTCACGTTGACCGTGATATAGACATTCTTCTTGTCCGGGGTAATCGATACCTGGGTCGAAGCAATATCCATATTGATATAGCCACGATCGAGGTAATAAGAGCGCAGACGCTCGAGGTCACCCGACAGTTTTTCGCGTGCATATTTGTCATCGTTCTTGAAGAAGGACAACCAGTTCGTGGTTTTCAGCTCGAACAGGTCGATCAGGTCTTCTTCAGGGAAAACAGTGTTGCCCACCACGTTGATGTGCTGGATTGCGGCAACGGTGCCTTCGTTGATGTTGACCTTCAAGGCCACGCGGTTACGCGGCTCAGGCACAACTTCAGTGTCGACCGTTGCAGAATAACGACCCTGGGCAACGTACTGACGTTGCAGCTCGTTACGTACGCCCTCAAGCGTCGCACGCTGGAAAATTTCACCTTCGGCAAGGCCCGACTGTTTCAGACCCTTCATCAGGTCATCGGTAGAAATCGCCTTGTTACCGTCGATGGTGATACTGGAGACGGAAGGACGCTCGACAACCGTAATGACAAGCACATTGCCATCACGACCCAGTTGGATATCCTGAAAGAAACCGGTTTTGAACAACGCACGAGTGGATTCCACCAAACGGCGGTCATCCGCTACCTCACCCACGTTCAGCGGTAACGCGCCAAACACGCTACCGGCGGAAACCCGCTGGAGGCCGTTGACACGGATATCAGAGATAGTGAAGGACTCGGCGTGAACTTCGGCGATCATCAGTACGGCGAGAACCGCAGTTAGCAGCAGACGTTTCATGAAGTCCTTTCTTATTCCAACTGGCAATAAACAAACTGCCGCAAAATGCGGCAGATTCGCAATTCAGCGAAGTGTTTACAGACGGCCCAGATCGTTCACCAAGGCGAGTAACATCACCCCGATGACCAAACTGATACCAATCTGCATCCCCCAACCCTGTACCCGATCTGACAAGGGACGACCACGCGCCCACTCGACCAGATAAAACAACAAATGCCCCCCATCCAGGACTGGTATGGGCAGCAAGTTCAGAACACCCAGGCTAATACTCAAATAAGCCAGGAAGCTCAGGAAATCCGCAACACCCGACTGGGCAGAAGCGCCCGCCACTTTAGCAATGGTTATCGGTCCACTCAAGTTTTTTACCGAGAGCTCGCCGAACAACATTTTCTTCAGCGAATCGAGCGTCAACACGCTCATGGTCCATGTGCGCTTGAACCCTTCCCCGACCGCTGCAAGCGGGCCATAACTGACTTCCCGCAGCATGGAGGGTGGCCAATCGACACCTTTCACGCCTGCCCCGAGATACCCCGTTGCGCTATTACCCTCACCGCGCGCCGCCAGTGTCAGAGGCACATCCAAAGGCATGCCGTCACGTTCAATATGCAGCACGACCTGAGCTGCAGGCCGCACACGCACCCAATCCACGACTTGCTGCCAATCTCTGATGGGCTGATCGTTCATCAACAGCAGCTTGTCACCCGCTTTCAGCCCCGCGGCCACCGCCGGCCCGTTGGGGTCAAGCTCAGCCAGGATCGCAGGCAACTCAGGTCGCCATGGGCGAATCCCCAACGATTTGATAGGGTCCGGTTCGTCGGCTCCCTTGAGCCATTCCTTGAGGGTTACCTGATGGGCCGCTTCAGTCTCGGAGCCAGGCTCACGCACCACGACCTGGACAGTCCCGGTCTCACCCAGGCGTCTGACCAGTTGCAAGTTAACGTTGGACCAACCCACCGTTGGCTCGCCGTCGATGGAGACAATTTCCTGGCCTACAGCCAGACCAGCCTGCGCCGCCAGGCTGCCCGCTTCAACAGCCCCAATCACGGGACGCACTTGCTGGCTGCCCATCATGGCCAGCACCCAAAAGAACGCAATCGCCAACATAAAGTTAGCGATCGGTCCCGCTGCGACGATCGCAATGCGCTGACCTACAGACTTGCGATTAAATGACTGATCAAGCTGATCGGCGGGCACATTGCCTTCGCGCTCGTCCAGCATTTTCACATAGCCACCCAACGGAATGGCAGCCACTACAAACTCGGTCCCCTGACGGTCATGCCAACGCAGCAAGGGTGTGCCAAAGCCCACAGAGAAGCGCAGAACCTTGACACCACAGCGGCGCGCCACCCAAAAGTGACCAAATTCATGAAAAGTGACCAGCACCCCTAGTGCAACGAGGGTACCAACAATCATATAGAGCGCACTCATCTACTTTCTCCGCGATCCTGTCCGGCTCGGGCAAGCACCCCTTAACCGCCGTTATGGCTCAACCACTGCTCAGCCCGCACGCGTGCCTTGGCATCGGCGCAAAATACCGCCTCCAGTTCATCGACTGCAACCACAGGCTCGCTATTCAAGACGTCTTCAATGATTTGAGCGATCTGCGGGTAACGAATCCGCCCCCCCAGAAACGCCGCAACGGCCACTTCATTCGCCGCATTTAACATCGCTGGGGCGCTATGACCTGACAAGGCCGCCTCACGTGCCAGACGCAAGCAGGGAAAGCGCTGCTCGTCAGGACGCTGAAAATCCAGGCGTGCTACCTCAAAAAGATCCAGCGGTGCGACCCCCGAATCAATCCGCTCAGGCCAAGCCAGGGCATTGGCGATAGGCGTTCGCATATCGGGATTACCAAGCTGGGCCAAGACCGAGCCATCCACATAATCAACCAATGAATGGATCACGCTCTGCGGGTGGATCAAGACTTCAACCTGATCCGGCCGAGCATCAAACAGCCAACAGGCCTCAATCAGCTCTAGCCCCTTGTTCATCATGCTCGCCGAATCCACCGATATCTTTCGCCCCATCGACCAATTGGGATGAGCGCAGGCTTGATCGGGTGTTACGCGCTCAAGTTCGGCCAGAGGGGTTTCGCGAAACGGGCCACCAGAAGCCGTCAGCAATATACGACGAACGCCGACAGCGCCCAACCCGCGGGAATAATCCTGAGGCAGGCACTGAAAGATGGCGTTGTGTTCGCTGTCGATCGGCAGCAATACCGAACCACTGCGACGCACGGCCTGCATAAACAAGTCGCCCGTCATCACGAGCGCCTCTTTATTGGCCAAGAGCATTTTCTTACCCGCGTTAACCGCCGCCAACGTAGGACGTAAGCCTGCCGCACCGACGATTGCAGCCATAACTGTGTCAACTTCTGGGGCGGAAGCCACCTGACACAAGCCTTGCTCACCCACCCACACCTCGGTGTTGAGACCTGCTGCCTGCAGACCAGCTCTCAATTGGCTGGCTGCATGCTCGTCCGGCACCACAGCGACTCGCGGCGTGTGTTCGACACACAAGGCCAAAAGCTCTGCGAGACGGCTAAAACCGCTCAAGCCAAACACTTGATAGCGGTCAGGGTGACGCGCAATAACATCCAAGGTACTCAGGCCAATCGAACCTGTGGCCCCCAATACCGTAATCTGTTGAGGTCGACTCATGATCCGGCAATCCAAAGCAGTACCGCAAACAACGGAACCGCCGCCGTCAGGCTGTCAATGCGATCCAGAACCCCGCCATGACCTGGCAGCAAATTACTGCTGTCCTTGATACCGGCCTGACGCTTGAACATGCTCTCGGTAAGGTCACCCACCACGGACACCAGCACAATCATCGCCGCGCACAGCAGCGCAGCGACAATCTCGCCAACGCTCCATCCACGTACCAGACCCACAGCAGCTGTGATCAACAGGCTCACAATCAAACCGCCATACACGCCTTCCCAGCTCTTGCCCGGGCTGACTTTTGGGGCCAGCTTGCGTTTGCCAAACTTACGCCCGGAGAAGTAGGCACCGATGTCAGCGCCCCACACCAGCACCATCACCGCCAGGATCAACCAGTTGCCCAGCGGCATGGCCTTGATCAACACCAAACCTTGCCAGGCCGGCAGTAGAATTAACAGGCCGATAACCAGTTTTGCCCGCGTGCCTGACCAGCGCTCTGCCGATTGCGGAAAGGTCAGCACGAGGTAGGTCGCGATTGCCCACCACACAATCGCCGCAGCGAGTACCAAAGGTGCCAAGCCTGAGAAGGCGTACATCCCAAACAGCAGCACCGCCACCAGCGCAGCAAAGGCAACGCGTGCCGCCTGAGCTTGGAAACCTGCCAGGCGCGCCCATTCCCACGCACCCAGGGTCACCACCGCACCGATAAACAGCGCAAAGCCGACCCCTTCCAAAAGGAAAAAGCCACACAAGGCAATGGGCAGCAGAATAAGTGCAGTAATAATTCGTTGCTTAAGCATTAAACCCGGGCTCCAGCCTCGACCTGCTCGCTCGTTTTACCGAAGCGGCGCTGGCGAGAAGCATAATCAGCCAGTGCGTTACGCATGGCCTCGTGTTTGAAGTCCGGCCAGAACAGGTCGGAGAAATACAGCTCAGAATAGGCGAGCTGCCACAACAGGAAGTTGCTGATGCGGTGCTCGCCACCTGTACGAATACAAAGATCAGGCAATGGCAGATCACCCGTGACCAGACATGTCTGGAGCAACCCGGGCGTGATGTCTTCAGGCTGCAAATGGCCAGCCTGCACCTCACGCGCCAGCCGCTGAGCGGCCTGGGCGATGTCCCACTGACCACCGTAATTGGCCGCAATCTGCAGCACAAAACGGTCAGGCCCTGCCGTCATCATCTCAGCTTCACGCATTGCCGTTTGAAGGTCAGGATGAAAACGCGAACGATCGCCGATAATCCGCAGGCTGATGTTGTTTTCGTTAAGGCGCTTGGCCTCACGACGAAGCGCCCTGAAGAACAAATCCATCAGAGCACTGACTTCAGCCGCTGGGCGTTGCCAGTTCTCACTGGAAAACGCGAACAGTGTAAGCACCTCAACCTTGGCATGGGCACACACTTCAATCACTGCGCGAACAGCATCCACTCCCGCTTTATGACCGGCAACACCCGGCATAAAGCGTTTTTTCGCCCAGCGATTATTACCATCCATGATGATCGCGACGTGTCGCGGCACCGATGAAGGCTCAGTCTGCTTGGTCTTTTCCATAAAACGCCCAGACCCTTATACGGCCATCAGGTCCGCTTCTTTCTGCTTGGTAGCCGCATCGATATCGGCTTCGGCCTTGTCCGTCAGCTTCTGAATATCAGCCGCTGCGCGACGCTCTTCATCTTCACTGATGGCCTTGTCTTTAACCAGCTTCTTCAGCTCGCTCAGGGCATCACGACGGATGTTACGCACGGCCACACGAGCGTCCTCAGCAGCACTACGCGCCTGCTTGGTGAAGCCCTTACGGGTTTCTTCAGTCAGGGCCGGCATGGAGATCAGCAGCAATTCGCCCAGGTTGGTCGGATTGAGATTCAGGCCTGCGCTCTGAATGGCCTTGTCGACTGCCGCCAGCATGTTGCGCTCAAACGCCACGACTTGCAGGGTGCGGGAATCTTTCACGGTCACGTTAGCGACACTGCTCAACGGCGTGTCTGCGCCGTAGTAAGGCACCATCACGCTACCCAGAATGCTCGGGTGCGCCTTGCCAGTGCGGATCTGGCCAAAAGCGTGGTTCAAGGATTCCAGCGATTTCTGCATGCGCGCTTGCGCGTCTTTTTTGATTTCGTTGATCATTGTTGACCTTCCTCGATCAGAGTGCCTTCAGCGCCGCCGTGAACAATATTAAGCAGGGCACCGGGCTTATTCATATTAAATACACGCAGTGGCATTTTATGGTCGCGGCACAAACAGATGGCCGTCAGATCCATTACACCCAGCTTGCGATCCAGTACTTCATCATAAGTCAGATGATCGAACTTCTCGGCATGCGGATCTTTGAATGGGTCTGCAGTGTAAACACCATCAACCTTGGTTGCCTTGAGCACCACGTCAGCGTCAATTTCAATGGCACGCAAGCAGGCTGCCGAATCCGTCGTGAAGAAGGGGTTACCGGTACCTGCGGCAAAAATCACCACATCCTTGGCATTCAAATGGCGCATGGCTTTGCGACGATCATAATGATCCGTCACACCCACCATGGAAATGGCCGACATGACGATGGCAGAGATATTCGCACGTTCCAGCGCATCGCGCATGGCCAGTGCGTTCATCACGGTTGCCAGCATGCCCATGTGGTCGCCAGTGACACGATCCATTCCAGCTTCGCTCAGTGCAGCACCACGAAACAGGTTACCGCCACCTATCACCAGACCCACCTGAACGCCAATGCCGACCAACTGGCCGACTTCCAGCGCCATGCGGTCAAGTACCTTAGGGTCGATCCCGAAGTCTTCAGAGCCCATCAGGGCTTCGCCGCTTAGCTTGAGTAGAATGCGTTTATAGCGAGCTTGATAACCACTGCCCTGCTGAGCCATTGCGAATCTCTCCTGCCGCGTTTTATAAAAAATCTGTACGAGACCATTTCAGCCTGCGCTTACTCTAGCTTGGCGCTGCACAGCAGCACCATCGGAACACGACTTATGCAATCGGTTCCGCAAGAAAAGGGAAAACCCTCTCCCATTTGAAAAGAGGCTGCGCGCGTGAGCGGGCAGCCTCTTCGGGGCGACAGTGTAAAACTGTCTTATTGCTTGGCGGCAGCCAGCTGAGCAGCAACTTCTTCAGCGAAGTTGTCGACTGGCTTCTCGATGCCTTCGCCTACCTTGAAGTAAGTGAAGGAAACGATTTCAGCGCCCGCTTTCTTGGCCAGTTCGCCAACTTTGATCTCTGGGTTCTTAACGAAAGCTTGCTCAACCAGGCTAGCTTCGGCCAGGAACTTGCTGATACGGCCTTTGATCATGTTTTCAACGATGTTTTCTGGCTTGCCGGCAATCTTGTCAGCATTGAGGCTCAGGAACACCGCTTTTTCACGCTCAACCGCTTCCTCAGAAACTTCCGAAGGCAGCAGGAACTCTGGGTTGCTTGCAGCAACGTGCATCGCGATGTCTTTGGCCAGCTCAACAGTGCCGCCTTTCAGAACAACCGCTACACCGATTTTGTTGCCGTGCAGGTAACCACCCACAACATCACCTTCAACGCGAGCCAGGCGACGGATGTTTACGTTTTCACCTACTTTACCAACCAGTACCAGGCGAGCAGCTTCTTGAGCTTCGATCAGAGGCTCAACGGTCGTCAGCTTGTCAGCGAATGCTTTTTCAACGCTGGCAGCAACGAATGCCTTGAAGTCGTCCTGCAGGGCCAAGAAGTCAGTCTGCGAGTTCACTTCCAGCAGAACTGCGGATTTACCGTCTTCCTTCAGGGCGATTGCGCCTTCAGCAGCAACGTTGCCTGCTTTCTTGGCAGCCTTGATGGCACCGGAAGCACGCATGTCGTCGATGGCTTTTTCGATGTCGCCGCCAGCCTTGGTCAAGGCTTTCTTGCAATCCATCATGCCTTCGCCGGTACGCTCACGCAGCTCTTTAACCAACGCTGCAGTAATCTCTGCCATTTCAAAATTCCTCTTGGATAGGTTTTCAACCATTCCACCCGATCGAACGGGCGTTCAATTCGTGTGAAGCTCACCCCTGACCACGCTGCTGAACGCAACTTGATACAGCAATAACAAATGCAGTGCCAGCAAATGGATTCCGAGGTGGCAAAAAGGGGGCCAAGCCCCCTTTTTGCGTACTGAGTAAACGCTAGGCGTTAATGACTCAGCCTTCAACTACCGCTGCAGCTGGAGCTTCTTCGACGAAAACGTCGGTGCCGCCAGCAACGTGGTTACGGCCACGGATAACAGCATCAGCCATCGCACCCATGTACAGCTGGATAGCGCGGATTGCGTCATCGTTGCCTGGGATGATGTAGTCAACACCTTCAGGGCTGCTGTTGGTATCGACAACGCCGATAACCGGGATGCCCAGCTTGTTGGCTTCGGTGATCGCGATGCGCTCGTGATCAACGTCGATAACAAACAGTGCGTCTGGCAGACCGCCCATGTCCTTGATACCACCCAGGCTACGATCCAGCTTTTCCAGATCGCGAGTGCGCATCAGCGCCTCTTTCTTGGTCAGCTTGGCGAACGTACCGTCTTCTGCTTGAATTTCAAGGTCACGCAGACGCTTGATGGAAGCACGGATGGTTTTGAAGTTGGTGAGCATGCCGCCCAACCAGCGGTGATCCACGTACGGCGAACCGCAACGTGCTGCTTCTTCAGCAACGATCTTGCCAGCGGAACGCTTGGTGCCGACGAACAGGATCTTGTTTTTGCCCTGGGCCAGACGCTCTACGAAAGTCAGAGCTTCGTTGAACATTGGCAGGGTTTTTTCAAGGTTGATGATGTGAATCTTGTTACGCGCGCCAAAGATGTATTTACCCATCTTCGGGTTCCAGTAACGGGTTTGGTGACCGAAGTGCACACCGGCCTTCAGCATATCGCGCATGTTGACTTGGGACATGATAGTTCCTTAATAAGTCGGGTTAGGCCTCCACGCATCCCAATGACCAACCAGCAGCTTCAGCTGAAGGCACCCAGGTCATCGTGTCGACGCGTGTGTGGGTTTGAGCACTGCGGGCTATACCCGCAAAGCGGCGCATTTTATACCACAACATGCCAAAAAAACGAAGCCCGGATTCTGACTTTTATTCCTCGTTCTTTTGCGCACGCGCTTCAATAAGCCCAGAATGCCCCATTCCATTACGACAAGCGATGGCGAGAGGCTCATGATTAACGCCGACCGTCTGTTAGAATCGCGTTTTTATGCTGGTGTGCGGACGCAAAATCTTGTCACACACCCAACCCGTTGATGAGCGCCAACGCGCGAAGAGAGCCTGTATGACCGTCACCCTCAAAACCCCCGAGGACATCGCAAAAATGCGTGTCGCCGGCAAACTGGCCGCCGAAGTGCTGGAAATGATTGCCGAGCACGTCAAACCGGGCGTGACCACTGAAGAGCTGGACCGCATCTGCCACGATTACATCGTCAATGTACAAAAGGCCATCCCGGCCCCGCTCAACTACAAAGGCTTCCCCAAATCGATCTGCACCTCGATCAACCACGTGGTGTGCCACGGCATTCCGGGCGACAAGGCCCTGAAGGACGGCGACACCCTGAACATTGACGTCACGGTCATTAAAGACGGCTATCACGGCGACACCAGCCGCATGTTCCACGTCGGCAAGGTGCCGGTCTGGGCCGAGCGCCTGTCGCAAGTGACTCAAGAGTGCATGTACAAGGCCATCGAACTGGTCAAACCGGGCTGCCGCTTGGGCGATATCGGTGAAGTGATCCAGAAGCACGCTGAAAAGAACGGTTTCTCGGTGGTTCGAGAGTTCTGCGGCCATGGCATCGGCAAGGTGTTCCATGAAGAACCGCAAATCCTGCACTACGGCCGCGCAGGCACCGGCATGGAACTGAAAGCCGGCATGACCTTCACCATCGAGCCGATGATCAACCAGGGCAAGGCTGACACCAAAGTGCTGGGCGATGGCTGGACAGCCATCACCAAGGATCGCAAGCTTTCGGCGCAGTGGGAACACACCTTGCTGGTGACTGACACCGGGTACGAGATCTTCACGCTGCGCAGCGATGACACCATCCCGCGCGTTTCGGCCTGATGTTTGCAGTCGTTTCTATATAGATAGCCACAACTCAGCAATAGGAAAGCCAATCGATGCCGCAGGTGGATCCCGAACTTTTTGACCGCGGCCAGTTCCAGGCCGAGCTGGCATTAAAGGCAAGCCCCATTGCCGCTTTCAAAAAGGCGATCCGCCAGGCACGTGACGTGCTTGACGAACGCTTTCGAAATGGTCGCGATATTCGTCGCCTGATCGAAGATCGAGCCTGGTTCGTCGATAACATCCTGCAGCAAGCCTGGGATCAGTTCACCTGGAGCGACCAGGCCGACATCGCCCTGGTGGCCGTCGGCGGGTATGGCCGGGGTGAACTGCACCCCTACTCCGATATCGATTTGCTGATTCTGCTCGACAATGCCGACCACGAAGTATTTCGCGACTCTATCGAGCGCTTTCTGACACTGCTTTGGGACATTGGCCTGGAGGTCGGTCAAAGCGTGCGCTCGGTGGACGAATGCGCCGAACAGGCCCGCGCCGACCTGACCATCATCACCAACATGATTGAAAGCCGCACGGTGGCGGGCCCTGAGCACTTGCGCCAGCGCATGCTGGACGTCACCAGCACCGCACACATGTGGCCCAGCAAGGACTTCTTCCTGGCCAAGCGTGCCGAGCAAAAAGCGCGTCATCACAAGTACAACGACACCGAATACAACCTGGAACCCAACGTCAAGGGGTCGCCCGGCGGCTTGCGCGACATCCAGACCATTCTATGGGTAGCTCGTCGTCAGTACGGCACCCTGAACCTGCGCGCCCTGGCGGGCGAAGGGTTTCTGGTCGAAAGCGAACACGCCTTGCTGGCGTCCTCGCAAGAATTTCTGTGGAAAGTTCGCTACGCCTTGCACATGCTCGCCGGGCGCGCCGAAGACCGCCTGCTGTTTGACCATCAACGCAACATTGCCGAACTGCTCGGTTATACCGGCGATGACACCAAACAGACCATCGAAAACTTCATGCAGCAGTACTACCGGGTCGTCATGAGCATTGCTCAACTCAGTGACCTGATTATTCAGCATTTCGAAGAAGTGATCCTGGCCCCCGAAGACGAAGCGCCGCCAACGCCTATGAACGCGCGCTTTCAGCTGCACGACGGCTATATCGAGGCCTGCAACGATCACGTTTTCAAACGCACGCCCTTTGCCATGCTCGAAATTTTCCTGCTGATGGCCCAACACCCTGAAATCAAAGGCGTACGTGCTGATACCATTCGCCTGCTGCGCGAACATCGCAACTTGATCGATGACAACTTCCGCAACGATTTGCGCAATACCAGCCTGTTTATCGAGCTGTTCAAGTGCAAAATCGGCATCCACCGCAATCTACGCCGAATGAATCGCTACGGTATTCTCGGCCGCTACCTGCCTGAGTTCGGTTTCATCGTCGGGCAAATGCAGCACGACCTGTTCCACATTTATACGGTCGACGCGCACACCCTGAACCTGATCAAGCATTTGCGTAAGCTTCAGTACACTCAGGCATCAGAGAAATTCCCTTTAGCCAGCAAGCTAATGGCCAAATTACCCAAGCCTGAATTGATCTACCTGGCGGGTCTTTACCATGACATCGGCAAGGGCCGCCACGGCGACCATTCCGAAATTGGCGCAGTCGATGCCGAGGCTTTCTGCATGCGGCATCACCTGCCCTTGTGGGACACACGCCTTATTGTGTGGCTGGTGCAGAACCACTTGGTGATGTCGACCACCGCCCAGCGCAAAGACCTGTCAGATCCTCAGGTGATCCATGACTTTGCCCAGTTCGTGTTCGACGAAACCCACCTCGATTACCTCTACGTGCTGACTGTCGCCGACATCAACGCCACCAACCCCACGTTGTGGAACTCCTGGCGCGCCAGCCTGCTACGTCAGTTGTATACCGAAACCAAACGCGCCCTGCGCCGAGGCCTGGAAAACCCGGTCGACCGGGAAGAGCAGATCCGTCAGACCCAAAGCGCGGCCCTGGACATTTTGGTGCGCGGCGGCAATGACCCGGATGACGTTGAGCAATTGTGGTCACAACTGGGCGACGACTACTTTTTGCGCCACACCGCAGGCGACGTGGCGTGGCACTCCGACGCCATCCTGCAGCAGCCGGTCGACGGCGGCCCATTGGTTTTGATCAAGGAAACCACCCAGCGCGAATTTGAAGGCGGCACACAGATCTTTATTTATGCCCCCGACCAGCACGATTTCTTCGCCGTTACCGTGGCCGCAATGGACCAGCTCAACCTGAACATCCATGACGCGCGCATCATCACGTCCAGCAGCCAGTTCACCCTCGATACCTACATCGTGCTGGATAACGACGGCGACTCGATTGGTCATAACCCGCAACGCATCGAGAAAATCCGCAAAGGCCTGACCGAAGCCCTGCGCAATCCCGATGACTACCCGACCATCATCCAGCGCCGCGTACCGCGCCAGCTCAAGCATTTCGCCTTCGCGCCGCAGGTGACGATTCACAACGATGCCCAGCGCCCGGTCACCGTGCTTGAGCTTAGCGCACCCGATCGCCCAGGCCTGCTGGCACGCATCGGCATGATCTTTCTGGAGTTCGATCTGTCACTGCAAAACGCCAAGATCGCGACCTTGGGCGAACGGGTCGAAGACATATTTTTCATTACCGATGAAAACAACCAGCCGTTGTCCGATCCGCAACTGTGCATTCGCCTGCAGGAAGCCATCGTCGAACAATTAACGGTCAATAAAGACTCAACCCCCGAAACGTGGCGCCTGAGCATTTAAGCGTCGCCGAGTGAGACCCGCCCCCAATGAACAACGCTCTAAACCAGCTTCAGCCTTACCCGTTCGAAAAACTGCGTGCACTGCTGGGTGCCGTGCAGCCCGATGCCGATAAACGCCCGATTGCGCTATCGATTGGCGAACCGAAACACCGCTCCCCGGCGTTCGTGGCCAAAGCCTTGGCCGACAGCCTCGATCAAATGGCGGTGTACCCGACCACGCTCGGCATCCCAGCCCTGCGCGAGGCCATTGGCCGCTGGGCTGAACAGCGCTTCAACGTGCCCGCCGGCTGGCTCGACCCGGCCCGTAACATTCTGCCGGTCAATGGCACTCGCGAAGCCCTGTTCGCTTTCACCCAGACGGTGGTCAACCGCGCAGACGACGCCCTGGTCATCAGCCCGAACCCGTTCTATCAGATTTACGAAGGGGCTGCGTTCCTGGCCGGGGCCACACCGCACTACCTGCCGTGCCTGGCGGAGCATGGTTTCAACCCGGATTTCGATGCTGTCTCGGCCGACACCTGGAAGCGCTGCCAAATCCTGTTCCTGTGCTCGCCAGGCAACCCGACCGGTGCATTGATTCCACTCGACACGCTGAAGAAGCTGATCGCCCTGGCTGACGAACACGACTTTGTGATTGCCGCAGACGAGTGCTACAGCGAGTTGTACTTCGACGAAAGCACGCCCCCGGTTGGCCTGTTGAGTGCTTGCGTTGCCCTGGGCCGCGAAGACTTCAAACGTTGCGTGGTGTTCCACAGCCTCTCCAAGCGCTCCAACCTGCCAGGCCTGCGTTCCGGCTTCGTGGCGGGCGACGCCGAGATCCTCAAAGCCTTTTTGCTGTACCGCACCTACCACGGCTGTGCGATGCCGGTGCAAACCCAACTCGCCAGCATTGCGGCCTGGAACGATGAAGACCACGTGCGCGCCAACCGCGACCTGTACCGCGAAAAATTCGACGCCGTACTCGCTATCTTGACGCCCGTACTGGACGTACAGCGCCCGGACGGCGGTTTCTACCTGTGGCCCAAGGTAAAAGGTGACGACGCTGAATTTTGCCGTGACCTGTTCGCCGAAGAACACGTGACCGTGGTGCCGGGCTCGTACCTGTCCCGCGAAGTCGAAGGCTTCAACCCGGGTGCAGGCCGTGTTCGCATGGCCCTGGTGGCTCCGTTGGCGGAATGCGTAGAAGCCGCCGAGCGGATACGCGACTTTATCCTGCGCCGCTAACCTCAATCATCGGCAGGAGGGGCCGCCGCATTGATAGACACCTAAAATGGGTGAAAAAAATCATTTTTAGAATCAATGAGTTAGCGTCTTCTCTATAAGAGGCCAGCGTGGCTTAAGGGGACCCTTAGATCAAAACACGCGCGTAGGAGCGAGCTTGCTCGCGATCTTTTGATCTTCTCCGTGGGCCGCCGCGATCGGCCAGCGTGGTTTAAGGGGCCCTTTAGATCAAAAACCAGGTCAAAAGATCACGAGCAAGCTCGTTCCTACAGGCCTTGCTGCGTTCGGCCAGCGTGGTTTAAGGGGCCCTTGGATCAAAAGCCAGGTCAAAAGATCACGAGCAAGCTCGTTCCTACAAACTCTGCCATCCGCAGGAACAGCCGGTCGACGCTCGATTGCTCGCTACCGCACTCACAGCCTTACTTCACCGCCCCCAGGTTAGCTTCGCTCAAGTCCAGGTCCCGCAGGATTTCACTGAGCACGTCATCACCAATCACGTGATGGCGGCGCAAGCTGTACAGTTCCAGACGCTGCGCCCTGAGCGCCTTGAGCCGCAAACGACTTTCCAGCTGGTCCATTTGTGACGCCAGCGCCTGGGCTTCGACAGAGTCGTTGAACACTTCAAGCTGATGCCGGTACTCGGACATGATCCGAGCCTTCAGTTCCGCCGCCAACGCCGCCTGGGCCGCGTCCTGCTGGCTGTCCGGCTCTACCACTTCCTCAGCCTCCAGCGCGTGAATGGCCGCTTCTGCCGTGCGCCGCCACGCTTCGCGCACCTCGTTGCGCATGGCATCATCCGGGCTTTTAGGAATGCCACGCAACAACAATGGCAAGGCGATACAGGCCGACACCAACGACAGCAAAATCACCCCGGCGGCAATGAATATCAGCAAGTCCCGTTCAGGGAAATCAACACCCTGGCTGATCAGCAGCGGTACCGACATTACACCGGCCAACGTCACCGCCCCGCGCACGCCCCCCACGGTCAGCAACCAGCAGGAGCGCGCATTCGGCACCATCGTCAACTCGCCCTTGCCTCTCCAGCGACGCAACAGCGCGAACAAGCGCCAGATGCTTTGCACCCAGATAAACCGCAGCGCCAGCAACACCAGGAAAATCACAACCACGTCCAGGCAGCGGTAGAGCAAGGTCGGCCACAGCGTGGTTTCGTGGCTGACCACCGCCTTGATAATGTCCGGCAACTGCAAGCCCAACAGCAGGAAAATCAGACCGTTAAACGTAAATTCCAGCAGCCCCCACACACTGCGATTAAGCAGTCGGGTGCTGGTCTGGCGTGGCAGCAAATCCAGCCAGCTTTGCATCATCCCCGCCGCTACCGCCGACAAAATGCCCGATGCGCCCAGTCGCTCAGCCAACACATAAGCGGCAAACGGCAGTAGCAACATAAACACCACGTGGGTCGCCGGGTCATCCCAGCCGCGGGCAATCATCCACGAGCGCATGCGCCCCACCAACCAGCTCAAGGCCACACCAATCGCCAACCCGCCGCACGCCACCAGCACAAACGTGACACTGGCAGTGGTCAGGGAGAACACCCCGGTAATCGCCGCCACCAGGGCGAACTTGAAGGTCACCAGGCCCGAGGCATCATTCATCAAGGCCTCGCCCTGGAGCATATGCATCAGCGGGCCAGGCAAACGGTTCTGAGAAATCGCCGACACCGCAACGGCGTCGGTCGGGGACAACACGGCGGCCAGGGCAAAGGCCACCGGCAACGGAATGGTCGGCAAGAGCCAGTGAATGAAATAACCGGCACCGACCACCGTAAACAGAACCAGGCCCACTGCCAGGGTCAGGATCGGCCCACGCAAACGCCAGAATTCGCGCTTGGGCATGCGCCAACCGTCCGAGAACAATAGGGGCGGCAAAAATAGAAACAAAAACAGCTCAGGGTCCAACGCAACATGTAGCCCCAGCGTCGGCCAGGCCAGCGCGGCACCCGCCGCGATTTGCACCAGGGGTAAAGGCAGCGGAATCAAACGCCCCAATAGACGCGAGACACCCACCAGCATCAGCAGAATGAGGACGGTATAGGCGGTTTGCATATCAACAGGGTTCCCAAACAATCATCTTTTGGCTAAAAGTCTTGGACTAGACACCGCTAGTAACAGTTTCTCACAGCAGGCCATAGTAGCGCCTAAAGGCAAAACCGGGCCCTGAACAAAAGTAGCAGTTCGACGACGTGTCATATGTGCATGCCAAGCTTGCAGCCATACACGCCCAAGCGCGCTGCCCGTGGCATAATCCGCCACCGATCATTTCAGGCATCTCCAAGGGAGGGGCAATTTCCGTGACCGATTCGAACAAGACCTTGCACCTTTTCGGCATCAAAGCCTGCGACACCATGAAAAAGGCGCGCACCTGGCTGGATGAGCATGGCGTGCGGTATGACTTCCATGATTACAAAAGCAGCGGTATCGACCGTGAGCACCTGACTCAATGGTGCGACGAACACGGTTGGCAAGTCGTGCTCAACCGCGCTGGCACCACGTTTCGCAAACTCGACGACGAACAGAAAGCCGATCTCGACCAAGCGAAAGCCATTGAGCTGATGCTGGCCCAACCCTCGATGATCAAGCGCCCGGTGCTCGATCTCGGTGACAAAACCCTGATTGGCTTCAAGCCAGATCTTTATGCGGCGGCCCTTCTTTAACCCTTGAGCCAACACCGCCCATTTTTTTTGTAAGAGGTAATTGCATGTCTACTACCCTGTTCAGCGCAGCCTTCGGCGTCGGCACCCAAAACCGTCAAGGCGCATGGCTGGAAGTGTTCTACGCACAACCCCTGATCAACCCGTCGGCCGAGCTGATTGCAGCCATCGCACCGATTCTGGGCTATACCGGCGGCAATCAGGCAATCACCTTTACGACAGCCCAGGCCGCACAAATGGCTGATGCGCTCAAAACGGTGGATGTTGCCCAAGCCGCGCTGCTGACCCGCCTGGCCGAGAGCCACAACCCGCTGGTCGCCACCCTGCTGGCCGAAGATGCCGCACTGACCTCAACCCCTGAGGCCTACCTCAAGTTGCACCTGCTATCCCATCGCCTGGTCAAGCCGCACGGCTTGAGCCTGGCGGGCGTGTTCCCGCTGCTGCCCAACGTGGCATGGACCAGCCAGGGTGCCATCGACCTCAGCGAGCTGGCTGAACGTCAACTGGAAGCCCGTCTGCGTGGCAACTTCCTGGAAGTGTTCTCGGTCGACAAGTTCCCGAAAATGACCGACTACGTGGTACCGGCTGGCGTGCGTATCGCAGACAGCGCACGTATCCGTCTGGGTGCTTACATTGGCGAAGGCACCACCGTGATGCACGAAGGTTTCGTCAACTTCAACGCGGGCACCGAAGGCCCAGGCATGATCGAAGGCCGTGTCTCGGCGGGCGTATTCGTGGGCAAGGGTTCTGACCTGGGCGGCGGCTGCTCCACCATGGGCACCCTGTCGGGCGGCGGTAACATTGTGATCAAGGTAGGCGAAGGCTGCCTGATCGGCGCGAACGCCGGTATCGGCATCCCGTTGGGCGACCGCAACACCGTTGAGTCGGGCCTGTACGTTACCGCGGGCACCAAAGTGGCCCTTCTGGACGAAAACAACCAGCTGGTCAAAGTGGTGAAAGCCCGTGACCTGGCTGGCCAACCGGACCTGCTGTTCCGTCGCAACTCGGAAACCGGCGCAGTGGAATGCAAAACCCACAAGTCGGCCATTGAGCTGAACGAAGCCCTGCACGCTCACAACTAAGCGTTTATCTGCCACTGACGGGGGCACTTTTGGCCCCGTCATCACAGGCCGTCCACCATGCTTTTGCCTTCTCCCTGGCGCGCTGACTTTCCCGCCATCGCAGCCTTGCAGCGTCAGGACCAGACGTATCTGGACAACGCTGCCACCACGCAAAAACCCCAGGCGCTGCTCGACGCACTGACGCACTATTACGCCAGCGGCGCGGCCAATGTTCACCGTGCGCAGCACTTGCCGGGCGCTCATGCGACCCAGGCATTTGAGAACAGCCGCTGTAAAGTGGCGCAATGGCTCAATACTGGCGATTGCGGGCACATCGTCTTCACTCACGGTGCCACGTCTGCGCTTAACCTTCTGGCCTATGGGCTGGAGCCTCTATTCGAGCCGGGCGATGAAATTGTCGTCAGTGCTCTGGAACACCACGCCAACCTGTTGCCGTGGCAACAATTGGCCCGACGCAAGCACTTGAAGCTGGTGATCTTGCCGCTGGACCCCTGCGGCCTCATCGACCTTGAAGCGGCCGCCCACTTGATAACCCCGCGCACCCGTCTGATGGCCGTCAGCCAACTGTCAAACGTGCTCGGCGCATGGCAGCCTCTACCCGCCCTGTTGGCGCTGGCCAAGGCCCAACACGCGCTGACCGTCGTCGATGGTGCTCAAGGCGTTGTGCATGGTCGCCATGACGTGCAGGCCCTGGGTTGCGACTTCTACGTCTTTTCCAGCCACAAACTCTACGGCCCGGACGGGCTGGGCGTGCTGTTCGGCCGTCATGAAGCATTCGCGCAACTGCAGCATTGGCAGTTCGGCGGCGAGATGGTGCAAGACGCCGACTATCAGCACGCTTCATTCCGCTCCGCCCCGCTGGGCTTTGAGGCCGGTACCCCACCGATTGCCAGCGTGATCGGCCTGGGAGCTACCCTCGGTTATCTGGCGAGCCTGGATCAACGCGCCGTCGAAGCTCACGAGGCCGCTCTGCACCAGCAGTTGGTCGAAGGCCTGAAACAGCGACCGGGCATTCGCCTCCTGGGTACACCCCAACTGGCACTGGTCAGTTTTGTCGTCGAGGGCGTGCATAACGCCGACCTTGCACACTTGTTGACCGAACAAGGCATCGCCGTACGCGCCGGGCATCACTGCGCAATGCCGTTGCTGAAAAGCTTCGGTCTGGCCGGTGCGATACGGGTTTCGCTGGCCCTGTACAACGACTCTGAAGACCTTGAGCGATTCTTCAACGCACTCGATCAAGCACTGGAGTTGCTGCAATGACCTTGCCCCAGGACGCCCAAACCGCACTCGACGCCTTTGCGCATTGCGCCAGTTGGGAGCAGCGCGCTCGCCTGCTGATTCAATGGGGTCAGAAACTGCCTGAGCTGGCAGATGCCGACAAAAACGAGGCTAACCGGGTGCATGGCTGTGAAAGTCAGGTGTGGTTGGTGGGCGAATTAAACAACGGCCACTGGCAGTTTTCTGCCAGCAGCGATGCGCGCTTGATACGCGGTTTGGTGGCGTTGCTATTGGCGCGGGTTAACGGGCTGCCCAGCGAAGCGCTGCAACAGGTGGACCTGCCCGGCTGGTTCAACCAACTGGGCCTGAGCCGCCAGTTGTCGCCTTCGCGCAGCAATGGGCTGAATGCCGTGTTGCAGCGCATGCGTGAGTTGTCCGCTTAAACCTTCACCCTGGCCATCGTGCCCGTCGTCGCTGACGAGAGACGACGGTTGCGACAACAAGGTCAGGGCGTTGCCTTGACCTTTTCCGAAGGCCGTCGAACGCCCGCCACTATTTTGTCCACCGCCTTGGTGGCCGCCACCATGCCAAACGTGGCCGTCACCATCATCACCGCGCCAAAACCACCCGAGCAGTCGAGTTTCACACCCTCCCCCACAAAGCTCTTCTGCAGGCAAATGCTGCCGTCCGGCTTTGGATAGCGCAGTTGTTCCGTCGAAAACACGCAGGGCACGCTGTAATGACGGGTCACAGTGCGCGAAAAACCGTAATCGCGACGCAATGTCGAACGCACTTTGGAGGCCAGCGGGTCATTGAAGGTGCGGTTCAAGTCACACACCTGAATCAACGTCGGGTCTATTTGCCCCCCCGCGCCGCCCGTGGTGATGATCTGGATTTTGCGGCGCTTGCACCAGGCAATCAGCGCCGCCTTGGCGTTAACACTGTCAATGCAGTCGATCACGCAATCCATGTCCGGGGTGATGTACTGGGCCATGGTCTCGCGCGTCACAAAATCAGCGACGGCATGAACGGTACAGTCCGGGTTGATCTGTCGCAGGCGCTCGGCCATCACCTCGACCTTGTCGCGACCGATCGTCGAGCCCAAGGCGTGCAACTGCCGGTTGGTATTGCTGACGCAGACATCATCCAGGTCGAACAGCGAAATTTCGCCCACGCCGCAGCGGGCAATGGCCTCGGCCGCCCACGACCCAACGCCGCCTACCCCGACAATCGCCACATGCGCCGAGCGCAACCGTTCCATGCCCTCAAGGCCGTACAAACGGGCTACGCCACCAAACCGTGGATCTTCTGTACTCATGACCATCACCCCAAAAACCGGCGCGCATTATAGAGCCCTGTTCACGCCCTGAGTACATTTCCTGCTGGCCATCCGATCAAGCTGCTTTAATACCCTACAAAGCTACAAGACAAGAGCCACAACAATTAAAGAAAGAACTTAAGTCAACATTGACTGCCAAACGCCGGATCTAGGGCTATGCGCTGTACGCTGAGTTAAAGCCCAGTGTAGGATGCGCGCCGTTTGGCACCTGTCGACCGATCTTCGTTCCACTCCTTTTGGAACCCGAAATAGCTATGTCATCGCGTAAATTTGGAATCAACCTGGTGGTGGTGCTGGCGATTGCCGCCCTCTTCACCGGTTTTTGGGCATTAATCAATCGCCCGGTCTCAGCGCCTAACTGGCCAGAGCAGATCTCGGGCTTTTCGTATTCGCCGTTTCAGCAAGGCCAATACCCGCAGAAAGACCAGTACCCGACCGACGATGAAATGCGGCGCGACCTGGAAATTCTCAGCAAGCTCACTGACAACATTCGCACGTACTCGGTCGACGGCACGCTGGGGAACATTCCCAAGTTGGCCGAAGAATTCGGTTTACGCGTGACCCTCGGGATCTGGATCAGCCCCGACCAGGAACGCAACGAACGCGAAATACAGAAAGCCATCGAGTTGGCCAACACCTCGCGCAGCGTAGTGCGCGTGGTGGTCGGTAACGAGGCATTGTTTCGTGAAGAGATCACCCCGGAAGACTTGATCGTATTGCTCGACCGCGTGCGCGCGGCCGTCAAAGTGCCCGTCACCACGTCCGAGCAATGGCACATCTGGGAGAAATACCCGCAACTGGCCAAACATGTCGACTTGATTGCCGCGCACATTTTGCCGTACTGGGAATTTATCCCCATGGACAAAGCCGGCGATTTCGTATTGGAACGCGCCCGCGACCTGAAAAAAATGTTCCCGAAAAAACCGCTGCTGCTGTCGGAAGTGGGCTGGCCCAGCAATGGCCGCATGCGCGGCGGTGCGGACGCCACACCGGCTGACCAGGCCATTTACCTGCGCACGCTGGTGAATACCCTGAACCGTCGCGGCTACAACTACTTTGTGATCGAAGCGTTTGACCAACCCTGGAAGGCCAGCGACGAAGGTTCGGTGGGCGCTTACTGGGGGGTGTACAACGCCGCACGTCAGCAAAAGTTCAACTTTGAAGGCCCGGTAGTGGCCATTCCGCAATGGCGTGTACTGGCCATCGGCTCAGTGGTCATGGGCCTGCTGTCATTGGCCTTGCTGCTGATTGACGGCTCAGCCTTGCGCCAGCGCGGTCGCACCTTCCTGACCTTTACCGCCTTCCTGTGCGGCTCGGCGCTGGTATGGATCGGCTACGACTACAGTCAGCAATACAGCACCTGGTTCAGCCTGACCGTGGGCTTTTTGCTGGGGTTGGGCGCGCTCGGGGTATTTATCGTCCTACTCACCGAAGCCCATGAACTCGCCGAAGCCGTGTGGATTCGCAAACGTCGCCGGGAATTTTTACCCATAGACAGCGAAAACGCCTACCGGCCTAAAGTGTCGATCCATGTGCCGTGCTACAACGAACCGCCGGAGATGGTCAAACAGACCCTCGACGCGCTGGCCAACCTGGATTACCCGGACTTCGAGGTGTTGCTGATCGACAACAACACCAAAGACCCGGCGGTCTGGGAGCCCATTCGCGATTACTGCGCCACCCTTGGCCCGCGCTTCAAGTTCTTCCACGTCAGCCCGTTGGCCGGTTTCAAGGGCGGGGCATTGAACTACCTGATCCCGCACACCGCGCCCGATGCCGAAGTGATTGCCGTAATCGACTCTGATTACTGTGTCGACCCCAACTGGCTCAAGCACATGGTGCCGCACTTTGCCGACCCCAAAATCGCCATCGTGCAGTCGCCTCAGGATTACCGCGACGCGAACGAAAGCACCTTCAAAAAGCTCTGCTACTCGGAATACAAAGGCTTTTTCCACATTGGCATGGTCACCCGCAATGACCGCGATGCAATTATTCAGCACGGCACCATGACCATGACGCGCCGTTCCGTGCTCGAAGAACTTGGCTGGGCAGACTGGTGCATCTGTGAAGATGCCGAACTGGGCTTGCGGGTCTTTGAAAAAGGCTACTCCGCCGCTTATTCCCACAATAGCTATGGCAAAGGGCTGATGCCCGATACCTTTATCGACTTCAAGAAACAGCGATTCCGCTGGGCCTATGGCGCGATTCAGATCATCAAGCGCCATACCTCCAGCTTGATCCGCGGTAAAGACACCCAGTTGACCCGTGGCCAGCGCTACCACTTCCTCGCGGGCTGGCTGCCGTGGGTGGCCGATGGCATGAACATTTTCTTCACCATGGGTGCCCTGTTGTGGTCAGCGGCGATGATTATTGTGCCGACGCGGGTTGACCCGCCGCTGCTGATTTTCGCCATACCGCCCTTGGCCCTGTTTGTGTTCAAGGTGGGCAAAATCATCTTCCTGTACCGCCGTGCCGTAGGCGTTAACCTCAAAGATGCCTTTGCGGCGGCGCTGGCAGGCCTGGCGTTGTCCCATACCATTGCCAAAGCGGTGCTGTACGGATTCTTCACCACCAGCATTCCATTTTTCCGTACACCAAAAAACGCCGACAACCACGGCTTTTGGGTCGCCATCTCGGAAGCACGGGAAGAAGTCTTCATCATGCTGTTGCTTTGGGGCGCAGCGGTGGGGATCTATTTCGTACAAGGCTTGCCGAGCAATGACATGCGGTTCTGGGTGGTCATGCTGCTGGTTCAATCGTTACCGTACCTGGCTGCGCTGATCATGGCCTTTGCCTCGTCGCTGCCTAAACCGGCAACTGAAGCCACGCCGCAACAACCTGCGGCATAAATTGAAAGCAACCTCTAAACGGCGGCCTCTGGTCGCCGTTTTGCTTTAAGATATCCGCCCTTTTGTGCCTGGCCCACATCACCGTGCAAGCACACCTGCACACGATGCAAGCCTGTTTTTTCACACGCCCAGCTTCGGAGTCCACACCATGACGGCCCACGCCGACCTTTCGCCGACCCTGCAACTTGCCTGCGATCTGATCCGTCGCCCTTCCGTGACGCCGATCGACGCCGACTGCCAGAAGCTGATGATGCAGCGTCTGGGGGATGCCGGCTTCACGCTGGAACCGATGCGCATCGAAGACGTGGACAACTTCTGGGCCACCCACGGCAAGCATGACGGCCCCGTACTGTGTTTCGCCGGCCACACCGACGTGGTCCCGACCGGCCCGGTCCAGGCCTGGCAGAACGACCCGTTTGACGCCCTGATCGACGAACACGGCATGCTCTGCGGACGCGGCGCGGCGGACATGAAAGGCAGCCTGGCCGCCATGCTGGTGGCGGCTGAGCGCTTTGTAGCGGACTACCCGGACCACAAGGGTTCGGTTGCATTTTTGATTACCAGCGACGAAGAAGGCCCGGCGCATCACGGCACCAAAGCCGTGGTTGAGCGGTTCGCAGCCCGTAACGAGCGCCTGGACTGGTGCATTGTCGGTGAACCCTCAAGCACCACGCTGGTGGGTGATGTGGTGAAAAACGGCCGCCGTGGTTCGCTGGGGGCCAAACTCACCGTTCGCGGTATTCAGGGCCATGTGGCTTACCCGCATCTGGCAAAAAACCCGATCCACCTGGCCGCACCGGCTTTGGCTGAACTGGCCGCTGAGCATTGGGACGACGGCAACGCATTCTTTCCGCCGACCAGCTTCCAGATCTCCAACCTCAATTCGGGTACCGGCGCAACCAACGTGATCCCGGGCGACCTGGTGGCGGTATTCAACTTCCGCTTCTCCACCGAATCCACCGTCGAAGGCCTGCAACAACGCGTCGCGGACATCCTCGACAAGCATGGCCTGGATTGGCACATCGATTGGGCGTTGTCCGGCCTGCCTTTCCTGACCGAACCCGGCGCGCTGCTGGACGCCGTATCGTCGAGCATCAAGCACGTCACCGGCCGTGACACCCAGGCATCCACCAGCGGGGGAACGTCGGACGGGCGCTTTATCGCCACCCTCGGTACACAGGTTGTGGAACTGGGGCCGGTCAACGCGACTATCCACCAGGTCAACGAGCGGGTGCTGGCCAGTGACCTCGACGTACTCACCGAAATCTACTACCAAACCTTGATCAAGTTGCTCGCCTGATGCTTGCCTGCCCTATCTGTAGCGAACCGCTGAATGCGGTCGATAATGGCGTGGCCTGCCCGGCGGGCCACCGCTTCGACCGTGCGCGTCAGGGGTACTTGAACCTGCTGCCGGTCCAGCACAAAAACAGTCGCGATCCGGGTGATAACCAGGCCATGGTGGAAGCCCGCCGTGACTTTCTGAATGCCGGTCATTACGCGCCTGTGGCCAAGCGCCTGGCAGACCTCGCCGCTGAACGCGCCCCTCAACGCTGGCTCGATATCGGCTGTGGCGAGGGTTATTACACCGCGCAAATCGCCGAGGCTCTGCCTGATGCCGACGGCTATGCGCTGGATATTTCCCGCGAAGCCGTCAAGCGTGCCTGCAAACGTAACCCGGCACTGACCTGGCTGATTGCAAGCATGGCTCGCGTGCCCCTTGCCGACGCGAGTTGCCAGTTTTTGGCCAGCGTGTTCAGCCCGCTGGACTGGCTCGAAGCCAAGCGCCTGCTCACCCCCGGCGGGGGGTTGATGCGTGTGGGCCCTACCCGCGGTCACTTGATGGAATTGCGCGAACGCCTGTATGACGAAGTCCGCGATTACGCCGACGACAAGCACCTGGCATTGGTGCCCGAGGGCATGCAGTTACAACACAGCGAAACATTGGCGTTCACGCTGCACCTGAGCCAACCCCAGGACCGTGCCAACCTGCTGGCCATGACGCCCCACGGCTGGCGTGCCAGTGCCGAGCGTCGGGCCCAGGTCATCGAGCACCCTGAGCCGTTAATCGTCACAGTGTCGATGCGCTACGACTATTTCGTGCTTCAATAATCCACTTTACGGCCAAGGGCACGCGCCCTTGGCCCGACTAATCCGCGAATGGATTTTTCAGACCACAGTGAGGGCATCCATGCGCCAACCCGATATCGAGATTTACCTGAAAGAAGCCAAAGCCGGCCATGAGCACGTCGTCGAATGGCTTTCACAAGCCCTCGGCCCTTGCACACCGTGGGTGAAGAAGGGTCAGGTCTGGAAATGCACTGCCGGTGGCATCGCCGTCACCTGGATGCCAAATGCCGTCGGCAAATGGAACAGCCTGTTCCTGGACAGCGACCAGACGCCTTGGGATGACGATATCGCCTGTGCCCAGGCGGCGTTTAAAGCCCTGAACGTCGAAGTGCGTTGCGCACCGGGCACGTGGGAAGAAGAACAAGGCGAAGCGGATGCCGATCGCTGGATCCGCATCAGTGAAGACGGCCAGGAAGAAATCACCTGGAAAACCACCTGACCCCCCTGTAGGCGCGAGTTTGCTCGCGCTCTTTTAAAAGCTCGCACCTACAGAAGGTCAAACCGTTAGAGCCCTACCACATCTTCAGCCTGAAACCCTTTGTCACCGGTGACACGGGTGTATTCAACCTGCTGGCCTTCAGCCAGGCTGCGGTGGCCTTCACCGCGAATGGCGCGGTAATGCACGAACACGTCCCCGCCATTCTCACCTTGAATAAAACCGTAGCCCTTGGCGTCGTTGAACCATTTCACACTGCCCGTAGAACGCGTTGTCATGGATGCTTCCCCTTTTTTATTGTTTGAGTGGGCTCGACTGTTAGCCCGTTAAGAACTTTCGTCCGAACTTACCTTTTTAAGATCAGGTCTTACGCAACATGACGAAAGATCACCGAGTATAAGACAGCGCGAAAAACACTCAATCAATATTAGTTCGCTGCCTTTTTGCCGATTTTCCGCAGATACTGCAAACTACGGGCCCGAGTAAACACTCGTTTTAATCCTCTAACGCAGAAGCCGTATGACTCCATCTCCTCTCCACCGCCTTGTATTTGGTGCCCTGCGGCGCTTGCTTTACCTGTGGGTGCGCTCGGAGACGATTAATCAGTCGTCCCTGTCCCTGAACCTGGACCGTAGCCGGCCAGTGTTCTACGTATTGCAGTCGCCCTCACTGACCGAACTGGCGGTAATCGACACCGAATGCACCAAGGCTGGCCTGCCGCGCCCCGTACTGGCGGTGGCCGTAGGCCAGAGCATCGAGCCGGCGGCTTTCTTCTACCTGACCCCCGCGCCCGACTGGCTGGGCCGCCAGGATAAACGCGGCGCACCGCCCACCTTGACCCGCCTGGTCGATGGCCTGACCCACAACCCGAGCGAAGATGCGCAAATCATCCCCGTCAGTGTGTTTTGGGGCCAGTCGCCCGACAGTGAGTCCAGCCCCTGGAAGTTGCTGTTTGCTGACAGCTGGGCGGTGACCGGGCGTTTGCGCCGCTTGCTGCGCATCCTGATTCTGGGCCGCAAAACCCGCGTGCAGTTCTCAGCACCCATCCATTTGCGTGAGCTTGTCGACCTAAACAAAGGCCATGAACGCACAGTGCGCATGGCTCAACGTATTTTGCGGGTGCATTTTCGCAACTTGAAAACCACAGTGATTGGGCCCGACCTGTCACACCGCCGCAACTTGGTGAAAGGGCTGGTCAACGAACCCGCTGTACGTCAGGCGATCCTTGATGAAGCCCAGCGTGAAAACATCACGCCAGAAAAAGCCAAAGCCCAGGCACTGCGCTACGCCAACGAAATCGCCTCGGATTACACCTACACCGCGATTCGCTTTTTCGAAGTGATACTGAGCTGGTTCTGGAACAAGATCTACGATGGGGTCAAGGTCAGCCATATCAAAGGTGTGCAAAACGTCGCCCCCGGCCACGAGATCATCTACGTACCGTGCCATCGCAGCCATATCGACTATTTGCTGCTGTCCTACCTGTTGTTCCGCAATGGCCTGACACCGCCGCACGTCGCCGCGGGCATTAACCTGAACATGCCGGTGATTGGCAGTTTGCTGCGCCGTGGCGGCGCTTTTTTCATGCGCCGCACCTTCAAGGGCAACCCGCTGTACACCTCGGTGTTCAACGAGTACATGCACACCCTGTTCACCAAAGGCTTCCCCGTGGAGTACTTCGTCGAGGGCGGACGTTCGCGAACCGGGCGCATGCTGCAACCGAAAACCGGGATGCTGGCCATCACCTTGCGCAGTTTCTTGCGCTCATCACGCACACCGATTGTGTTTGTACCCGTCTACATCGGCTACGAGCGTGTGCTTGAAGGCCGTACCTACCTCGGAGAGCTGCGCGGGGCGAGCAAGAAAAAGGAATCGATCTTCGATATTTTCAAAGTCATCGGTGCCCTTAAGAAGCAGAAATTTGGCCAGGTTGCCGTCAACTTTGGCGAGCCGATCAAGCTCGCCGAGTTTCTTGACCAGGAACAACCCGGCTGGCGCCAGCAAGCGTTGGCACCGGAATACCGGCCGGAGTGGTTGAGCGCCACCACCCATCACCTGGGTGAGAAAGTGGCCCGCCACTTGAATGAAGCCGCCGCCATCAACCCGGTCAACCTGGTTGCGCTGGCGCTGCTGTCCACCAGCCGGCTGGCCCTGGACGACCGGGCCATGGCCCGGGTGCTGGACTTGTACCTGGCCCTGCTGCGCCGTGTGCCCTATTCGCCCCACACCACCCTGCCCGAGGGCGATGGCCGGGCGCTGATCGAACACGTCAAGGCAATGAACCTGCTGTCAGAGCAAAGCGATGCGCTGGGTAAAATTCTTTACCTGGACGAGCAGAATGCGGTGCTGATGACGTACTACCGCAACAACGTGCTGCATATTTTTGCGCTGCCCGCGTTGCTGGCCAGTTTCTTCCAAAGCAGTTCGCGCATGACCCGCGAGCAAATCCTGCGTTATACCCACGCGCTGTACCCGTACCTGCAATCGGAGTTGTTTATCCGCTGGCCACGCAATGAACTGGACAGCATCGTCGACCAATGGCTCACCGCCTTTGTCGAACAGGGCCTGTTGCGGTTTGAGAACGACGTGTACCTGCGCCCGGCCCCCAGCTCACGCCACTTTGTGCTGCTGACGCTGCTGTCAAAAAGCATCGCGCAGACCCTACAGCGCTTCTATATGGCCATTTCACTGCTGCTCAACAGTGGCCAGAACACCTTGAGCGCCGAGGAACTGGAAGATCTGTGCACCATGATGGCCCAGCGCCTGTCGATTCTGCATGGGCTCAATGCACCCGAGTTCTTCGACAAGAGCCTGTTCCGCCACTTTATCGAGACCTTGCTCGAAGAAGACGTCTTGCGCCGCGATGCCAATGGCAAGTTGAGCTACCACGAACTGCTCGGCGAACTGGCCGAGGGTGCGGCCAAACGCGTGTTGCCCGCCGAAATTCGCCTGTCCATTCGTCAAGTGGCGTTGCACCGGGCAGAAGATGCCGCTGACACCCCGCAAGTGGCCGATCCGCACTGAAAAGGGCAGAGGGCAGAGCGCAGAGCAGCAAAGGCCTGGGCAAAACCCGGGCCGCGGGGAAACAGTCAGCCCGTGCAATCCAACCCGGTGTGAAATACCTTAACCAGACATGAAACGGAGCTTCTCACGATGAAAAAAATAGCACTGCTGAGCCTCACCGCCCTGCTCGGCGCTTGCAGCTCAATGGCCCCGGCCCCGAAAGCCACCCTCGACGGCGAAGTGTATTACCTACAGCGCATTGCTCTTCCTCCGACTGCTACGCTGGAAGTAAGCCTGCAGGACGTTTCACTGGCTGACGCACCCGCCGTGACACTGGCCACGCAAAGTGGCCCCGTCAACGGGCAGGTGCCTTTGCCGTTCCACCTGACCTACGACCCTGCACAGGTCAAATCTGGCCATACCTACGCCATCAGCGCCCGCATTGAAGATAATGGCCAATTGTTGTTTATCACCACAGAACGCAACAGCATTGATTTGAATGCCAAACACCTGCAACCGATCCGGTTGCGTGTTAATCAAGTCACTCAATAAGGAAACGGCCATGGTGCGCCCGACTCTACGACTGGCGGGGCTGTGTGTAAGCCTCTTGATCTCGGCCAACGCTTTGGCGGTGTCACTCAGCGACCTGTCGCAGAAAGACGCCACCGGCGGCCTCAAAGACGCCCTGACCCAAGGCGCGCAGATTGCGGTGAAACAACTGGGCACACCTGGCGGTTTCAGCAATAACCCCGAGGTGAAAATCGAATTGCCGGGCAACCTTGGCAAAGTGGCGAACAAAATGCGGCAGTTCGGGATGGGCACTCAAGTGGATGAGCTTGAGAGCAGCATGAACAAAGCCGCTGAAGCCGCTGTGCCGCAGGCTCAGGCCCTGCTGGTGAATGCGGTGAAAAACATGACCGTATCCGATGCCAAGGGCATTTTGACCGGCGGCCAGGACTCGGCCACGCAGTACCTGAACAAAAGCAGCCGCGAACAGATACGCGCCAAGTTCTTGCCCATCGTGAAACAGGCCACCGACAAAGTCGGCCTGGCCCAGCAATACAACGCATTTGCCGGGCAAGCCGCCGCACTGGGAGTGATGCAAAATAAAAACGCCACCATCGAAAGCTATGTGACCGAACAGGCATTGAACGGTTTATTCGAGATGATCGGCAAACAGGAAGAAAACATCCGCCAAAACCCGGCTGCCGCCGCCACCAGCTTGGCGAAAAAGGTGTTTGGCACCCTGTAAACACCTGTAGCAGGGGCCGCGCTGTCGTTCAGCAGCCAGATCCATTGCTGCGGTTACGGCCACCTAAGGCTCCGGCTTTACGCCGTGGGCCGCCGCGATCGGCCTCCTTGGCCGTGTCGCGGCTAACCCGGCATCCTGCCGGGTTACCCACTGCGCAAAACCTGCGTTCAGCCAGCGTGGCTTAAGGGGGCCCTTTAGATCAAAAGCCAGATCAAAAGATCACGAGCAAGCTCGTTCCTACAAACTCTGCCATCCATAGGAGCAGTCGTGTTGTGGCTCAATGTTTTTTCACCTTGAACCACGCCGCATACAAGGCCGGCAGAAACAGCAAGGTCAAGGCAGTCGCCACGATCAAGCCGCCCATGATCGCAACCGCCATCGGCCCGAAAAACACGCTACGGGACAACGGGATCATCGCCAGCACCGCCGCCAGGGCCGTCAGTACAATGGGGCGGAACCGGCGCACGGTCGCTTCAATAATCGCCTGCCACGGATCAAGCCCCGCCGCTTTGTCCTGTTCGATCTGATCCACCAGGATGACGGAGTTACGCATGATCATCCCGGACAAGGCGATAGTGCCCAGCATCGCGACAAACCCAAACGGCTTGCCAAACGCCAGGAGGAACAGCGTGACACCGATCAAGCCCAGCGGCGCGGTCAGGAACACCATGACCATGCGCGAGAAACTGCGCAATTGCACCATCAGCAAGGTCAACACCACCACGATAAACAAGGGCACACCGGCCTTCACTGAGTCCTGCCCGCGCGTTGAGTCTTCGACCGTACCGCCCACTTCCAGCAAGTAACCATCCGGCAGTTCGGCACGCACGTCTTGCAAGGTCGGCAGAATCTGCTCGACCAGCGTGGCCGGTTGCTCCTTGCCGTAAATATCGGCACGCACTGTAACGGTCGGCAGGCGATTGCGGTGCCAGATAATGCCCTCTTCAAAGCCATATTCCAGGGTCACGATCTGCGACAAGGCGACGCTTTGGCCATTCTCGGTCGGCACGGCCAGGCTGGGCAGTAGCGACAGGTCGGCACGTTCCTGAGGCGTGCCACGCAACAAGATTTCGATCAACTCGTTGTCTTCGCGATACTGGCTCACAGCGGAACCGCGCAAGGTGCTCTGCAGGAAGCGCGACAGGTTAGCTGTGCTCACGCCCAACGCCCGTGCACGGTCCTGATCAATGGTGAGGTACACCACTTTGCTCGGTTCCTCCCAGTCCAGGTGCACGTTGACGACATAAGGATTTTCCCGAACCTTGGCTGCCACTTTTCGGGCCAACGCACGCACCTCTTCGATGTGCTCGCCCGTCACCCTGAACTGCACCGGGTACCCCACGGGAGGGCCGTTTTCAAGGCGAGTGACCCGCGAGCGCACTTCAGGGAACTGCTCGTTAAGGGTTTCGATCAGCCAGGTGCGCAAACTTTCCCGAGCCTCGATAGTGTCTGCCAGGACAACAAACTGGGCAAAGCTGGCCGCGGGCAGTTGTTGGTCCAACGGCAAGTAATAGCGCGGCGAACCGGTGCCGGCGTAAGCCACATAATTGACAATCCCCGGATGGTCCTTGAGCAAGGCTTCGAGGCGCTGTACCTGTTCAGTGGTGTTGCTCAACGAGGCACCTTCGGCCAGTTTAAGATCGACCATCAGTTCCAGGCGGCTCGAGGCCGGGAAAAACTGCTGCGGGACAATTTTGAACAGCGCCACCGAGCCCATAAACAGCAACACGGTCAACGTGATCACAGTCTTGCGGCGGCGTACGCACCACTCCACTACCCGCCTTACGCGCTGATAGAACGGTGTACCGTAAGGGTCATGCGCGCCCGCGTCAGTGCCGTGCTTGGCCGCATGGATTTTCGCCAGATCCGGCAGCAGCAACGCCCCCAAGTACGGCACAAACACCACGGCCGCGACCCAGGACGCCAGCAGCGCAAGGGTCACCACCTGGAAAATCGAACGGGTGTATTCGCCCGTGCTCGACTGCGCCATCGCAATCGGCAGAAAACCTGCCGCCGTGATCAACGTACCGGTGAGCATCGGAAAAGCCGTGCTGGTCCAGGCGAAACTCGCGGCCCTGAAGCGGTCGTAGCCCTGCTCCATTTTGATCGCCATCATTTCCACGGCGATGATGGCGTCGTCCACCAACAGCCCGAGCGCCAGCACCAGCGCCCCCAAGGAAATCTTGTGCAAGCCGATGCCCAAGTAATACATGCTGGCAAAGGTCATGGCCAACACCAGCGGAATGGTCAGCGCAACCACCATGCCGGTGCGCACACCGAGGGAGAAAAAGCTCACCAGCAGCACGATGGCCAACGCTTCCACCAGCACCTGCACAAACTCGCCAACACTGGTTTTCACCGCTGCCGGCTGGTCTGACACCTTGCTCAGTTGCATGCCCGCCGGCAGGTGCTTGCGGATCCGCTCGAACTCAACCTCCAGCGCTTTACCCAGCACCAGAATATCGCCGCCGTCCTTCATTGCGACGGCCAGGCCAATGGCATCTTGCCCCATAAAACGCATGCGTGGTGCAGGCGGGTCATTAAAGCCACGGCGCACATCGGCCACATCGCTGATACGGAACGTGCGGTCACCAACACGAATCGGGAAGCGCTCAATGTCCTCGACCGTCTTGAAGTTACCGCTGACGCGCAATTGCACCCGCTCCGTCGGCGTCTCGAAGAAACCTGCCGTCGACACGGCGTTTTGCTCTTGCAGGGCTTTTTGCACCGCGTCGAGCGGCAAGCCCAGGGTCGCGAGTTTGAGGTTGGACAGTTCGATCCAGATTTTTTCGTCTTGCAGGCCCAGCAGTTCGACCTTGCCGACATCTTTGACCCTTTGCAGCTGGATCTGGATGCGGTCGGCGTAGTCTTTGAGCACCGCGTAGTCGTAGCCGTCGCCGCTCAGGCTGTAGATATTGCCGAATGTGGTGCCGAATTCATCATTGAAAAAAGGCCCCTGAACCCCCGCAGGCAAGGTGTACTGGATATCGGCAATCTTCTTGCGCACCTGATACCACAGCTCCGGCACATCAGCGGAGTGCATGGAATCGCGGGCCATAAAGGTCACTTGCGACTCGCCAGGGCGCGAGAACGAGACAATGCGCTCGTACTCGCCGGTCTCCATCAGCTTCTTTTCGATACGTTCGGTGACCTGACGCGACACTTCTTCTGCCGTCGCACCAGGCCATAGCGTGCGAATGACCATCGCTTTGAACGTGAACGGCGGATCTTCGCTTTGCCCTAACTTTGTGTAGGACAACGCGCCGACAACGGCTACCAGCAACATCAAAAACAGCACGATCTGGCGATTGCGCAACGCCCAGGCAGAAAGGTTAAAACCCATCGGGATTACTCCTTGGCTGCCACGTTAATCGTGCGATTGGAGCGATCAACCGGCCGCACCTGCTGACCTTGATGCAACACATGCACCCCGGCCGCGACGATCCAGTCTTCAGGTTTCAGGCCTTCCAGCACCGGCACGGTTTTCTCGCCATAAGGGCCCACACGCACAGGCACCTGTTCAAGCGTGTTGCCTGGCCCGACACGCCACACATAGGTGGCCCCATTTTCAGCACTCAACGCCGACAGCGGCACCGACAGCACGCCCCCGCTCTCACTTTCAATAAACACGCGGGCGCTTTGCCCCAGCTCGGCCGGTACTTTGCCCGCCGTAAAGGCAATTCGGGCAGCGAAGGTGCGTGATTTCGGGTCGGCTGACGGTGACAGTTCACGAATCTGCCCCGTCAAACGCTGGCCGGGTTGCGACCACAACTCAACCGATACCGGCACGCCAATCTTGAAGCGGCCAAAATCGTTTTCCGGCAGGCTGATCAGCACTTCACGCTCGCCGTCGGCCGCCAGGGTAAAGACTGTTTGGCCAGCTGCAACCACTTGCCCGACCTCAACCTGGCGCTGTGCAATCACCCCATCCTGCGGGGCGCGCAACACGGCATAACTGGCCTTATTGCGCGCCACATCCTGTTCGGCCTTAAGCTGCTGAAGCCTGGCCTCGCCAGAGCGGTACTGGTTTTCGGCGTTATCGAACTGGGAGCGGCTGACCATCTGCCGGTCCAGCAAGGTTTTGTAGCGGTCACGTTCTGCCCGCACCAGGTTCAAATTGGCCTGGCCGGCAGCCACTTGGGCACGGGTCGACTCCAGTTGCAGGCGCACGTCCTGTGAGTCCAGTTCGGCCAGAGGCTGGTTGGCCTTGACCCGCTCACCCTCATCCACCAGGCGCCGGGCCACCTTGCCGCCGATACGGAAGGCTAACTGCGGATCAAATCGCGCCCGCACTTCACCGGGGTAACTTTGATTCGCCTGAGCCGAGGGCTGGGGCTGGATGACCACCGCCGGGCTGATACTGGTTTGGGGCGGCTCTTCATGCCCGCATGCCGACAGTAAAAACATCAGACACACAGGCACAGCGCGGGGCAAGGCATGGCGCAACATGGAGATGACCTTTCGCTAATGAGGCTTGGAATACTTATACTGGCACTATGTTATTAATCCTAAACTCACCAGTCCAGTAATAACGGAAATGTCTGACAAACCTTTACCTCTGAATGCCCCAGGGCGCCCCAAGGACATGGCCAAGCGCCAAGCGATCCTTGATGCCGCCAAATCGCTGTTTTTGACCCACGGCTATGCCAACACCAGCATGGACGCGGTCGCGGGCCTGGCCGGGGTGTCAAAGCTGACGGTCTACAGCCATTTCACCGACAAGGAGACGCTGTTTTCTTCAGCGATCCTGGCCAAATGCTCGGAACAATTGCCGGATTTGTTCTTTGACCTGCCGCACGGCGTGCCGATTGAAACGGTGCTACTCGCCATTGGCCGGGGATTTCTGGCGCTGATCAACAGCGAAGAGTCGATCAACCTGCATCGATTGATGGTGACGCTGGGTAGCCAGGACCCGAAGCTGTCCCAAATATTCTTTGAGGCAGGGCCAGAGCGGGTGGTGATGGAGATGGAGCGCTTGCTCAATAAAATTCATCAGACCGGCGCGCTACACATTGAGGGGGCACATTACGCGGCAGAGCACTTTTTTTGCATGCTCAAGGGGTCGCCGAACTTTCGCCTGCTTTACGGCTACGGCGGGGTGCTGACCGCCGAAGAAGCCGAGGCGCATGTACAGGAAGTGGTCGCTGTCTTTACGCGGGCTTATCGGCCTGCCTGAAACGCTCGCAAGCTCACGCCCCAGCAGGCGCGAACGTGCTCGCGACCTGTATCAGGGTTTCAACGCTTTCTTCGGGTAAATATCGTAACGGCTCGATTTACCATCCAGCGCATGGCTTGGCTTGGGCCCCGCAATGCACGGAGCCTTGCGCGGGCGTTTGACCACCACGCGATGGCTCGCCAAGGCCAAGGCGGCTTCCAGCAACGCCGGGGCATCGTTGTCATCCCCCACCAACGGCCGGAACAAACGCATTTCCTTCTTCACCAGCGCGGTTTTCTCACGATGGGGAAACATCGGGTCCAGGTAGATTACCTGGGGCGGTTCGCCTTCCCAGTCGCGCATCACGTCAATTGAATTGCCTTTGAGCAAGCGCATGCGCGACACAATGGGAGCCACTTCGTCGTCGCTCAAGCCACGGCGCAAGCCATCTTCCAACAGTGCACCGATCAAGGGCTGGCGTTCGATCAGGCTCATTTCACAGCCCAGGCTGGCGAGTACAAACGCGTCCTTGCCCAGGCCCGCCGTGGCATCCAGCACACGGGGGCGCACGCCTTGCTGGATGCCGACGGCCTTGGCAATCATCTGCCCGGTGCCGCCGCCAAACAAACGCCGATGCGCCGCGCCGCCCTCCACGAAATCGACCCGCACCGGGCCCGGAGCATCAGGGCCCAGTTGCTGTAGCTGCAAGCCTTGGTCACCCACTTGCAGGGCGAACTCCGCGTCGGCCACCTCTAAAGGCAACCCCAGGCGCTCAGCCCACTGCTCGGCTGAAGCCTGATGGGCCTCACCCAACGCCTCGACTTTGATACAACAGCCCGCTGCTTGCTCACTCATTGAAACCACGCTCAAAAATTTAATGATCGGCAAACGCTGCCGATAAATGACATATCCCGCATTTTGCCAGAGCTGGGCGTCGTCCGAGAGCTATGTCAGACATTCATTCTACTTCCATCGGCTTTATCGCCCCACTTGGCGACTTTGGCCGGCACAATTCCCAGGTCACGGGCAGTGTCAATCACCTGTGGAAGGACTTCTACGCCCAAGCGTTGGCGGAACAGGCCGAAGCGGGCGATTTCCCCGCGCCCGATACCTCGGTGCTGCAAGTGGATGAAAACACCGAGCCACCCGGGGGCAACGATGTACTGGGCAGTATCGTGACCCAGCGTCATTGCGACGTACAGGACACCGAACTGCGCCCACCTGAAGCGCTGTTTTTGCCCATCGCCGAATTCGAACTGGATTTGCTGCCCCCGCCGGCACCGCCCTTCTCCAGCGAAGCCTTGGCTGAACAACAGCACCAGCAAGACCTCGACAACAGTTGGAGACGGCCGCTCGTCATGGCACAAGGTCACCCGCTGCCAGCACCGGGTCCCGGCCAGGAGCCGCGCCCCTTGCACCTGCCCATCGCCGAATTGGAGCTGGACTTGCTACCCCCGCCCGCCGAACCGTTCGATGCACTGACCCTGATCGAACAGCAACGGGCGATGGACTTCGACCTGGGCTGGGCACGGCCGCTGGTCGTCAACAACCTGCGCCTGGCCGCTTAAAGCAGCCCCAACTGTTCGGTGGTTTGGGGCGCATGCAACTGCGCCAGCTCGGGCAACCCCGGTAAACGTTCACTCAATTGCTGATGAAAACGCCGCGCCAGTTCCGGCGCACGGTGATTGTCCGGCGTGTGTAAAAACACATAAGGCGTGCGCCCTTCTTCGATCCAGCTCGCCACTTTCTCGACCCAAGGCCGCAAGTAAGGGTCATTGGCCTCCAGTTCCGGGCGACCGATAAAACGCACCTGCGGGAAGCGGGTAAACGCGGCCGGGCGTGGCGGCACCCTGGGCTTTTTCGATTGCGCGTGCAACACCGCCGGGGCCGTTGACGCGCAACTGAACAAGGCACGCGGGTCCAGACAAATACGTTCAACCCCACGGTCCATGAGCACACGGTTGAGCAGCCGTTCTTCATCACCCTTGGCAAAGAACGCCGGGTGACGCACTTCCACCGCCAACTCACGGCCCAGCGTGTCTATAAAGCTCACCAGCTCAGCCAAACGCTGTGGGCCAAAGCTCGCTGGCAGTTGTAGCCAAAAAGGCGCTACACGCACTCCCAAAGGCTTCAGAAGCCGCAGGAAGTCTTCGGCTGCGTGCTGTTGCTCTCGCAAATCACCGCCATGGCTGATTTCCCTTGGGAACTTGGCTGTTAAGCGGAAATGCTCGGGCACACTCTGGGCCCAGCGCTCGACGGTAGCGGGCGCGGGCCGGGCGTAGAACGTGGTGTTGCCTTCGACGGCGTTGAACACTTGGGCGTACAGGTTGAGAAAATCGGTTTGGCGGGCATTCTGCGGGTACAACCCTTCGCGCCAGGCGGTGTCGCTCCAGGACGGGCAACCCAGGTAATAAGGAAGGAGCTTCAAATGTACAGATCCAGCCCTAGCACTTCGGTTTCCCAGTCGACAAAACCTGCTGTTGTCAGGTAACTGGCCAGAGCACTGGCTGCACTTTTACTCATGGCGCGCTGGAAGATCATGTCTTGGGAGCGTACCGGCAACTGGCTGATGCGTTCAACGGATGGCCGCGAACGGGCCGGCTGAGGCGTATTGTCAGGAGCTTCTTCACTGTCTTGCACCGCGTCATCAATCTGCGTCTTGCCTTGGCGAGGCTTACGCTTGATGGGGGGGGACTGTGAGGAAAAACCGTCAATACGCATACAGGCAAGCTCGGTAACAATAATAGCAATTTAGCGGCGTTGGCCCGACTAAGCAAATACACGGATGACCGCTTGTAGGCGCGAGCTTTTAAAAGTCAAAAGATCACGAGCAAGCTCGTTCCTACGGGAGCTAGATGAGACCACGCTCGGCTTTGGTCGCCGCCACTTTGTCACGCAGGTACACCGGCTGGGCCTCATCGGCCACAATCGCTTCGCCCCGCGCCCAGGCAAAGCGCGCCAGGGTCAGCAGGTCTTCAGCGTGCGGCAGCATGCCGGCGTCCAAGGCATAGGGTTTGACGCTCAAACGCTCGGCATAGCCCCAGCCAGTGCCCGCGCCAAACCAGTCGCCGCTGGCCCCTTCCGGTAAACCGGCAACGTCGGGTGGCAATACCGCTTCGGCCCCGACCAAGCGCATCTCGCCCGCTTGCTCGCGGTAGCAGCCCCAATACACCTCGTCCATGCGCGCATCGATGGCCGACACCACTTGGGTCGCGCCGTGCTCGCGGTAGGCGCGTTGCGCCAACACAGCCAGGTTGGAGACCGGCAACACCGGGCGATCCAGCGCGAACGCCAAGCCCTGCACCACACCGATAGCGATGCGCACGCCCGTGAATGCACCCGGCCCGCGACCGAAGGCAATCGCCTCGACGGCCGACAGCTCGACACCGGCCTGCGCCAGCAAGTCCTGAATCATCGGCAGCAGCTTTTGCGCATGCAGGCGCGGGATCACCTCGTAGTGGCTCGTGACCTTGCCATCGTGCAGCAAGGCAACAGAGCAGGCTTCAGTCGCGGTATCCAGGGCCAGCAAGGTGCTCATCGGTGTTCCCGTCAGAATCAAAATGAAAAAAGTGTCGCAGTATAAACAACAACAGCCCGCAAGCGGGCTGTTGGATTGGCGCTAATCGACGATCAGCTCAGGGCTTCCAGCACCTTGGCGGTGATGGCTTCAACCGAGCCGACACCTTCAACGTGGCTGTACTTGGGCTTGCCCTGGGTAGCCGCCAGGTTCTGGTAGAACGCGACCAGTGGCTTGGTTTGCGAATGGTAAACCGACAGGCGATGACGAACGGTTTCTTCGGTGTCGTCCTTGCGCTGAACCAGGTCTTCACCGGTCACATCGTCTTTGCCTTCCACTTTTGGCGGGTTATAGACGATGTGGTAAACGCGACCCGACGCTTCGTGAACACGACGGCCAGCAATACGCTGAACAATTTCTTCGTCTTCAACCGCGATTTCCAGAACGTGGTCCAGTTCAACGCCGTTTTTCACCAGCGCTTCGGCCTGTGGAATGGTGCGCGGGAAGCCGTCGAACAGGAAACCATTCTTGCAGTCGTCCTGGGCGATACGTTCTTTGACCAGGTTGATGATCAGGTCGTCAGAGACCAGACCACCGCTGTCCATGACGCCTTTGGCGATCAGGCCCAGCTCAGTGCCGGCTTTGACGGCAGCACGCAACATGTCGCCGGTAGAGATTTGTGGAATGCCAAACTTTTCAGTGATGAACTTTGCCTGAGTACCTTTACCGGCCCCGGGAGCTCCCAGCAGAATTACGCGCATCGATGTGCTCCTCAAATTTTTATTTAAATAACAACTGACTCGCCTCTTTGGACCAGTCTCAGAATAGGGTTATGGCTGCATAAACGGCCAAAGGCTGATCAAGATACACAGCAGGCCCGACCCACACAAGACGGCAAAAGTAGGAATAATCGTAGGTAAACCGGCGCTTATGACGCGGTGCTACAGGTCGCAACCCCACACGAAAGTGTCGCTTGCAAACATCGGGCGGTCTCATTCGAGAGCCGCCCAAGCGCTCGTTGGGCGACATCTGATCCTGTTTTTTTCTTAGCCGGTGTTACGCAAACCGGCCGCAATTCCGGCCACAGTCACCAGCAATGCTTGTTCCAGAGGGCTGTCTTGGGTGGTTTGTTGGCGTCGTGAGCGGGCCAGCAGTTCCGCCTGCAATAAATGAAGAGGGTCCAGGTAAGTGTTGCGCAAGCGGATAAATTCCAGGGTGTCCGGGCTGTGCGCCATCAACTGCGTTTGCCCGGTTAACCCCAGCACCACCGCGCAGGCCTGCGACAATAAGTCGCGTAAGTGAGCCCCCAATGGCAGCAGTTCATCGGCCACCAGACACTCGTCATAGAGCCGGGCGATGTCAGCGTCCGCCTTGGCCAGCACCATCTCCAGCATGTCGATGCGGGTACGAAAGAACGGCCATTGCTCACGCATATGCGCCAGCCGATCACCTTCGCCGCGGGCCAGTGCCTGGCTCAAGGCCGTTTCCCAGCCCAGCCATGCGGGCAACATAAGGCGGGTTTGTGTCCAGCCAAAAATCCACGGGATCGCCCGCAAGCTTTCAATACCTCCCGCCCGACGCTTGGCCGGGCGGCTGCCCAAGGGCAAGCGGCCCAATTCCTGCTCGGGCGTGGACTGGCGAAAGTACTCCACAAACTGCGGGTTATCACGCACCACGCCACGGTATGCCTTGAGCCCGTCAGCGGCCAGTTCATCCATCAACGTGCGCCAGCCGGGTTCGGGCAAAGGCGGCGGCAACAACGTGGCCTCAAGTACTGCAGCCAGGTACAAGTTGAGGTTTTGCTCGGCGATGTCCGGCAGGCCGAACTTGAAGCGGATCATTTCACCCTGCTCAGTCGTACGGAAGCGCCCCGCTACCGAGCCCGGCGGCTGCGACAAAATGGCCGCGTGGGCCGGGCCACCGCCACGCCCAACCGTGCCTCCACGGCCATGAAACAACAGCAGCTCAACACCTTGCTCGTGGCAGATGTTGACCAGGGTTTCCTGAGCCCGATACTGCGCCCAAGCGGCGGCCGTGGTGCCCGCATCCTTGGCCGAATCGGAGTAACCGATCATCACTTCCTGCGGGCCCGACAGGCGTGAGCGGTAGCCCGGCAGTTGCAACAGGCGCTCAATTACCGGCCCCGCATTGTCCAGGTCGGCCAGGGTTTCAAACAACGGCACGACGCGCATCGGGCGCTCAAGCCCGGCCTCTTTGAGCAGCAATTGCACGGCCAGTACGTCCGAAGCCGCCCCGGCCATGGAGATCACATAAGAGCCCAGTGAAGCCCCCGGAGCTGCGGCCACTTCTCGGCAGGTGGCCAGCACTTCAGCGGTGTCGGCGGCGGGTTTGAAATACCCGGGCAACAGCGGTCGGCGGTTATTCAGCTCGCGCATCAGAAAGATCAGTCGCGCGTCTTCGTCCCAGTCTTCGTAACGACCCAGCCCCAGGTAGTCGGTGATTTCGGTCATGGCCGAGGTATGGCGCGCTGCATCTTGGCGCACGTCCAGGCGCACCAGAAACAGGCCAAAGGTCACAGCACGGCGCAGGCAATCGAGCAGCGGCCCGTCGGCAATGACCCCCATGCCGCAGGCATGCAGCGACCGGTAGCACAGTTGCAACGGTGCCAGCAGGTCACGGTTGTCCTGCAACACGGCTTCGGGAGCCGGTTGCGCAAGGCTCAGCGCACTGTGCGCCCAACTGCGGGTCGCGCGCAGGCGCTCACGCAGTTGCTTGAGTACCTCACGGTATGGCTCAGCCCGCTCTCCAGCCACGGCCAGCAACTCGGGAGTGGCCTGTTGCATGGACAGCTCAGCGGCTAGTTTATCGATATCGCGCAGGTACAAATCGGCCGCCATCCAGCGCGCCAGTAGCAACACTTCACGGGTCACGCCAGCGGTGACGTTCGGGTTGCCATCACGGTCGCCGCCCATCCACGAAGCAAAACGAACCGGTGCGGCTTCAAGCGGCAGGTGCAGACCGGTGGCCGCATGCAACGCCTCATCGGCCTTGCGCAACATGTTCGGTACGGCGTGCCACAGCGAATGTTCGATGACCGCAAACCCCCACTTGGCCTCATCAATCGGCGTGGGCCGGGTACGACGGATTTCTTCGGTGTGCCAGGCTTCGGCAATCAGCCGTTGCAAGCGCTGCTCAATCTGCTTTTTCTCGGCGAGGGTCAGGTCGCGATGATCCTGGGCGGCCAACTGCTCGGCAATCGCATCGTACTTTTGGATCAGCGTGCGCCGGGTGACTTCTGTGGGGTGCGCGGTGAGCACCAGTTCAATATCGAGGCGACTGACCTGGCGCGCCAGGAATTCGGCACCCTGCCCCTCTGCCAGTAATCGCGCCAACAGCCGGGGCAATACCAGCGCCTCAAAAGGTGCCGGTTCGCCTTCTTCCCGCCGATGAATAAGTTCGTACTGCTCGGCAATATTGGCCAGGTTCAAAAACTGGTTGAAGGCCCGCGCCACCGGCAGTACTTCATCATCGCCCAGGGCACCCAGAATTGTGCTCAACTCCTCGCCCGTGGTGCCGCGCCGGTCGGCCTTGGCCCCCTGGCGAATACGCTCGATTTTGGCGAGAAACGCTTCGCCGTACTGATCACGGATGGTATTACCCAGCAGTTCACCCAGCAGGTGAACGTCGTCGCGCAAGCGTGCATCAATATCGCTCATCAGCCATTTCTCCAGCAGATTCCGGGGCCAGCTCTTCACACAAGAGTGCGTTGCAACGGCTCTTTTTGACAAGTCATTGCCGTGGGCTAAGGTCATTTTGTACTGATCAGACCGGCTCGACGCAATTTGGCCATTTGCCATCTTTTTTTGAACTATTCAAAAAACGCTCAGGTCACAGCCAATAACCATCACTGCTGGACGTGTGTTGCAACACCCACAGAATCACCGCTGGTGTGATGGAATTCTAAGTTTTAAGGAGCCTTCCAATGGAGTTGAAGACCATGATGACCCGCACTGTCAAAACCGCATCACCCCGCCTGCGCGGGCTAAAACTGGCTGCGCTGGCGATCGGTACCAGCTTCGTTTTGGCGGGTTGCGCCGGTAACCCGCCGACTGAACAGTACGCCGTGACCCAATCGGCAGTGAACAACGCCGTCAGTGCCGGGGCCACCGAATACGCGCCCGTAGAAATGAAATCGGCCCAAGACAAGCTCAAGGCCGCTGAACTGGCGATGCATGACAAAAAGTATGAAGACGCTCGTCGCCTGTCCGAACAGGCAGAGTGGGATGCTCGTGTAGCAGAACGTAAAGCGCAGGCCGCAAAAGCCGAGAGGGCTGTACAGGATGCTCAAAAAGCCATTCAACAACTGCGTCAGGAAGGCATGCGCGGCTTGCAATAAGCGCCGCCCTTTCCTGACTGCACCTGGCGACACAGCATTCCTCATCGATAGAAAGGACTAAATATTATGCGCAATACAGTCATGATTCCTGCCCTGTTGGCTCTGAGCGTTGGCCTGGCGGCGTGCTCCCACCAGCCAAACGTAAACCTGGAACAAGCCAAGACCAACTACTCGGGCCTGCAGACCAACCCTGAAGCCACCAAGCTTGCCGCCCTTGAAACCAAGGATGCCGGCGAATGGCTGGACAAAGCTGAGAAGGCTTACCTGAACAACGACAAAGAGACCAAAGTAGACCAACTGGCTTACCTGACCAATCAGCGTATTGAAGTGGCCAAGCAAACCATCGCGCTGCGCACCGCTGAAAACAAGCTTAAAGCCGCCGGTTCCGACCGTGCCCAGGCACTGCTGGACGCCCGTGATGCCCAGATCAAACAGCTGCAAGGCATGAACGCCAAGCAAACGGATCGCGGCACCCTCGTGACCTTCGGTGATGTGCTGTTCCAGTTCGGTAAATCCGAGCTGCAACCCAACGGCATGCGCAACATCAAGACTCTGGCCGACTACCTGAACCAGAACCCGGATCGCAAAGTGATCGTTGAAGGTTACACCGACAGCGTCGGCTCGGCGGCCTTTAACCAAGGCCTGTCGGAGCGTCGTGCCAATTCGGTGCGCAATGCGCTAGTACGCCTGGGCGTTGATCCGAGCCGCATCGTGGCGCAGGGCTACGGCAAGGAATACCCGGTTGCCAGCAACGCAACCGACTCGGGCCGTGCACAAAACCGCCGTGTGGAAGTCACCATCTCGAATGACAACCAGCCTGTAGCACCGCGTTCTTCGGTGCAGTAAGCGTTAACTCAAAAGCCCCGCCTGAGCGATCAGGCGGGGCTTTTTATGGCCTCGAAGGCGCAAGATCAACAGATCGCGAGCAATCGAGCGTCGACCGGCTGCGCCTACGGATGGCAGAGTTTGTAGGAACGAGCTTGCTCGTGATCTGTTGATCTGGTTTTTGATCTAAAGGGCCCCCGTACACCCGTCAACCATGTGTCCGGTCTGTGCAGCTTTTCAAAGTGGCACGGCGTAAAGCCGGAACCTTAAGTCGCCGTGACCGCAGCAATGGATAAGGCTGCTGAACGACAGCGCGGCGTCATTGCGCGTTTAAAGATCAAAAGATCGCGAGCAAGCTCGCTCCTACAGGGCATTGAAGGCGGGTCGGCCCCTCCGGCGTGGGGTGTGGAACTTATTGCTCCAGTGTCGGGGGTTTCTGGCCCAGGCAGCGCACGGCTTGTTTCTTGTTATTGACCAATACGCCGGTCAGGCCTTTTTGCTCGGTGTCAAACAGCACAATGATGCCGTCAATACACTGCGCCACCTGGTTAGCCGGGGTCAGTGACACTTTGTAGTCTTCACCGGGAATGGTCTTGAGCATGGTGAAGTCGTTCAGCAACAGGGCATCTTCAGGTTTGGCAAAGTGCAGGTAGCCGTAGTACCACAGCACGCCGACGGTGCCGATGATGGTGCAAATACCCGTGATGATCAGCGGGATGGCGTTACGTTCTTCACTCATGGTTGGCTCTCGGGTTCAACGTTATTCGAATTCGTAGCGGCGGGGTAATTGGGGATTTCACCCAGACGCCGCACGCCATTAAAATGCTGCGGGTCGTCCAGGTAGCGCAGCATCACGTGCTGCCAGGTCGGGTCGGCAAAGGTTTGCACATGCCCGCCGCGGGTCAATTGCAGCACCTTGGGCAGGGGCGCAGCTTCATACAGCCGCAGGCCGTTTGACAGCGGCACAATCGGGTCGTCCAGGCTATGGAAGATCAGCATCGGCACGCCGTCCAGGCCGGGGATGGCATACACGGCGCTGTCGCCATCCGGCACGAACCAGGACAACGGCACTTGCAAGGGCCAGGTCAGCCACGATGTGCTCAAAGCAAATTGCCCCACCTCGCGGTAGCTCGCCGGCACACCATCAAGCACCAGCGCTTTGACCTGCTCACGGCGCTCAGGGTGCTGGCTCAGATAATACACCCCCATCGCCCCACCCAAGCTCTGGCCCAACACGATCAGCGGCTGGCCTTGCGTGTCGGGCTGTTGCTGCAACCAGTCGAAGGCGGCGTCAATGTCCTGATACACCGCCGGCAAACCGGGCGTGCCTTGCGACAGGCCGTAGCCACGGTAGTCGAGCATCAACACCTGATAACCCTGTTCGGGCAACCAGGCGGTGGCCCCCAGATGATAGGCAAGGTTGCCGCCATTGCCGTGCAGGTGCAGCACCGTGCCTTTGACCGGAACACCCGGCTTGGCCGGCAGCCACCAGCCATGCAGGCGCGTACCATCAGCAGCCTTTAAATTGACATCACGGTACGCAAGCCCGGCCGCCGTGGGCGTGATCGGCTGACCCGGTTCGGGATAGAACAGCACTGAGCTGCATCCACTGAGGGTGAACAGCAGGCAGAGTGCAGCCAGGGTTTTCATTGCGTCAGATACCTGATTTACAGAATATTGGAGTAGTCCGCTTCTATGCGGTCCAGGCTCAGGTGGTTGAGAAAGTTGGAGAAACACATCCAGGCCGCCAGCGCGTTCATGTCACGGAACTGGTCAGGCAAGAACTTCGGCGCAACCACCAGGCCTTCATCCACCAACTGGCGCAAGGTCCGCATGTCTTCAAGGGTGGTTTTACCGCAAAACAACAGTGGCACTTGCTCCAGCTTGCCTTTGCGCACGGCCAACTGAATGTAGTTGTAAACCATGATAAAACCCTTGAGGTAGGACAAGTCTTTGGTAAACGGCAGACCATTAGGCACCGAACCCCGGAAAACGCGGCTCGCATTGCCGTAGCTCTCCGACATTTCAAAGCCCTGCTCCCGGAAGAACTGATAGACCTGCATGAAGTCTGCGCCCTCTTCCACCATATGAATGGCGCGCGTGCGGTTGGTGAGCTTGCGCAGGCGGCTGGGGTAGGAGGCAAAGGTGATGATTTCCATCAGGATCGCCAGGCCTTCCTGGGTCACGGTCGAAGACGGCGGCCCCTTGGCCAGGAAAGTGCAAATCGGCTGGTTCAGCCCGTTGAGCGTTGTGCCCACATGCACCAACCCTTCGTGCACTTCCAGCGCACGCACATCACGCTCGTTGAACATCGCATCCGCCCGGATCTTGATGTAATCAGCGCCCGCCGCCGCGTCGGCCACAATACCGTCAGACTCGAAGACCCGAATGGTTTCTTCCGCCTCGCCAAACACCTTGTTCAGACGGCCTTGCAGCAAATTGACCGCATCCTTGGCCGTTAAGGTCTTGGCTTCGTCCTTGAGTGCACCGCGATCGTCGATTTTGTCCAGGTAGTCGGACATCATCAGCCCCAGGTCGGCCAGCGTGGGGTCGCCGGCATGGAAGGCATCTGAAGCGGCACCATAGAGCTCCTGGGAGATCAGCCCGAAGTCTTCGGTGCCGCGCGCCTCCAGCATGCGCACCACCATTCGGTACTCTTTGCACATACGCCGCATGATCTGCCCGACCGGGTTGAACTGCCCCAGCTGACGGGTGATATCGCGCTCAATGTTCTGGAACTCCAGCTTCACCGCGCCCGAATCAAAGGACAGCGCTCGCCCCTGATAATACTCACGGCTGACCGCAGGCATTTCCTTGCCTTTGGCCTTGAGAAAGCCCTGACGGATGCTGTCATCCCATTTCACCGCATCCAGCACGCGGATCGGGGTTTGCGCGACTACGATGCGGTCTGACAACGTGCGAATCGTGCGCTGATAATCGTCCACCCGGTGCTCCTTATAAAAAGCCGTTATTTGGCCACACGCTGATAACGGGCGATTTCAACGAACACATCGGAGTTCGCCGGATCATCCAGATAAGCAAAGACTTTAGCTGAAGGGCTGTCGATTTGTACGCCCGTGCCCTCAGCGGTTTCCACCGGCTCGCCGGTCAACGCCGACTGGCCGATCGCCTGGCGGACCTGTTCGAGGTCCAGGTCGTAGACCACCAGTTCCCCCGTAGGGGTTACTTCAAAACCATTGAGCGTGTAGTTGCCACCCTGCGCAGCGGGCATCGCCGCCGAGGCATACCAGCGGTTACCGTGGCGGGCGACGATGAAGGTATAGCGTTTGCGGGCCTTGAGTTCACCTTTGGGGTAGACCTCGGCTTGGTAGCGCGTTTTATCGATCGCTCGAATATTCAGATGACGCGCCTGCCCCCAGGCATCCTGGCTGACCCATTGACCCAGCAATGTCTTGGGTGCCTTGTGTGGTTCAAGGGGGGCTTGGGTAAACGTGACAAGACAACCGTTCAACAGTAAAAACGACAATGCCAGCAGCATTACGCGCCAAACTTTCATGCCTGCATCCTTCTATAGAGCGGACAGCACTTATTGAGTAGGGCCTGATCTTCCATCCGACTGACAATAGTCGTCAACACTTGGCCAGTGTTGTTGAAGAGCCCCCCCTCCTCTGTCGTCGCTGCCGCAGGCTGCGATAAGGTCCGCAGGCGCATGCTCTTGGCTGAGGCAGAGGGTTTCGATGCAGCCCATCGCAGCCTGCGGCAGCGGCTACAAGCGCGTAGCCTCAATCACCGGGCAATAAAAAACCGCCGGCAGTCGGCGGTTTTTTAGTCTGCATCATTACGCTTGTGGGCGCATGTGCGGGAACAGAATCACGTCACGGATCGACGGCGAGTTGGTCAGCAGCATCACCAGGCGGTCGATGCCGATGCCTTCACCAGCAGTCGGTGGCATGCCATATTCCAGGGCACGCACGAAGTCGGCGTCGTAGTGCATGGCTTCATCGTCGCCTGCATCCTTGTCGGCCACCTGCGCCATAAAGCGCTCCGCCTGGTCTTCTGCGTCGTTCAGCTCGGAGTAAGCGTTGGCGATTTCACGGCCACCGATAAACAGTTCAAAACGATCGGTCACGTTCGGGTTGTCGTCGTTACGACGGGCCAGCGGCGACACTTCGAACGGGTACTGCGTGATGAAGTGTGGCTGCTCCAGCTTGTGCTCGACCAACTCTTCGAAAATCATCACCTGCAACTTGCCCAGACCTTCGAAGCCCAGCACTTTCGCGCCGGCTTTCTTGGCGATGGCACGCGCCTTGTCGATATCGTTCAGGTCGTCAGCGGTCAGCTCAGGGTTGTACTTGAGGATCGAGTCGAACACGGACAGACGCACAAACGGCTCACCGAAGTGGAACACCTTGTCGCCGTACGGCACGTCGGTGGTACCGAGAACCAATTGAGCCAGTTCGCGGAACAGCTCCTCGGTCAGGTCCATGTTGTCTTCGTAGTCGGCGTACGCCTGGTAGAACTCAAGCATGGTGAATTCAGGATTGTGACGGGTCGACACGCCTTCGTTACGGAAGTTGCGGTTGATCTCGAACACCTTCTCGAAGCCGCCCACGACCAGACGTTTGAGGTACAGCTCCGGTGCGATACGCAGGAACATTTCCATGTCCAGCGCGTTGTGGTGGGTTTCGAACGGCTTGGCCGCCGCGCCACCCGGAATGGTTTGCAGCATGGGCGTTTCGACTTCGAGGAAGTCACGGGCCATCAGGAAGTTACGGATGTGAGCGATCACTTGCGAACGTACACGGAACGTGTGACGCACGTCTTCGTTGACGATCAGGTCAACGTAGCGCTGGCGATAACGCTGCTCGGTGTCGGTCAGGCCGTGGTGCTTGTCGGGCAACGGGCGCAGGGACTTGGTGAGCAGGCGCACGTTGGTCATTTCAACGTACAGGTCACCCTTGCCGGAGCGGGCCAGGGTGCCTTCGGCGGCGATGATGTCACCCAGGTCCCAGGTTTTCACGGCGGCCAGGGTTTCTTCCGGCAGGGTTTTACGGTTGACGTAGACCTGAATGCGACCGGTCATGTCCTGAATCACCATGAACGAGCCACGGTTAAGCATGATACGACCAGCGACCTTGACCGCAATTGCCGCTTCAGCCAGTTCTTCCTTGGTCTTGTCGGCGAACTGCTTCTGCAGGTCAGCGCAGTAGTGGTCACGACGGAAGTCATTCGGGAAGGCATTGCCTTGGGCGCGCAGGGCCGCCAGTTTTTCCTTGCGCTGAGCAATCAGGGCATTTTCTTCCTGTTGCACAGCTTGCGGGTCGAGTTGTTGGTCGCTCATGTCTTAAAAAATTCCATCACAGGTTCGTTGCCCCCGCCTTGCGGCAGGGGGAAGCGGGCTTAAGCACGCCTTCAAGGCATCGCGTCAGCTGCGCACTTTACGGATGTAGCGTGACTTACAGCCCTTGTTTCAGGCTGGCCACCAAGTATTCGTCGATATCGCCGTCCAGCACCTTGTCGCAATCGCTGCGCTCGATGCCGGTACGCAAGTCCTTGATACGCGAGGCATCAAGCACATACGAACGGATCTGATGACCCCAGCCGATATCGGACTTGGTGTCTTCCAGCGCTTGGGAGGCGGCGTTGCGCTTTTGTATTTCCTGCTCGTAAAGACGCGCCCGCAACATTTTCATGGCGGTGTCTTTGTTCGCATGCTGCGAGCGTTCGTTCTGGCAGCTCACCACGGTGTTGCTCGGGACGTGGGTAATTCGCACGGCCGAGTCGGTGGTGTTTACGTGCTGACCGCCCGCACCGGAGGAACGGTAGGTATCGATCCGCAGGTCTGACGGGTTGATATCGATTTCAATGTTGTCGTCGATTTCTGGCGAAACGAAAACGGCCGAGAACGAGGTATGACGGCGGTTACCCGAGTCATACGGGCTTTTACGCACCAGGCGGTGGACGCCAATCTCGGTACGCAACCAGCCAAACGCGTATTCGCCTTTGATGTGTAAGGTTGCACCCTTGATACCTGCCACTTCGCCGGCGGACAGCTCCATGATGGTGGCATCAAAGCCGCGCTTGTCGGCCCAGCGCAAATACATCCGCAACAGGATATTGGCCCAGTCTTGGGCTTCGGTGCCGCCGGAGCCCGCCTGAATGTCCAGGTAAGCGTTGTTGGCGTCCATCTCACCGCTGAACATGCGGCGAAACTCGAGTTTTTCAAGAGACTCGCGCAGGCGTTCGACTTCCTCGGCAACGTCATCCGCCGCCGCCTGGTCTTCTTCCTCGGCGGCCATCAACAGCAGGTCCTTGGCATCGGCCAGGCCGGAGTGCATCTCGTCGAGGGTTTCTACGATCTGCGCCAGCAAGGAGCGCTCGCGCCCCAGTTCCTGGGCATAGGACGGGTTGTTCCAGACACTCGGATCTTCAAGCTCGCGATTGACTTCGGTCAGACGCTCATGCTTTTGATCGTAGTCAAAGATACCCCCGAATGGTTTCGGAGCGCTCTGACAGGTCCTTGATGCTGTTAAGGATTGGGTTGATTTCCATGGCTGGCGGCACTCGTAGGCGATTTTTACAAAGCCGGGGAGTATACCGTAAACATGGGTTGGCAGCAGCCCGCCTGGCGGGGGATCAACCATCCCTGAGCCTGCCACGGCCAACCCGGCGTTTTGCCAGGTTACGCACTGCGCAAAACCTGTATTCGGCCAGCGTGGTTTTATGGAGCCTCTTAGATCAAACGCGCGCAGGAGCCGCCGGTCGACGCTCGATTGCTCGGGATTTTTTAAAGATCAAAAGATCGCGAGACAAGGTGTGCTGCGTTACTCGATCCCCACCTGGTTACGCCCATTGTTCTTGGCCAGGTACAGGCCTTTGTCCGCCGCCGAGATCAGTTGGCGGCAGTTGCCGCTCTGCTGTGGGGTCAAGGTGGACAGGCCGATGCTGATGGTCAGGCTGCTGCCTTCGCCCGGCGCAATATGCGGGATTTTCAAGGCTTCAACAGCCTGGCGCAGTTTTTCAGCCACCAGTCGGGCACCGCCCTGCGAGGTGTTGGGCAGCACAATGGCAAATTCTTCTCCGCCATAACGGGCTGGCAAGTCAGAGGGCCGGCTGCTGGCATCGCGGATGGTGGCCGCCACTTTGCGCAAGGCTTCATCGCCGTCCAGGTGCCCAAAGGTGTCGTTGTAGGACTTGAAATAATCCACATCGATCATCAGCAACGATAACTGGGTTTGCTCACGCAAGGCACGACGCCACTCCAGCTCCAGGTATTCATCAAAATGCCGGCGGTTGGACAGCCCCGTCAGGCCGTCAGAGTTCATCAACCGTTGCAGCACCAGGTTGGTGTCCAGTAACTGCTGCTGGCTGACGCGCAATGCGCGGTAGGCAGCATCGCGTTGCAGCAGGGTCATGTAGGAGCGCGAGTGGTAGCGAATACGCGCCACCAACTCGATGTTATCCGGCAATTTCACCAGGTAATCGTTGGCCCCCGCCGAAAACGCGGCGCTTTTGATCAGCGGGTCTTCTTTGGTGGAAAGCACGATGATCGGGATGTTCTGGGTGGCCGGGTGGTTGCGGTACTCGCGCACCAGGGTCAACCCGTCCAGGCCCGGCATCACCAGGTCTTGCAGGATAACTGTTGGCTTGATGCGAATCGCCTGGGCAATGGCCTCATGCGGGTCGGCACAAAAATGAAAGTCAATATTCTGTTCCAGTGCCAGACCCCGGCGTACGGCTTCGCCGATCATGGCCTGATCGTCTACCAGCAATACCATGGCGGCATTTTCATCTGTTCTAACGTCGTCCAACTGTAAGTCGTTCATGCGCGTTCACCTGAATTACTGCCTTCAAGCCAGTCCTGCCGGGTTTTGTCATTCATTTGGCAAATATCTCCAGCAAGCGTGGCGCAATCGTGTTCAAGGCCCGGACTTCTACGGCGGCATTAATACTTGCCGCGGCTTTGGGCATGCCATAGACCGAGCTGCTGTGTTGATCCTGGGCAATGGTGAGAAAACCTTGCTGGCGCATAAGTTTGAGCCCTTGAGCCCCATCGCGCCCCATACCGGTTAACAACACCCCTACCGCATCGCCATTCCAGAAATGGGCGATGCTTTCGAAAAACACATCAATCGAGGGTCGATATATTTCATTCACTGGCTCCGCGGTGTAAGCCAGCGTGCCGTTTTTTAACAAACGAATGTGATGATTAGTGCCGGCCAGCAACACAGAACCCGGCTGGGGCGTTTCCCCATCACGCGCCAAGCGCACGTCGAGCCCGCACGAGGTGCTCAGCCATTCCGCCATGCCGGCGGCAAACACTTGATCCACGTGCTGAACCAGCACAATGGCCGCCGAAAAATGTCTCGGCAAGCCTTTGAGCAGGGTTTCAAGGGCCGCCGGGCCGCCGGCCGATGAGCCAATGGCTACCAGGCCACCGCAGCGGCTCGGAGCCCGGGTGTGCGTCGCCGTCGGTTTGACCCGTTTGTCTGTCTGGCCCATCAACCAGCCAATATTGAGGATTTTTCGCAGCAGTGGCGCGGCAGCCTCTTTGGCATTGCCCGCGCCCAGCGCCGGCGTGTCCACCACGTCCAGTGCGCCAAAGCCCATGGCTTCAAATACGCGGTGCATATTTTGCTGACGGTCAACGGTGACAATGACAATTGCACACGGGCTTTCGGCCATGATCCGGCGCGTGGCCTCAACGCCATCCATCACCGGCATGATCAAGTCCATCAGAATCACGTCGGGGGTCTGCTCGGCACATAACCTCACGGCCTCTTCACCATTACCGGCGACCCACAGCAATTCGTGCGCCGGTTCGAAGGCCAAGGCGCGACGCAAGGCCTCAACGGCCAAGGGCATATCATTCACAATGGCGATATTCATGTCTGTGCTCCCCCGATGAGTTCAACCACAGCATCAAGCAACGCATCGTCATGGAAACTGGCTTTGGCTAGATAATAGTCAGCGCCAGCATCCAGACCACGCCGACGGTCTTCTTCTCGATCTTTATAGGAAACGACCATGACTGGCATCGATTGCAGGCGGCTGTCCCGGCGCAGCAATGTCACCAGTTCAATACCGTCCATGCGCGGCATGTCGATGTCGGTGATCAGCAAGTCAAAGTGCTCGGCGCGCAAGGCATTCCAGCCATCCATGCCGTCAACCGCCACAGCCACTTCATAACCGCGATTGATCAGCAGTTTGCGTTGCAGCTCTCGCACTGTCAGTGAGTCATCCACCACCAAAATGCGCTTGCGCGCCAATTCGGCGGTGTGCCGGTTACGCCGATCGATTCGTTCAAGACGCCCGGTGTTGAGCAGTTTGTCGACGGAGCGCAGCATGTCTTCGACATCCACAATCAACACCGGCGAACCGTCATCGAGCAAGGCACCGGCCGAAATGTCTTGCACTTTGCCCAGCCGCGGATCCAGCGGCAAGACCACCAGGGTGCGCTCACCGATAAAACGTTCTACCGCCACCCCGTAAACGGCCTCGCGTTCACGGATCACCACCACCTTAAGGGTTTCGTCATCACTTTGGCTGGGGGGGCGCTGCAGCAATTGGCTGGCAGCCACCAGCCCGACGTGCCGGCCTTCATGCCAGAAATGCTGACGGCCTTCCAGTTGCACGATATCGTCCGGGGCCAGGTCGCGCATACGCTCGATGTGCGCCAACGGGAAGGCGTAGGCCTCATCAGCCACTTCAACCACCAGGCTGCGCACCACAGACAAGGTCAATGGCACTTCCAATTGGAACCGGCTGCCCTTGCCCGAGGTTTGCTCCAGCACAATCGAGCCCCGCAGCAAGCGCACCATATGGTGCACGGCATCCAGCCCGACACCACGCCCGGACACTTCCGTCACCGTGTCGCGCAAGCTAAAACCCGGCAGAAACAGGAAGCTGAGCAGTTCCTCTTCACTCAACTGCGCCACTGTGGCGGCCGTCGACAACTGACGCTCAACAATAGTGTGGCGCAAGCGGTCCAGGTCTACACCCGCACCGTCATCGCTCAGTTCCAGCACCAACAACCCGGCCTGATGGGAAATGCGCAGGCGAATCTGGCCCTCCGGCGATTTGCCCGCCAGCAAACGCTGTTCAGGCGGCTCAATGCCGTGGTCGGCGGCATTGCGCAGTAAATGCGTGAGGGGGGCCTCGAGTTTCTCCAGGACGTCACGATCCACCTGGGTTTTTTCGCCTTCGATGTCCAGACGGATCTGCTTGCCCAGCGCACGCCCCAGGTCGCGCACCATGCGCTCTTGCCCAACCAGAACATCGGCAAACGGACGCATGCGGCATGACAATGCGGTGTCATACAACAATTGCGCCCGCTGGCCCGCCTGCCAGCCGAACTCATCCAGCTCGGCGGCCTGTTCGCTCAGCACATGCTGTGACTCGGCCAGCAGGCGCCGGGCATCCACCAGGGCTTCTTCGGCCTCATGGTGCAAGCCGACAATTTTGAGGTGTTCGCTGAGGGTGTCCAGGGCACGCAAACTGGCGCTCTGCATGCGTTTGAGGCGCTGAAGCGCAACCAGGTAAGGTTTGAGCCGCTGGGTTTCGACCAGCGATTTGCTGGACAGATCCAGCAAGCTATTGAGCCGTTGCGCCGTGACACGCAACACGCGCTCGCCACTTTCAGTCAGGCGCTGGGGCCGGCGTGCCAGTTCAGGCTCGGCCATCACCGGCGGCTCGACCGGCACAGCCACAGGCTCAATGACAGCCTCGGGTAGAGGCTCTGCCAACAACAACTGCGACACATCGAACGCAGGGGGCGCACAGGCCGTGCGCACATTCGCCGCTGACGGGTCCAGCAACCGCTCCAGCAACGCGACATAAGCGTCAATATCCGCCGGGCCCACCTTGGCCTCCGGGGTGGCGATACGCATCAACAAGTCGGTGCCCTGCAACAAGGCATCAATATGCTCGGGTTGTAGGTACAAACGCCCTTCCTGGGCACTGACCAGACAGTCTTCCATCACATGGGCGACACTGACCCCGGCATCCACCCCGACAATGCGGGCTGCGCCTTTGAGTGAGTGCGCCGCGCGCATGCAGGCTTCAAGCTGGTCGGCCTGGCGCGGGTTACGCTCCAGGGCCAGCAAACCGCTGTTCAGCACTTGGGTCTGAGCGTCTGCTTCAAGGCTGAACAGCTCCAGCAACGAAGCATCGCGCATTTGCTCGGGGGTCATGTGAGGCTCCGGGTGATAGCGCTGAGCAATTGCTCTTCATTCAGCCAACGCAGGCTCCGGCCCTTCCATTGCAGTACGCCTTGCGTGTACTTGGCACTGGCGTGTTCGCCCGAAAGCGAAGCCGTGCCTAACACCTGTTCTTCAATGTTATGAACCCCATCGACCTCATCCACGGGCACCACCACGGGCACCACCACGGGCCCGCCGTGGGCCGCGAGGATCAACATGCGCGGCATCACCCGTGCCGTTGTCACACCGGTCACGCTGGCGTCAAGCGCCAGCAGGTCCACCAGCGACAGGCACGGCACCAGCGCTCCGCGCACGTTGGCCACGCCCAGCAAGGCCCGCGAGCGCTGGTGAGGCAGCGAATGAATCAACTGCATCGGCGCGACCTCATCCAGACAGCGCGTGGCCAACCCCAGCCATTCGCCCCCCAGGCGAAAGACCACCAGCGAACGCGTGGCGATTTTTCGCTCAAGCACTTGCGGGGCATAGTGGTCCTGTTGCGCCTGCGCAAACGCATAGCGATCAAGCAAACGCGTGGCAGCGGCCGAATACACCGCACAGTTGCGGCAGTGGATGTGCTCGGGCAGCAACGCGCAGGACTTATCGCCGTAGATACCGATGCGGTTCCAGCAGTCATCAATGGCCTGGGCTTCGGTGTGGATCAAACGTTGGGCTGCTAAACCGCTCATTGTTTACGCTCACTGTGAACGGCCCGCTCATGACGGGCTGCACGGGCCTGCAAACGCTGGGCACCTGCGGTGTCGCCCTGGGAAGCCAGCAAGGCGGCCAACTGCGCCAGGGCCTCAGCGTGCTGGGGTTGCAGGTACAACGCTTTGCGATAAAACCCTTGGGCTTGAGCCGCCTGCATATCGACCTCACTGAGCAAACCCAACCAGTAAAACACTTGGGCCTGTGGGCCATAACGCTGCAAGGACTGTTCACAGACCGCGCGGGCAGCGCTGCTGTTACCTTCATTGGCCAAGGCGGCAATCTGCTTGAGCAACACCGCAGGTTCATCGGGCATCGACCGCAGCTCGGCAACCGGTGCAGGCACAGAAGTGGGCGCGCGCGAAGCAAAAGGACGGATGCTCGGTGCTATGGCAGGTGCCACCGGGCGCACTGAAGGTGGCGGTGCCACGGCAGCGGGTTGAACGGGCGGTATCACCGGCAACGGGTCGGTGCTGTGGCAAAAGGCAAACGACTGCGGTGCCCCCATCGATCGCATGCCCATACGCCCCAGCAGGCTGCCTTCCGCCGGGCCGATAAACAGCACGCCATCATTGCGGGTCAGCCGTTTAAGTACGTGCAGTGCCTGCTGCTGGGTGTTCAGGTCAAAGTAGATCAACAGGTTGCGGCAAAATACAAAGTCGTACGGCTCGTGGCTGGCCAACAGTGTCGGGGCCAGCACGTTACCCACGTAAAAACGGATTTGCTCGCGTACCCGGCTCGCCAGGTGATAGCCGTCAGGCTCAAGGCTAAAGTAACGTTCGCGAAAATCGGTCTGGTCGCCGCGAAAGGAGTTTTTGCCATACAGCGCCTGTTCGGCGCGCTGCACCGACAGCGGGCTGACATCCAGGGCATCGACCTTGAATTGATGCCCGGCCAGGCCAGCATCGAACAGCGCCATTGCAATCGAATAAGGTTCTTCGCCGGTGGAACACGGCAAGCTCAAAATTCGTAATGCCCGCCGGTTGCCGATGTCCGCCAGACGCTGGCGAGCCAGTCGGCCCAGGGTGGCAAACGATTCGGGATAGCGGAAAAACCAGGTCTCGGGCACGATCACCGATTCAATCAGCGCTTGCTGCTCATCCTGCGAACTGAGCAAACGCTGCCAATAGTGCTCGTTATCCGTCATGTTCAATGCCGCGCAACGCTGGCGCACGGCGCGTTCAATGATCGCCGGGCCGACAGAGGCCACATCCAGGCCAATGTGCTGTTTCAGGTAATCGAAAAAACGTTGGTCGGCGCTCATGCAAACACCTGCCCTTGGTCGGCATCAGTGTCCGGCGGGAAGATCAGCGCACACACGGAAGGTGTCAGCAAGTCACTGATCGTAATCCACTGCACCAAGCCACGCTCATCTTTGCGCACCGGGCCCAGATAAGGTGCGTCGCGGTTGTCCAGGCCATACGGTTGAAAATCATCCGCGCTACACCGCAGCGTGTCGGTGGCCTGCTCAAGCATCAGCCCCAGCAAACGCCCGCGATAGTTGACCAGCACGAGGCGCGTACTGGTGCGTTCGACGGCCGTATTACCAAACGTCATGGCGCTGATGTCGATCACTGGCACCATTTGCCCTCGGTGCGAAAACACACCCGCGACCCACGCAGGGGCCTGGGCAATGGGCTTGAGCGGTAAACGTGGCAACACCTCCACAACATCGGTGGCCGGCAAGGCATAACGCTCATCACCGATATAGAACACCAGGAACAGGCGCTTGCTTGGCACTGTCCCGGCCGCGTTCAAGGCTTGAGGAGCACTCATCAGACTTTAAAACGCGACACGCCACTGCGCAGCCCGACTGCAACCTGACTCAGTTCGTCGATTGCAAAACTGGCCTGACGCAAGGACTCAACTGTCTGACTGCTGGCATCCCCCAGTTGCACCAATGCATGGTTGATTTGTTCAGCGCCCGTGGCCTGGGCCTGCATGCCCTCATTAACCATCAGTACCCGTGGGGCCAACGCCTGAACCTGATGGATGATTTGCGACAATTGCTCACCCACTTGCTGCACTTCGGACATGCCACGGCGTACTTCTTCAGAGAACTTGTCCATGCCCATCACACCCGCCGATACCGCTGACTGGATTTCGCGCACCATCTGCTCAATGTCATAAGTGGCCACGGCCGTTTGGTCCGCCAATCGCCGGACTTCAGTGGCGACCACGGCAAAACCCCGGCCATATTCGCCTGCCTTTTCGGCCTCAATGGCGGCGTTGAGGGACAACAGGTTGGTCTGGTCGGCCACCTTAACGATGGTCACGACCACCTGGTTAATGTTGCCGGCCTTCTCGTTGAGAATCGCCAGCTTGGCGTTTACCAGGTCGGCAGCGCCCATTACCGAGTGCATGGTCTCTTCCATGCGGGCCAGGCCTTGCTGGCCGGAGCCCGCCAGGATGGAAGCCTGATCGGCAGCCGAAGTCACTTCGGTCATGGTGCGTACCAGGTCGCGGGACGTGGCCGCAATTTCACGGGACGTTGCGCCAATCTCGGTGGTGGTGGCCGCCGTTTCGGTGGCCGTGGCTTGTTGCTGCTTGGAAGTGGCGGCAATTTCCGTGACCGAGGTCGTGACCTGAACAGACGACCGTTGGGCCTGAGACACCAGCGACGTCAGCTCGGTCATCATGTCGTTAAAACCCGTTTCCACGGCACCAAACTCATCCTTGCGCTCCAGGTTCAAGCGCCGACTCAGGTCGCCGGAACGCATGACTTCAAGGATGGAAACGATGCGCTTCATCGGCGACATGATCGCCTGCAGCAGCAGGTAGCCGCACAGCCCGGCAGCAAGCACGGCAATCACCAGCGAGATCAACATACTGATCTTGGCCGCGAACACGGCTTCGGCAATGGACTCAGCCGCATCACGGGCAGCCGTACTGTTGGCATCAATCAGCGCGTTGAGTTGCTTGCGACCTGACATCCAGATCGGTGCCAACTGCTCGGCAACCAGGACCTGTGCCTTGTCGTATTCCTGATTTTCATAAAGCTCAAGCACATTGGCCAAGCGGTGGCCGTACTCAGTGTGCAGGCGTTCAAATTCATCGAAAGAACTGCGGTCCTCACCATCAAAAATAGTGGTGCGGTAGTTCGCCAGCTCTTTGTCCAGGCGCTCTTCAAAGCTGGCGTACTGTTTGCGATCTTCGTTGGTCAGCGGGCGGTGGTCGGACGAGCCCACCAACTGCAAGGTCAAAATGTAGCTGTCGACCCAGGCACTGCGAACCATCGAGCTGTAATAAACCCCGGGGATCGAGTCGGTGCGAACCGTCTCTTCACTGTTTTCCACCGACAGCAACCGCGAGTACGCCGCAACCACCATCAACAACATGATGGCGATGATTACCGCAAAGCTCGCCAAAATGCGTTGGCGTAACGTCCAGTTCTTCACAGTCAATCCTCGGGGGGCCATTCAAATGAAGCGGAGTATAGCCGAGGGTACGCGATGATTCGTAAGACCTTTGCGATCGATCTCACAGCTACAAGTAAAAAAACCTACAATTCGAATGAACTATTTTTGCAATTCGGTTTCCTTCAGGCCAGTTGACCGGCGGCGTTTTTAACCTGAGCTTCCAACTCCGCCTTAAGGCCTGGGTCCAGGTTCAGTTGCTTGGCCAATTCATTCAGGTACGCTCGCTCCATAAAATGTTCCTCATCCACCAGAATCACACTGGCGATGTACATTTCTGCCGCAATTTCCGGGGTGCTGGCGGCGCGGGCCACTTCGGCGGGATCAAGCGGCTTGTTGAGTTCGGCTTGCAGCCAGCGCTGCAAACCTGGGTCGCCACTCAATTTACTGACTTCGCCATCGATCAACTGACGCTCACGCTCATCGATATGGCCATCAGCCTTGGCCGCGGCCACCAACGCCTTGAGGATCGCCTGACTGTGTTGTTCCACTTGCGGTGCAGGCACGCGGTCAATGGTCTGGGGTTCCATTTGCGGGGCTGTGCCCTGGTTGGCCTGCCAATTGCCATACGCTTTATAGGCCAGCACGCCCAACGCCGCCAAACCGCCGTAAGTCAACGCTTGGCCGCCAAACTTGCGCCCCTTTTTGCTGCCCAGCAACAAGCCCAGCACGCTGCCAGCCATCACTCCGCCCCCCGCCCCCGAGAGCAGGCCGCCCAACCCGCCGGAACCCAGCACATTGCCCAAACCGCCTTGGCTGCCGGCACCGCCGGTTTGAGTGCCGGTTTTTTTCGCCAGCATGTCCTGGCCGGATTTCAGTAACTGGTCGAGCAATCCACGGGTATTCATAAGCAGCCTCTCTTCATAGGGTTCAAGAAATGTATCAATCGCGCAGATCCGATTCATGAAGCGGTTGATCGCGATGGGTGGCACGGTGGTACTGAGCCGGCCAGGTCGCCTTTTTACCTCCCAGGTCATCATCGGCATGCAGCGGCCAGTAAGGGTCGCGTAACAGTTCACGGGCCAGCAGAATCAGGTTCGCCTGCCCTGTACGCAGAATGTGTTCTGCCTGAGCGGGCTCGGTAATCATGCCGACAGTGCCGGTAGCAATGCACGCTTCTTTGCGCACACGCTCGGCGAAACGCGTTTGATAACCTGGCCCCACCGGAATTTCGGCGCTGGCGGACGTACCGCCCGAGGACACGTCAATCAGGTCCACTCCCAGTGTTTTAAGACGCCGCGCCAGCTCAACCGTTTCGTCAGGGTTCCAGCCGTCTTCTACCCAGTCGGTAGCCGACACGCGGACAAACATCGGCAGCTCTTGTGGCCAGACCTCGCGCACGGCCTCGGTCACTTGCAGCACCAGGCGAATGCGGTTTTCGAAGGAACCTCCATACTGATCACGACGCTGATTACTGATCGGCGAGAGAAATTGATGCAACAAGTAACCGTGAGCCGCGTGCACCTCGACCACAGAGAATCCGGCCTCCAATGCACGCCGGGCCGCGTCGACAAATGCCTGAATAAGAGCACTGATTTGCGCTTCGCTCAGTGGCGTGGGAGCGGTGTGCTGCGGGTCAAAGGCAATGGGTGAGGGGCCAACCGGCACCCAGCCGCCCTCTTCCACTGTGACGCTGCCTGGCTTGCCCAGCCACGGCCGGTGAGTGCTGGCTTTGCGCCCAGCATGGGCCAGTTGAATACCGGCAACGGCACCTTGAGCGCGGATAAAGCGCGTAATACGCTGCAGCGGCTCAATCTGCTCATCGTTCCACAGCCCCAGGTCGTGGGCAGTGATACGCCCGTCAGGCGTGACGGCGGTGGCCTCGGTGAAGATCAGGCCCGCACCGCCCACGGCGCGGCTGCCCAAATGAACAAGATGCCAATCGTTGGCCAGCCCGTCGACGCTGGAGTACTGGCACATGGGTGAGACCGCAATGCGGTTGTTAAGGGTCAATTGGCGCAGCGTATAGGGTTCGAGCAACAGACTCATGGGTCACCTCTCATTTTAGTGGGCAGGCTCCAAGCACTGCTAAGAGACTAGTCGACAACACTGGATGAGGGAGGGTTCAAGATGAGCTGTTGAAGGAAAGAACCGCAAACAACAGGCCAGAGAGTCGGCAGCATCCCCGATCGGCCAGCGTGGCTCAAAGGGCGCGCGTAGGAGCGAGCTTGCTCGCGATCTTTTGATCTTTAAAAGCGCGATGACGCTGCGCTGTCGTTCAGCATTCCTATCCATTGCTGCGGTCACGGCCACTTAAGGTTCCGGCCTTACGCCGTGCCACTTTGAAAAGCTGTACAGACCGGACACATGGTTGACACATGTGCGGGGACATAGTGGACACATTATGAACCGTAATCTGGCTTGTTCACGTCGATAGTTCGCAAAAAGTGATGGCAGAAGTAGACGTC
>NZ_JASLGE010000038.1 GCF_030150285.1 Pseudomonas sp. | reverse complement strand
AATTCCCGGCTATTTTTCGGCGGGCAGTCTGCCTGCGACTTTTTTTGAGTGTTGACCCGTGAGTGATTTGAGTCATATCCGCAATTTCTCCATCATCGCCCACATTGACCATGGCAAGTCGACGCTGGCCGATCGTTTCATCCAGATGTGCGGCGGTCTGACTGCCCGTGAAATGGAGGCCCAGGTACTGGACTCCATGGACCTCGAGCGTGAGCGCGGGATCACCATCAAAGCCCACAGTGTGACCCTGTATTACACGGCTAAAGACGGTAATACCTATCAGTTGAACTTCATTGATACCCCGGGCCACGTGGATTTCACCTATGAAGTCAGCCGTTCCCTGGCGGCTTGTGAAGGTGCTTTGTTAGTGGTCGATGCGGGGCAGGGCGTTGAAGCCCAGTCCGTAGCCAACTGCTACACGGCCATCGAGCAAGGCCTTGAGGTGATGCCTGTCCTGAACAAGATCGACCTGCCCCAGGCTGATCCGGATCGGGTGAAGGAAGAAATTGAAAAAATCATCGGTATTGATGCCACAGACGCCGTGACCTGTAGCGCCAAGACGGGCCTGGGTGTTGATGAGGTGCTTGAGCGTCTGGTGCATACCATTCCCGCGCCGACCGGCAATATCGAAGACCCGTTGCAAGCGTTGATCATCGATTCCTGGTTCGACAATTATCTGGGTGTTGTGTCCTTGGTTCGCGTGCGCCATGGCCGTGTGAAAAAAGGCGACAAAATCCTGGTTAAATCCACCGGCAAGATCCACCTGGTGGACAGCGTTGGTGTGTTCAACCCCAAGCACACGGCGACAACTGACCTGAAAGCCGGGGAAGTGGGCTTCATCATCGCGGGCATCAAGGATATTCACGGCGCGCCGGTGGGCGACACCCTGACCCTGAGCTCCACTCCGGATGTGGATGTACTGCCCGGCTTCAAACGGATTCAGCCGCAGGTATACGCGGGTTTGTTCCCTGTCAGCTCCGACGACTTTGAAGACTTCCGTGATGCGCTGCAAAAGCTCACCCTGAACGACTCGTCACTGCAATACACGCCGGAAAGCTCCGACGCGTTGGGCTTCGGTTTCCGTTGCGGTTTCCTGGGCATGCTGCACATGGAGATCATCCAGGAGCGCCTGGAGCGCGAGTACGACCTGGACCTGATCACCACGGCACCCACCGTAATTTTTGAACTGTTGCTCAAGACCGGCGAAACGATTTACGTCGATAACCCGTCCAAGCTGCCTGACCTGTCGATGATTGAAGACATGCGCGAGCCGATCGTGCGTGCCAACATTCTTGTGCCTCAAGAGCACTTGGGCAACGTCATTACCTTGTGCATTGAGAAACGCGGTGTTCAGCACGACATGCTGTTCCTGGGTACTCAGGTACAAGTGACTTACGATTTGCCGATGAATGAAGTGGTACTCGACTTCTTTGACCGCCTCAAGTCCACCAGTCGCGGCTATGCTTCGCTTGATTACCATTTTGATCGGTACCAGTCGGCGAATCTGGTCAAGCTCGACGTTCTGATCAATGGTGAGAAGGTTGATGCGCTGGCCTTGATCGTTCACCGCGACAACGCTCACTATAAAGGGCGCGCGCTGACCGAAAAGATGAAAGAACTGATTCCTCGCCAGATGTTTGACGTGGCAATCCAGGCCGCCATTGGCGGTCAGATTGTGGCGCGAACCACTGTCAAGGCACTCCGTAAAAACGTACTGGCCAAATGCTACGGTGGTGACGTTAGCCGTAAGCGCAAGCTGTTGGAAAAGCAGAAAGCCGGTAAAAAACGCATGAAGCAAGTGGGTAACGTGGAGATTCCACAAGAAGCCTTCCTTGCAGTGCTCAGGTTGGATAGCTAGGTCCTATGTCACTAAATTTCCCGCTGTTGCTGGTCATTGCTGTTGCCGTGTGCGGTCTGCTGGCGCTGCTCGATTTGGTTTTCCTGGCTCCGCGCCGGCGTAAGGCCATTGCCCACTATCAAGCCAGCGTTACGCCGGTTGATAGGCAGGTAGTCGAAAAGCTCAACAAAGAACCGTTGCTGGTTGAGTACGGCAAATCGTTCTTTCCGGTGTTGTTCATCGTGCTGGTGTTGCGTTCGTTTCTGGTTGAGCCTTTCCAGATCCCGTCCGGCTCGATGAAACCAACCCTGGATGTTGGCGATTTCATTTTGGTGAACAAGTTTTCATACGGGATCCGCTTGCCGGTGATCGACAAGAAAATTATCGAAGTGGGTGATCCAAAGCGCGGTGATGTGATGGTGTTCCGTTACCCAAGCGATCCTTCGGTCAACTACATCAAGCGTGTAGTGGGCCTGCCGGGTGACAAGGTTCGCTACACCAGCGACAAAAAGCTTTACGTCAACGACCAGTTGGTCGCTGAGCAACTGGTCGGCACCGAGCCAGGAACACTGGGCAGTGCGCAGTTGTACAAAGAGAAGCTGGGTGAGGTCGAGCACATGATCCGCAAGGAAATGAGCCGCTACCGTGCACCGCCTGATAATGAGTGGATGGTTCCGGCCGGGCACTATTTCATGATGGGCGACAACCGCGACAACTCGAACGACAGCCGTTACTGGGATGACCCGAATATTCCCAAAAACGAACTGGGCATGGTCCCCGATGAAAATATTGTCGGCAAGGCTTTTGCTGTCTGGATGAGCTGGCCGGAGCCCAAAATGAGCAACCTGCCTAACTTCTCGCGGGTAGGGCTGATCAAGTAACCAAGACGGCGCTGTTAATAACAGCGCCGAATGCTTTTCAGGCAACCGAATAATGACGGTGCCTGACGATTCTTTCGGCTGACCTACCGCTTCAGGTGCGTCGGTCAACAGTATTCAGGATGTGGATTTGAACAAAGCGTTAAGTGCGACGGCGGCGAACAGCCTGTTCCCTGTCCATTTGCTCTGCGATAAACGAGCATCACTGATCCCTAATATCGGTCCGGTGGTGACATTCGGCCACGAACTCAACGTGGGTAAATCGTGAGTTTTTCTTTAAATCGTTTGGAGCGTCAGCTCGGCTATACCTTCAAGGACCAGGAACTGATGGTTCTGGCTTTGACTCACCGCAGTTTTGCGGGGCGCAATAATGAGCGTCTTGAGTTTCTGGGGGATGCCATCCTCAATTTTGTGGCCGGTGAAGCGCTGTTTGACCGTTTTCCACTGGCCCGTGAAGGTCAGCTGTCGCGTCTGCGTGCACGCCTGGTAAAAGGTGAAACCTTGGCCGTGCTGGCTCGTGGCTTTGAGCTGGGCGAGTACCTGCGGCTAGGTTCGGGTGAGCTGAAAAGTGGCGGCTTTAGACGTGAATCGATCCTCGCTGATGCCCTTGAAGCACTGATTGGGGCCATTTACCTGGACGCCGGTATGGAAGTCGCTCGCGATCGCGTGCTGTCCTGGCTGGCCAGTGAGTTCGAAACCCTGACCCTGGTCGATACCAACAAAGACCCTAAAACCCGCCTGCAAGAATTCTTGCAATCGCGTGCCTGTGAGCTGCCACGTTATGAAGTGGTGGATATCCAGGGCGAGCCGCATTGCCGCACTTTTTTTGTCGAGTGCGAAATTGCCTTATTGAATGAAAAAAGCCGGGGACAGGGCGTGAGCCGTCGCATTGCCGAACAGGTAGCGGCCGCCGCAGCACTGATTGCCCTTGGCGTGGAGAATGGCCATGACTGATTCAACTGCAACACGCTGTGGCTATGTCGCCATTGTTGGTCGACCTAACGTGGGTAAATCCACACTGTTGAACCATATTTTGGGTCAAAAGCTGGCAATCACCTCGCGCAAGCCGCAGACCACCCGCCACAACATGCTGGGCATCAAGACCGAAGGCGACGTGCAAGCGATCTATGTGGATACCCCGGGTATGCACAAAGGTGGTGAAAAAGCCCTGAACCGCTACATGAACAAAACGGCTTCAGCGGCGTTGAAAGACGTGGATGTGGTGATTTTTGTTGTTGATCGCACCAAGTGGACCGACGAAGACCAGATGGTGCTTGAGCGTGTTCAGTATGTAACGGGCCCGCTGATCGTCGCGTTGAACAAGACCGACCGTATCGAAGACAAGGCCGAACTGATGCCGCACCTGAGCTGGCTTCAGGAGCAGTTGCCAAACGCGCAGATCATTCCTATTTCCGCGCAACATGGTCACAACCTCGATGCTCTCGAGCGTGTGATTGCTGAGCACCTGCCGGAAAATGATCACTTCTTCCCGGAAGATCAGATCACCGACCGTAGCAGCCGCTTTCTGGCCGCTGAACTGGTTCGCGAAAAGATCATGCGTCAGATGGGTGCCGAGCTGCCGTACCAGATCACTGTTGAGATCGAAGAGTTCAAGCAGCAGGGCAAGACGCTGCACATCCATGCGTTGATTCTGGTTGAGCGCGACGGTCAGAAGAAAATCATCATTGGCGACAAGGGTGAGCGTATCAAGCGCATCGGCACCGAAGCGCGCAAGGATATGGAGCTGCTGTTCGACTCCAAAATCATGCTGAACCTGTGGGTGAAAGTGAAAGGTGGCTGGTCCGATGACGAGCGCGCCCTGCGTTCGTTGGGCTACGGCGATCTCTAACCGCTGTAATAGCCCAATGGAGTGGGCTTGCTTGTGATGCCATCGGCGCGATCCGGGTTAAAAGATCGCGAGCAAGCTCGCTCCTGCTGAATCAGTGTCGAACCTGTTTTTGCGGGCGGTGTGAACCACCAGAGATACTTGACTCTCATGTCCAGCAAAACCATCGTCCCTCAACTCGCTTATGTCCTGCACAGCCGTCCTTACCGTGAAACCAGTGCGCTGGTGGATTTCATCACGCCGCAAGGGCGCCTGCGTGCGGTGCTGCGCAGCGCTCGGGGCAAGGCGGGTACGTTGGCGCGCCCCTTTGTGCCCCTGGAGGTTGAATTCCATGGTCGCGGTGAGCTGAAAAATGTCGGGCGCATGGAAAGTGCTGGCCTTTCAACCTGGCTCAACGGTGAGGCATTGTTCAGCGGGCTCTATCTCAACGAATTGCTGATTCGTCTGTTACCTGCCGAAGACCCTCACCCGGCCGTATTTGATCATTACGCCGCTACGCTGCTGGCCTTGGCCGAAGGGCGAGCGCTGGAGCCCTTGTTGCGGGCATTCGAGTGGCGTTTGCTGGATGACTTGGGCTACGGTTTTTCGCTGACGCAGGATATCCAGGGTGAGCCAGTCGCCGTGGAGGGCATGTACCGCTTACAGGTGGATGCCGGTCTGGAGCGTATTTACCTCGTGCAGCCCGGGTTGTTTCACGGCGCTGAACTGCAGGCGATGGCCGAGGCCGACTGGAGTGCCGTCGGCGCTTTATCGGCTGCCAAACGGCTGATGCGTCAAGCCCTGGCGGTTCATTTGGCGGGCAAGCCCCTGGCGAGCCGCGAGTTGTTTCGCAAGCCCTGAATAGACCGGTATGCTGTGCGCCGAATCTTCAACTCTTCAGGAGAGCCCACGTGACCCAAAGCAATCGCATTCTTCTTGGCGTGAATATCGATCACGTAGCCACACTGCGTCAGGCGCGCGGCACCCGTTACCCTGACCCTGTCAAGGCGGCGCTGGACGCGGAAGAAGCGGGGGCCGATGGCATCACCGTGCACCTGCGTGAAGACCGCCGCCATATTCAAGAGCGCGATGTGCTGGTGCTCAAGGATGTGCTGCAAACGCGCATGAACTTCGAAATGGGCGTCACCGAAGAGATGATGGCGTTTGCTGAGCGTATTCGCCCGGCGCATGTGTGCCTTGTCCCTGAAACCCGCCAGGAGTTGACCACTGAAGGCGGTCTGGATGTGGCGGGTCAGGAAGCGCGGATTAAGGCCGCGGTCGAGCGTTTGTCCAAAATCGGCTGTGAAGTGTCCCTGTTCATCGATGCGGACGAGCGTCAGATTGAGGCCTCGCGCCGTGTCGGTGCGCCAGCCATCGAGCTGCATACCGGCCGTTATGCCGATGCCCTGACACCGACCGCGGTGGCTGAAGAACTGCAGCGCGTCGCCGAGGGTGTCGCGTTTGGTTTGGGGCAGGGGCTGATCGTTAACGCCGGTCATGGCTTGCACTACCATAACGTCGAGGCAGTGGCGGCGATCAAGGGTATCAACGAGCTGAACATTGGCCATGCATTGGTTGCGCATGCACTGTTTGTCGGCTTCAAGTCGGCAGTTTCTGAGATGAAGGCACTGATTCTGGCGGCTTCAAAAGCGTAAGCCACACCCTGAGCGTGTAGGAGGGGTCGTCCCGTCTTCGGTGCCGCGCTGTCGTTCAGCAGCCCTATTCATTGCTGCGGTAACGCTCACTTAAGGTTCCGGCCTTACACCGCGCTGCTTTGAAAAGCTGTAGCGACCGGACACAGGGTTGGCGGGGTGCCCTTAGATCAAAAGATCACGAGCAAGCTCATTCCCACAAACTCTGCCATCTGTAGGAGCGAGCTTGCTCGCGATCTTGTAAAGCTTAAAAGGTCGCGAGCAAGCTCGCTCCTGCACATCCTACAGTTGTGGTTCTTCTTTGGGCTTGGTTTTGTCTATGCCCGGGATATGCAGCTTGCCGTCAGCGACCTGGTCGCCTTCAAGTTGAGGCTGGGTTGACCACGTCAGGATGTCGTAATACCGACGGATGTTGGCGACAAAGTGCACAGGCTCACCACCACGGGCATAGCCATAACGGGTTTTGCTGTACCACTGCTTTTGCGCAAGGCGAGGCAGCATTTTCTTCACGTCCAGCCATTTGTTAGGGTTCAGGCCTTCTTTCTTCGCCAGCTTGCGGGCATCTTCCAAGTGACCCCCACCAACGTTGTAGGCCGCAAGTGCGAACCAGGTGCGATCAGGTTCGGCAATGTCGCTGTCCAGTTCACTCTTGATCAGCGACAGGTACTTCGCGCCACCGTAAATGCTCTGTTTGGGATCCAGGCGATTGGAGACACCCATTGCCTGTGCCGTGTTCTGGGTCAGCATCATCAGGCCGCGCACGCCCGTTTTGGAGGTAACGGCCGGTTGCCACAACGACTCTTGATAACCCATTGCGGCGAGCAGACGCCAATCGACGCCTTCCTTCTTGGCGGCTTCCTTGAAAAACTTTTCGTACTTGGGCAGGCGCTGTTGCAGGTGCTGGGCAAAGGTATAGGCACCTACATACCCCAACACGTCGACATGGCCGTAATAACGGTCTTTCAGGCGTTGCAACGTGCCATTTTTTTCGACTTTGTCGAGGTATTCGTTGATTTCATTGAGCAGGCTGTTGTCTTCACCTGCGGCGACGGCCCAGCGCTGGCTGCGGGCATCTCCCAGGTCGAAGGCCACGCGTACGTTGGGAAAGTAGACCTGGTTCATGGCGACTTCGTTGGAGTCCACCAATGTCAGATCAATTTGCCCTTCGTCCACCATGCGCAGCAGGTCAACGACCTCGACGGCATCAGATTCGTCGTACTCAATGCCGGGGTATTGCTTCTTGAGTTCCGCAAGTTGGTCCGCATGGCTGCTGCCTTTGAGTACCGTGATTCGCTTGCCTGCCAGGTCTGCCGTCGTAGTGGGGCGGGATTGGCCGTTGCGGTAGATGATCTGGGGTGTGACGTCGAGGTAAGGATGAGAGAACTTGGCTTGCTGCAGGCGCCTGTCGCTGCTGACGAGGCCGGCAGCCGCTAAAACCGGGCCGTCGGGTTGGCTCAGTTGATTGAACATGTCGTCGAGGTTGTCGGCTGTTTCGATCTTCAGCTCGACCCCCAGGTCATCGGCAAAGCGCTTGACCAGCTCGTATTCAAAGCCGGTTTCGCCATTGCGGTCCTCAAAATAGGTCGCCGGGCTGTTGCGGGTAATCACCCGCAGTACACCATCCTCCTTTACACGCTCAAGGGTGCTGGGTTTTTCAACGCAGGCACCGAGCATCAGGAAGAGTCCGGTTGCGAGGAGCCATTTGGCGCAACGCGGGCGGAATGCAGTTAGAGAAAACATCCTTCCAGTATACGCAAAGCAGCGCGGGTGCCATATATCGACAACGCGCAGTCGTTCGGATATCCGCGTTTAATTTCGTTAAAACCCTGGCAGGGTAAGGCTTTGCTCGATGTTTAAAGCGTCGTAAAGCAGGGCTGCGTGCGTGTTGATAGCTATAAAGAATAAGGCCTTGGTCGGTTAGTGGAGCCAGGCGTGCGTCTGGTGTGCCGTTTCGGGTGCTGTTGCCGATGGTTTAGGCTAGAATGCCGGGCCTCAAAGCACACCCCTCCCGAGGCTGTCCCGAAGATGTTGATCCTGCGCGGCGCTCCTGCCCTTTCTGCCTTTCGCCACAGCAAACTCCTGGTACAACTGAACCAAAAGGTTCCGGCTGTCAGTGGTTTGTATGCTGAATTCGCCCACTTTGCCGATGTAACGGGGGAGTTGACCAGCGATGAACAGCAGGTACTGGCTCGTCTCCTGAAGTACGGCCCAAGTGTGCCGGTCCAAGAGCCGACTGGCCGGCTGTTCCTGGTATTGCCGCGTTTTGGCACTATTTCTCCGTGGTCGAGCAAGGCCAGTGACATTGCCCGTAACTGTGGCCTGGCGAACGTTCAGCGCCTGGAACGCGGTATCGCTTTCTATGTGGCGGGACAATTCAGCGAGGCGCAAGCCGAACTGATTGCCTCGGTCCTGCATGACCGCATGACACAAATTGTACTGGGCAACCTTGAGCAGGCCAGTGGCCTGTTCAGTCACGCCGAACCCAAGCCGTTGACTGCAATCGACGTGTTGGGCGGTGGCCGCGCCGCCCTGGAGAAGGCCAACGTTGAATTGGGCCTGGCCCTGGCTGAAGACGAAATCGATTACCTGGTCGATGCGTTCAATGGTCTGGGCCGCAACCCGCACGACATTGAACTGATGATGTTTGCCCAGGCGAACTCCGAGCATTGCCGTCACAAGATCTTCAACGCCAGTTGGGACATCGATGGCCAAAGCCAGGAAAAAAGCCTGTTTGGCATGATCAAGAACACCTACGTGATGCACAGCGAAGGCGTGTTGTCGGCTTACAAGGACAACGCCTCGGTCATCGTCGGCAGCGTAGCGGGGCGTTTTTTCCCGAACCCTGAAACCCGCCAGTACGGCGCGGTGCAGGAGCCGGTGCACATCCTGATGAAAGTCGAGACGCACAACCATCCGACTGCCATTGCCCCGTTCCCTGGGGCCGCGACCGGTTCCGGCGGCGAAATCCGTGACGAGGGCGCGACCGGCCGCGGTGCCAAGCCAAAGGCTGGCCTGACCGGTTTTACCGTGTCCAACCTGCAGATCCCGGGTTTTGAACAGCCGTGGGAAGTGCCTTACGGCAAGCCCGAGCGCATCGTTAATGCGCTGGACATCATGATCGAAGGCCCGCTGGGCGGCGCTGCGTTCAACAACGAATTCGGTCGTCCGGCCCTGACCGGCTATTTCCGTACCTTTGAGCAGTCCATCACCACCCCGCGTGGCGACGAAGTGCGGGGTTATCACAAGCCAATCATGTTGGCGGGTGGTATGGGCAACATTCGCGAAGAACACGTCAAAAAAGGCGAGATTACCGTCGGCTCCAAGCTGATCGTGCTGGGTGGCCCGGCCATGTTGATCGGCCTGGGCGGCGGTGCAGCGTCCTCCATGGCGACCGGCGCAAGCTCGGCAGACCTTGATTTCGCTTCGGTACAGCGCGAAAACCCGGAAATGGAACGCCGTTGCCAGGAAGTTATCGACCGTTGCTGGCAGTTGGGCGACAAAAACCCGATCAGCTTTATTCACGATGTGGGTGCCGGTGGCCTGTCCAACGCCTTCCCTGAGCTGGTGAACGACGGCGAGCGTGGTGGCCGTTTCGAATTGCGCAACATTCCAAACGACGAGCCGGGCATGGCCCCGCACGAAATCTGGAGCAACGAGTCCCAGGAACGTTATGTTCTGGCCGTGGGTGTTGAAGACTTCGAGCGCTTCCAGGCCATCTGTGAGCGTGAGCGCTGCCCGTTTGCGGTGGTTGGCGAAGCCACTGCCGAGCCTCAATTGACTGTCACCGACAGCCATTTCGGTAACAACCCGGTAGACATGCCGCTGGAGGTTCTGCTGGGCAAGGCTCCGCGGATGCACCGTTCGGCTGTGCGTGAGCAAGAGCTGGGCGATGACTTCGACCCGGCGCAACTGAGTATTGCCGAGTGTGTCGAGCGTGTTCTGCACCACCCGGCGGTCGCCAGCAAGAGCTTCCTGATTACCATCGGCGACCGTAGCATCACCGGCCTGGTTGCCCGTGACCAAATGGTCGGCCCGTGGCAAGTGCCTGTGGCTGACGTTGCCGTCACCGCCACCAGCTTCGACGTGTACACCGGTGAAGCGATGGCGATGGGCGAGCGTACACCGCTGGCTCTGCTGGATGCCCCGGCATCGGGCCGCATGGCCATTGGCGAAACCCTGACCAACATCGCCGCGTCGCGGATTGGCAAAATTTCCGACATCAAGTTGTCGGCCAACTGGATGTCGGCCGCGGGCCACCCAGGCGAAGATGCCCGTCTGTACGACACGGTCAAAGCGGTCGGTATGGAGTTGTGCCCTGAGTTGGGCATCACCATCCCGGTAGGCAAAGACTCGATGTCGATGCAAACCCGTTGGAACGATGAGGGTACTGACAAGAGCGTGACCTCGCCGTTGTCGCTGATCGTGACCGGCTTCTCGCCGGTGCTCGATGTTCGCCAGACCCTGACGCCTGAGCTGCGCATGGACAAAGGCCTGACCGATCTGATCCTGATCGACCTGGGCCGCGGTCAAAACCGTATGGGGGCTTCTATCCTGGCGCAAACCTACGGCAAGCTGGGCAAGCTGGCACCGGACGTTGACGACGCTGAAGACCTCAAGGCTTTCTTCGCGGTCATCCAGGGCCTGAACGCCGATGGTCATCTGCTGGCTTATCACGACCGTTCCGATGGTGGTTTGCTGACCAGCGTGATGGAAATGGCCTTCGCCGGTCATTGTGGTCTGAGCCTGAACCTTGATTGCCTGACTGAAAACACCCGTGAAGTCCCGGCCATTCTGTTCAACGAAGAGCTGGGGGCCGTTATCCAGGTTCGCCAGGATTCGACTGCAGGCGTGCTGGCGCAGTTCAGCGCGGCGGGCTTGGGCGACTGTGTGGCTGTTATCGGCCAACCGCTTAACAACAGTGAAATCAGCATCAGCCTGATGGGCGAGACGGTCTTTGAAGGCCAGCGCGGTTTGCTGCAGCGTCAGTGGGCAGAAACCAGCTACCAGATCCAGCGTCTGCGTGACAATGTCGAGTGCGCCGACCAAGAGTTCGACGTGCTGCTGGAAGAAGACAATCCGGGCCTGAATGCCAAGCTCGGTTTTGATGTCAACGACAACATCAGCGCGGCGTACATCAAAAAAGGCATCCGCCCTCAAGTGGCCGTGCTGCGTGAGCAGGGCGTTAATGGTCAGGTAGAAATGGCAGCGGCGTTTGACCGTGCCGGTTTCAATGCCATCGACGTGCACATGAGCGACATTTTGGCCGGCCGTGTCGACCTGAATGAGTTCAAGGGGCTGGTTGCCTGCGGCGGCTTCTCCTACGGTGACGTGTTGGGTGCCGGTGAAGGCTGGGCTAAATCGGCCTTGTTCAATACCCGCGCTCGTGATGCGTTCCAGGGCTTTTTTGAGCGTGCCGACAGCTTCGCGCTGGGCGTGTGCAACGGTTGCCAGATGATGTCCAACCTCAGCGAGCTGATTCCGGGCAGCGAGTTCTGGCCGCACTTTGTGCGTAACCGTTCCGAGCAGTTCGAAGCCCGTGTTGCGATGGTTCAGGTTCAGGAGTCGAACTCGATTTTCCTGCAAGGTATGGCCGGTTCGCGTATGCCAATCGCTATCGCGCACGGGGAAGGTCATGCTGAGTTCGCCAGTGAAGAAGCCTTGCTGCAAGCTGACCAGTCAGGTTGTGTCGCGCTGCGCTTTGTCGACAACCACGGCAAAGTGACTGAGCGCTACCCGGCTAACCCGAACGGTTCGCCGCGCGGGATTACCGGCCTGACCAGCCGTGACGGCCGCGTGACGATCATGATGCCGCACCCTGAGCGGGTGTTCCGCGCCGTGCAGAACTCGTGGCGTCCGGAAGAGTGGAACGAAGATGCGCCTTGGCTGCGCATGTTCCGCAACGCGCGCGTGTGGGTCGACTAAGCATGTACAAGCTCAGCTTTTTCGTACCGCCAAGCCATGTTGAGGTGGTCAAGGACGCTGTATTCGCGGCCGGTGGTGGTCGCATCGGCACTTATGATCACTGCGCCTGGCAGACGATGGGGCAGGGCCAGTTTCGTGCACTGGATGGCAGCCAGCCGTTCATTGGGCAAACCGGCCTGGTCGAATACGTCGGCGAGTGGAGGGTTGAGCTGGTCGTTGCAGACGATCTGATACGCGAGGTGGTGGCTGCGCTCAAGCTCAGCCACCCCTATGAAACCCCCGCGTATGAGGTATGGCAGTTGGCTGACCTTTAGCCACTGGCCAAACAAAAAGCCCGCTGAACCGGTAACGGTCAGCGGGCTTTTTTATGGTTTGCCGGGAAGGCTTTCAGGGGCGGATTTCAATCATCGTGCCGTCTTTGACCAGGTTCCAGACTTCGCGCATTTCGTAGTTTTTCATTGCGATACAGCCATCGGTCCAGTCCAGCGTGTGGAACAGCTCTTCAGGGTTTTCCTCGCTGTCCGGGGTGCCGTGGATCATGATCATGGAGCCCGGGTTCACGCCTTCGCGCCGGGCAGTGGCAGCATCGCTGATGTTAGGGTAGTTAATGTGCATCGCCAGGTTGAATTTGTTGCTTCTCTTGCGCCAGTCGACCCAATAGATGCCCTCGGGCGTGCGTTTGTCGCCCTCACGCATTTTATGCCCCTTGGGTTGTTTGCCCAATGAAATACGGTAGGTCTTGATTGGTTGGCCGTTGCTGATGAGTTCAAGTCGGCGTGTGGACTTGATGACCAAAATTTTGTCGATGCGTTGTCCGGCCTGGACGGTTTTCTGAGTGGAAGCAGGTTTGAGGACCTGATTCTTATCGACGGGTTTGCCGTTCACGGTGATGACAACAGAGGCTTGGCAAGTAACGGCAAAAAACAGGCAGAGGGCAGCGAACAGCCAACGCATGAGAGGGGTATTCCTGAGGTGCAAGGCGGACAACCTTATTGTTGGGGTTTGATCAGGTCGCTCAGCGGCGCTACGGCTTCGCTGCGCACAGGGTAGGTGTCGCTCTGACGGTCAGCGAAAAAGCATTCTAAGGTACGGCTGACTGTGCGAAAAGCCAGTGCTGACCAAGGGATGTCAGCTTCATCGAACAAGCGCACCTCCAGGCTTTCAATGCCAGCGGCGAAATCGGGGCTTTGCAGCCGGGCACGATAGAAAATATGCACCTGGTTGATATGAGGAACATCAATCAGCGTGTAGATTTCCAGGTGCTCGACCTGGGCGCAGGCTTCCTCCAGGGTTTCGCGCTGGGCTGCTTGCTCAACGGTTTCACCGTTTTCCATAAAGCCTGCGGGCAGTGTCCAGTAGCCTTTGCGGGGCTCGATGGCGCGCCGACACAGCAGCACCTGCGTGCCCCAGGTCGGCAAGCAGCCGGCAACAATATTGGGGTTTTGGTAGTGAATGGTCTGGCAATGGTCACAGACATAACGCAGACGAGAATCGTCTTCAGGGATGCGTTGACTGACTGAGTGGCCGCATAGGCTGCAAAATTTCATGCTGTGTTCTCTTGGGGCAGCGGCTATCTTGGCCCTGCGCCCGGTGGACAGCAAGTGTCTCTTTCACGACCTGCGACAGAGTGGGGCTTGGGTGCCCCGTGCAATTTGGTGCATGATGCCCGACAAGTGACGGATCGAGATGACCTATGCTGGACGAGCTGCTTAGCCGTGTAAGTCGCTATACCCCACGGACGTTAAATACCGAACGCCGTTTCCCTGAAGCTGCTGTGTTGCTGCCGGTAACCCGCAGCGACGAACCGGAATTGATTTTGACCCTGCGTGCCAGCGGGCTCTCGACCCATGGTGGCGAAGTAGCCTTTCCGGGTGGGCGGCGGGACCCTGAAGACCCGGACCTGGTGTTTACCGCGCTACGTGAAGCCGAAGAAGAAATAGGCTTGCCGCCCGGCCTTGTCGAAATCGTCGGGCCGCTCAGCCCATTGATTTCATTACACGGCATACAGGTCACACCATACGTGGGCGTGGTTCCGGATTACGTCGAATATTTGGCCAACGATGCCGAGATCGCCGCAGTCTTCAGCGTGCCACTGGATTTTTTCCGCGAGGACCCGCGTGAGCACACTCACCGTATCGACTATCAGGGGCGCAGTTGGTATGTGCCGAGCTACCGCTATGAGGGTTACAAGATCTGGGGATTGACGGCCATCATGATTGTCGAGCTGATGAACCTGCTTTACGACGACCTCAATATTAACCTGCACATCCCGCCTGAACGTTTTACCCAACTCTAGAGCTGTTCCTAGACAGCCATGCCAGCCGTGAGGACTTTCACATGAAATACCGTTTGGGCGATTCAATCGTCGACACTCACCCCGACAGTTGGACAGCCCCCACCGCCACATTGATCGGCAAAGTACGGCTGGAGGAGGGTGCCACTGTCTGGTTCAATGCCGTTCTGCGCGGTGACAACGAACTGATCCTGATCGGCAAGCACAGCAATGTGCAGGATGGAGCGGTGATGCACACCGACATGGGCTACCCGCTCACACTGGGCACGGGCGTAACCATTGGCCATAACGCCATGTTGCACGGCTGTACGGTGGGTGATTACAGCCTGATCGGTATCAATGCCGTGATCCTCAACGGCGCTAAAATCGGCAAGCATTGCATCATCGGAGCCAACGCACTGATCGGTGAAGGCAAAGAAATTCCCGACGGTTCGCTGGTGATGGGGTCGCCGGGCAAAGTGGTACGCGAATTGACCGATGAGCAAAAAAAGCGCCTTGAAGCCAGCGCCGATCACTACGTCAAAAACGGCCAGCGCTATGCCCGTGACCTGGCGGTGCAAGACGATGAATGACGAAGAGCGCCCAGTCGCCTCACCCTGCGTGAATATCTGCGCGCTGGATGACGATGACGTGTGCACCGGTTGCCAGCGAACCGTGGCCGAAATCAGCCGTTGGAGCCGCATGACCAACCTCGAGCGCCGCGCCGTGTTGATGCTGTGTCATGAGCGTGCCAAGTCCAGCGGCGTGATGTGGGTGCTGGGCAGCCAGCCATAACCCCTGTAGGCGCGGTTTTTTGATCTGTTGAACGATCGCGAGCAAGCTCGCGCCTACAAAATCGGGTACGACTCAAGTACCCTGTGCGCCTTATTTAGAGGTGTCGCTCGCTCCCATGCTGTTCCTTATCGCTTATATCGCCAGCGTCGTCTTGATCAACTACGCGTTTTCCTCGGCTCCGCACCTGGACATTATCTGGTCGGCCTGGGGCGGGCTGGTGTTTGTACTGCGTGACATGGTGCAAACCCGCTACGGTCATGGCGCGCTGCTCGCCATGCTGGCGGCGCTGGTGCTGTCTTATGCCACCTCCGACCCTTCGATTGCGCTGGCAAGTGCCACGGCATTTGCCGTGTCCGAATGCATTGACTGGCTGGTGTTCAGCATCACCCGGCGGCCGTTGCACGACCGGCTCTGGATCAGCTCGGCGCTGAGCATCCCCATTGATACCTTTATCTTTTTCGGCATGATCGACGCGTTTACCCCCGGCGTGATCATTACCGCGATGGCTTCAAAATTTGCCGGTGTGACCTGTGTCTGGCTGGCCATGGCCTGGCGGTTGCGCAAAGCCAACCAAGCTAAAGCCTGAGACGCTGGATCATGTAAAATACTGGCCTTTCTTCCCGGCAGGCGCGAGCGTTGCAAGCGCCTTCGATGATTTGCTTCCTTGAGGACCTGAAATGACCCGTATCGGAACTCCACTGTCGCCGACCGCGACCCGCGTATTGCTGTGTGGCTGCGGCGAGTTGGGTAAAGAAGTCGTCATCGAATTGCAGCGTTTGGGCGTTGAGGTGATTGCCGTTGATCGCTATGCCAATGCCCCGGCCATGCAGGTTGCGCACCGCAGCCACGTGATCAACATGTTGGACGGCGCCGCACTGCGTGCCGTCATCGAACTGGAAAAGCCGCACTACATCGTTCCAGAAATCGAAGCCATCGCCACCGCGACACTGGTCGAACTGGAAGCCGAAGGCTTTACCGTGATCCCGACTGCGCGTGCCACGTCGCTGACCATGAACCGGGAAGGCATCCGCCGCCTGGCCGCTGAAGAGCTGGACTTGCCGACCTCGCCGTACCACTTCGCTGACACTTTCGAGGACTACAGCAAAGCGGTCGAAGACCTGGGCTTCCCGTGCGTGGTCAAACCGGTGATGAGTTCGTCGGGCAAAGGCCAGAGTTTGCTGCGCAGCGTTGACGACGTACAGAAGGCGTGGGATTACGCGCAAGAAGGCGGCCGTGCGGGCAAGGGCCGGGTCATCATCGAAGGCTTTATCGATTTTGACTACGAAATTACCTTGCTGACGGTGCGCCATATCGGCGGCACTACATTCTGCGCGCCGGTCGGTCATCGTCAGGAGAAGGGCGATTATCAGGAATCCTGGCAACCACAGGCGATGAGCCCGATTGCCTTGGCTGAGTCCGAGCGCGTGGCCAAAGCAGTCACTGAAGCCTTGGGCGGGCGTGGGTTGTTTGGTGTCGAACTGTTTATCAAAGGCGATCAGGTATGGTTCAGCGAAGTATCACCGCGTCCGCATGATACCGGGCTGGTGACGCTGATTTCTCAGGATTTGTCGCAGTTCGCCCTGCACGCGCGGGCGATTCTGGGGTTGCCGATTCCCTTGATCCGTCAGTTTGGGCCATCGGCTTCGGCGGTGATTCTGGTGGAAGGTCAATCCACCCAGACGGCCTTCGCCAACCTGGGCGCAGCCTTGAGCGAACCGGACACGGCTTTGCGCCTGTTCGGCAAGCCAGAGGTCAATGGCCAGCGCCGTATGGGCGTCGCCCTGGCCCGTGACGAGTCGATTGAAGCGGCCCGCGCAAAAGCCACTCGCGCCGCTCAAGCGGTTGTTGTAGAGCTGTAACCCGTGTAGGAGGGGCCGCCCCGTCTTCGACGTCGCGCTGTCGCGCCGAGAACTGGGGGCCCTTTTAGATCAAAAGCACGACGTATTTCACGCGGGTAGGAGCGAGCTTGCTCGCGATCTGTTGATCTTTAAAAGCGGTGCCGCCCCGTCTTTGGCCCATCCATTACTGCGGTCACGGCCACTTAAGGTTGTGGTCTTACGCCGTGTCACTTTGAAAAGCTGTACAGACCGGATACATGGTTGACACGTGTGCGGGGACTGGGTGGACACATTATCAGCCGTAGTCCGGTTTGTTCGACTGTAAGAAGGCCTTACGCAGCGTTTAAGCCCCAGGCTTGACGCTGTTGTGCCAGATCAGCACACGGCTGACACGGTTTTCTTCTGTCTCGAGGATTTCCAGCCGGTACGGGCCAATTTTCAGGCAAACCGTAGTTTCCGGAATGGTTTCCAGGGCTTCGGTGACAAGCCCGTTGAGGGTTTTGGGGCCATCGCTGGGCAGGTGCCAGCTCAGGACCTTGTTGAGTTCGCGGATTGAAGCTGCACCCTCAATCACGAAGCGCCCATCCGGTTGAGGGGTGATGTGCGGGTGATCGATGATTTGCTCGTTCTCAAACTCGCCCACGATTTCTTCAAGGATATCTTCAAGCGTCACAATGCCGAGCACTTCCCCGTATTCATCCACGACCACGCCCAGACGGCGCTGCTGCTTATGGAAATTCAGCAGTTGCAGTTGCAACGGGGTGCTTTCGGGGACGAAGTACGGTTCATGGCAGACTGCCAATAGCGCCTCTTTAGTCAGGCTGGCGTCCGGTAGTAAATGCTGGATGTGGCGAGTGTTGAGGATGGCTTCGACTTGATTGATATCATTATGAAACACCGGCAGACGCGTGCGTTCGGTCTGGCGCAGTTGCTCGATCAGGTCTTCGATGGGGTCGTCAAGGTTAAGGCCTTCAACCTCGCTGCGCGGGATCAGGATATCGTTAACCGTGATGTTATCCAGGGCGCGGATGCCGGACAGCAGGTGCGGGCGGGTACTGGGTTGCTCGTCATCCTGACCGCCAGCCTCATTGCGAGGCGGTTGGGCTTCGACGCGTTGAACGATTGCGCCACGCTTGCGCACGCAAAAACCGGCAAGAAACCCCGCGCCTGCAATCAAAAGTGCCAATACCGCCAGTATCGGCCCGGGAGGCAAGCTATCCATAATCATCGACCGTCAGATATGCAGAATGTATTCACGAACCAGTTTGCTGCCGAAGTAGGCCAGCATCAGCAGGCAGAACCCTGCAAACGTCCAGCGAATGGCTTTGTGCCCACGCCAGCCCAAGTGATAGCGCCCCAGCAGCAGTACGCTGAACACCACCCATGCCAGGCAAGCAAGCAAGGTCTTGTGCACCAAGTGCTGTGCAAACAGGTTGCCCAGGAACAGCCAGCCTGAGATCAGTGACAGCGACAGCAGTGACCAGCCTGCCCAGAGGAAGCCGAACAGCAGGCTTTCCATGGTTTGCAAGGGCGGGAAATTCTTGATCAGGCCTTTAGGGTGTTTGTGCTTGAGTTGGTAGTTCTGCAGCGACAGCAACAAGGCTTGGAACACGGCGATCGTGAACATGCCGTAGGCCAGAATCGACAGCAGGATATGAACAAGAATACCGGGTTCTTCATTAATCACCTGAACCGTACCGGGGGGTGCGAACTCGGAGAGCAGCACCGTGAGTACGCCCAGGGGAAATAGCAGTAGCAACAGGTTCTCGACCGGAATACGGGCGCATGCCACAAGCGTCACAGTGATCACGGCTACGGCAATCAGGCTGGCGGCGCTGAAGAAGTCCAGCTCAAGCCCGGCCGGGGTCAGCAAATGGGTGAACAGGCTGGCGGCATGGGCAATGACGGCAAGAATGCCGAGCGTGACCAGCAGGCGTTTGTTCGCCTTGGTGCCCTGGCGTAGGCATGTGCCTTGATAAACGGTCGCAGCGGCGTATAAGCAGGCGGCGGCGAGGCTGGGTAGCAGGCTGGGTGACAAGGTGAGCATAAATCCTGTTAGGCGGGCCTCAAAGGACTGAGTTTGGCATACAACCGCCCGTGCACGAAAGCCACATAAGCCGACGGTAAGGTGTCCGTGGCTGCCAGTCTTCGCTATAATCCGCCACCTGCCCACGCCGCAGGCTCGCTGAGCATCAGTTTTACACGGGCTGGGCGCATTAACCCCGGTCTACTTTGGGCCTGAAAGGATCGCGCATGTTTGAAAATTTAACCGATCGTCTCTCGCAGACGCTGCGCCATGTCACCGGCAAGGCCAAGCTGACCGAAGACAATATCAAAGACACCCTGCGTGAAGTGCGCATGGCGTTGCTGGAAGCCGACGTGGCTTTGCCCGTGGTCAAAGACTTCGTCAACGCGGTCAAAGAGCGCGCTGTCGGCACTGAAGTGTCGCGCAGCCTGACGCCGGGCCAGGCGTTCGTGAAGATTGTCCAGGCTGAACTCGAAAGCCTGATGGGTGCTGCCAACGAGGACCTGGTCCTTAATGTCACGCCACCAGCTGTCGTCTTGATGGCCGGTTTGCAGGGTGCCGGTAAAACCACCACGGCGGGTAAACTGGCGCGCTTCCTTAAAGAGCGCAAAAAGAAGACCGTGATGGTGGTCTCTGCCGACGTTTACCGTCCGGCGGCGATCAAGCAGTTGGAAACCCTGGCGGGTGAAGTGGGTGTGACCTTCTTCCCGTCCGACCTCAGCCAGAAGCCGGTGGACATTGCGCGAGCAGCCATTGCGGAAGCCAAGCTGAAGTTCATTGATGTTGTCATCCTCGATACCGCCGGTCGTCTGCACATCGACGCCGAAATGATGGCCGAAATCCAGGCGTTGCACGCGGCCGTCAAACCGGCTGAGACCCTGTTTGTGGTCGATGCCATGACCGGCCAGGATGCCGCCAACACGGCTAAGGCTTTTGGCGATGCGCTGCCGCTCACTGGCGTGATCCTGACCAAGGTCGACGGCGATGCGCGTGGAGGTGCAGCACTGTCCGTACGCTCGATCACCGGCAAGCCGATCAAGTTCATCGGCATGGGTGAGAAGAGCGATGCGCTGGAACCCTTTCACCCGGATCGTATTGCCTCGCGAATCCTGGGCATGGGCGACGTGCTTAGCCTTATCGAGCAGGCTGAGCAGACGCTCGACAAAGACAAAGCCGACAAACTGGCCAAAAAGCTCAAAAAGGGCAAAGGCTTCGATCTCGAAGACTTCCGCGACCAGTTGCAGCAAATGAAGAACATGGGTGGCCTTGGCGGTCTCATGGACAAACTGCCGAACATGGGTGGTGTCAACCTGGCGCAAATGGGCAACGCCCAAGGCGCGGCAGAAAAGCAGTTCAAACAAATGGAAGCCATCATCAACTCCATGACACCGGCCGAGCGCCGTGACCCTGACATGATCAGCGGTTCGCGCAAGCGTCGTATTGCCATGGGTTCCGGCACTCAGGTGCAGGACATCGGCCGTTTGATCAAGCAGCACAAACAGATGCAAAAGATGATGAAAAAGTTTTCCACCAAAGGCGGCATGGCCAAAATGATGCGTGGCATGGGGTCCATGATGCCTGGCGGCGGCATGCCGAAAATGTAAATTACCTGCCCGGGCGCTTGCGCCCAGGCACCTCGCAGTGATGCGAGACACCCGGCAAACCCGCGTTTTGCGGGAGCTGACCTGTCGCCATTCGTGGCGGCCTTATAGCAAATCTTGATGTAGCGTCGATAGGCGCCAGAAAAAGACATTTGCAAAAGTCCGGATATTCCTTAGAATATGCGGCCTTTCGGGCACCTACGCCCGCTGTGCATTTAGATTTGCAGCACCGACTACAGGAAAGATCTACACATGCTAACAATCCGTCTTGCCCTTGGCGGCTCCAAAAAGCGCCCGTTTTACCACTTGACCGTTACCGATAGCCGTAACCCACGTGACGGTTCCCACAAGGAACAAATTGGCTTCTTCAACCCGGTTGCCCGTGGTCAGGAAGTTCGTTTCTCCGTTAAAGAAGACCGTCTCGCTTACTGGTTGAGCGTTGGCGCACAAATGTCTGAGCGCGTTGCTCAGCTTGTGAAAGTTAATGCCAAGGCCGCGGCCTGAGCAATATGAGCGTGACGCCTGAAACTGCTGATGATTTGATCGTTATCGGCAAAATCTACTCGATTCACGGCGTACGCGGCGAAGTGAAGGTTTATTCCTTTACGGATCCAATTGATAACCTGTTGGACTACAAAAAGCTGACGCTTCGGCGCGGTAATGATGTACGACAGGCAGAGCTGGTCAGTGGCCGTTCTCATAACGGCAAGTTTCTGGTTGTAAAGCTCAAGGGGCTTGATGACCGCGATGAAGCAGGTCTTCTTCGCGAATTCGAAATCTGCGTGCCGCGTAACCTGTTTCCTGAACTGACCGACGGCGAGTACTACTGGTACCAGCTGCAGGGACTGAAAGTGACCAACCTTGAAGGGCAATTGCTCGGAAAGATTGTTGACCTGATGGAAACTGGCTCGAACGATGTCATGGAAGTCAAACCTTGCCCAGGTAGCCTGGATGATCGCGATCGCTTGTTGCCCTACACAGAGCAATGCGTGCTGAGCGTCGACCTTGCCGCTGGCGAGATGAAGGTGGATTGGGATGCGGACTTCTAAGCGTGGCTAAATTGCGCGTAGAAGTGATCAGTTTGTTTCCCGAAATGTTTTCCGCCATCAGCGACTACGGCATCACTAGTCGTGCGGTGAAACAAGGGCTCTTGCAGCTGACTTGTTGGAACCCGCGAGACTACACAACGGATCGACATCACACTGTGGACGATCGCCCATTTGGCGGTGGTCCGGGCATGGTGATGAAGATCAAGCCTCTGGAAGATGCACTGGTTCAGGCCAGAGAAGCAGCCGGAGAGGCGGCGAAGGTGATTTACCTGTCGCCCCAAGGCCGTCAACTGAATCAGTCGGCGGTACGCGAGCTGGCGAATGAGGAAGCATTAATCCTTATTGCAGGTCGCTATGAAGGCATTGACGAGCGTTTTATAGATGCTTATGTCGATGAAGAGTGGTCGATTGGTGACTATGTACTCTCTGGTGGCGAGCTACCGGCGATGGTTCTGATTGATGCGGTTACACGACTGCTGCCCGGAGCTTTAGGGCATGCGGACTCTGCGGAGGAAGATTCCTTCACGGATGTTCTGCTGGATTGCCCGCACTACACCCGACCGGAGGTGTATGCGGATCAGCGTGTTCCCGACGTATTGCTTAGTGGCAATCATGCACATATCCGGCGTTGGCGTTTACAGCAGTCCCTTGGGCGGACCTATGAACGACGCGCCGATCTTCTGGAAAGCCGCTCGCTTTCTGGAGAAGAGAAGAAGCTGCTCGAGGAATACATCCTCGCGCGGGACGATAGTTAACAACGTATCGATGGTAGATCAGACGATCTACCTTAGGAGCACAGCATGACTAACAAAATCATCCTTGCACTCGAAGCAGAGCAGATGACTAAAGAGATCCCTCCTTTTGCCCCGGGCGACACCATCGTCGTTCAGGTGAAAGTGAAGGAAGGCGATCGTTCGCGTCTGCAAGCTTTCGAAGGTGTAGTGATTGCCAAGCGTAACCGTGGCGTGAACAGTGCTTTCACTGTTCGTAAAATCTCCAACGGTGTTGGCGTAGAGCGTACTTTCCAGACCTACAGCCCGCAAATCGACAGCATGGCTGT
>NZ_JASLGE010000026.1 GCF_030150285.1 Pseudomonas sp. | reverse complement strand
GTGTACTCGAGCTTCCTGCGCCACGCCGAAGTCGCGGCGGCCAAGTACGGCCTCAAAACCCTCGACATTCTGGTCGAACTGGGCAAGCGCCGGATGGTCGGCGGCCAGGAAGACATGATCGTGGACGTGGCATTGGATCTGCTCAAGCGCTGATTCAGCCCCTCGGCAGTGCGACCCCTATTCAAGGAGCGGCTTATGGCCTTTCAGGTTCAGATACAACCCGTCGGCCTGGCGTATTCGCTGGGCACCGACACCAGCATTCTCGACGGTGCGCTGGCCGATGGCCTGATGCTCAAGCACAGTTGCCGTGAAGGCACGTGCGGCTCGTGCAAGGGCCGCGTCATCAGCGGTGAAGTCGATCATCACGACAGCCCGCTGGCGGTGTTGACCGCCGAAGAGCGTGAGCAAGGGCTGGCGCTGTTTTGCTGCGCCCGCGCGACGTCCGATCTGGTGATCGACGCGCCGGAAGTCACCGAACTGCGGGGCATCAGCATTCAGCAAACGGCGGCGCGGGTGATGGCGATCGACAAGGTCAGCCACGACGTGGCCATTGTGCGCCTGGCGCTGCCGCCGGGGTCGACCTTTGCCTACTACCCCGGCCAATACGTGCAAGTGCAGCTCAAGGACGGCACCCGCCGTAGCTACTCGATGGCCACGCGGGTGGCGCGCGACAATCAACTGGAACTGCACATCCGTCACATGCCGGGCGGGGTGTTCAGCAGCCATGTGTTCGAGGGCCTCAAGCCCAAGGCCATGCTGCGCCTGGAAGGGCCGTATGGTTCGTTTTTCCTGCGTGACAGCGACCGGCCGATGATCTTTTTGGCCAGCGGCACCGGCTTCGCGCCGATCCAGGCATTGCTGGAGCAACTGCGCGAACACCCGAACAACCGTCGCCCGGTGTACCTCTATTGGGGCGGCCGTCGCCGTGAAGACCTCTACCACCACGATACTTTGTTGGCCTGGGAAGCCGAGCTGCCGTGGTTGCGTTACACGCCGGTGCTGTCAGAGCCCGGTGAAGCGTGCGACTGGCAGGGCGCGACGGGTTTTGTGCATGCCCAAGTCAGCCGCGACTTCCAGAGCCTCAGCGACTACGAAGTGTATGCCTGCGGCGCGCCCATTGTGGTCGACTCGGCCCGGCGCGACTATGTCGAGCAGCGGGGCCTGGTGGCCGACCATTTCTACGCCGATGCGTTTGTCTGATCGCGTGTTTGCGGGTCATTCGGGTTAACCCGCGCACCTTGGTCTGTCTTGCCGGGTGCGCTTTGTTTGGCGGTGGCGGCCGGTGCTTATTTGGCAAACTTCTTGGCGGCCAGCACGCACAGAATCACCCCGCCGGTTGCACCGAACATGCCCAGGCTCACGGTCTCGTGCAGCAGCGTGGCGGCCAGCAGCAGACCGAATAGCGGTTGGAGCAATTGCAGTTGCCCCACCGCTGCAATCCCCCCCAGCGCCAGGCCGCGATACCAGAAAAAGAACCCGATCAGCATGCTGAACACCGAGATATACCCCAGGCCCAGCCACGCGGGTGTACCGATACCCTCGAAAGTGGCGGGGGCCAAGAGTACGGCCAGGATCGCCATGCACGGCAACGACACCACCAGCGCCCAGCAAATCACCTGCCAGCCCCCCAGTGTTCGGGACAGCGTGGCCCCTTCGGCATAGCCGAGTCCGCAAACAATAATGGCCATAAACATCAGCAGGTCGCCTGCGGGAGCCGCTGTCAGGCCCTGAGAGAGCGCATACGTCACCACCAGTGCGCTGCCCAGCACCGAGAAAACCCAGAACGCCGGTCGAGGCCGTTCCCCGCCACGTAACACGGCAAACAGTGCTGTGGACAGCGGCAACAGGCCGAGAAATACAATGGAATGTGCGCTGGTCACATGCTGCAGGGCCAACGCCGTCAGCAACGGAAAGCCCACCACCACACCCAGAGCCACGATCAGCAACGAGAACACCTGATGACGTGTCGGCCGCGCAGCCTTGAACACCGCCAGCAAACTCAACGCCAGTGCACCGGCAATCGTGGCGCGGGCAGCCGTCAGAAAAACCGGGTCGAATGCCTGCACCGCCACCCGTGTAGCGGGCATTGAAGCGCTGAAAATAAGCACGCCGATAAAGCCGTTGATCCAGCCGCTCAGGGTGTTGCCTGTCATCGAAGGGTGCAGGGCAGAGGTCCGTTGCATCGTATTTCACGCTCAAGGTAGAGGGCAGCCCAGCGGCCAGGCCGCCGTTCAGGGCTGCCCTTACGCGGTACTGCCCGAGGGCAGGGTTGCATGTGTTACATCCTATGACCGAAGATGGATGACAATCAAAATATTGTCATGGATACAAGCCACGATGCCGCGCTCCCGTTACAAAACCCTGGTGGATGCTTTTGCCGTCGATATCCGCTCGGGCCGCTTGCCGCCCGGCACGCGCTTGCCCACACACCGGCAATTGGCCGCCCGTGAAGGGCTGGCCCTGGTCACGGCCAGCCGCGTCTATGCCGAACTGGAGGCCATGGGCCTGGTGAGCGGAGAGACGGGCCGGGGCACGTTCGTGCGCGAAACGTCACTGCCGCCCGGCCATGGCATCGACCAGCCTGACGTGACGGCGGGCATGGTGGACCTCAACTACAACTACCCCAATGTGCCGGGCCAGGCCGAATTATTGCGCACGGCCTTGCGCCAATTAGCGTTGTCCGGTGACCTGGAATCGTTGCTGCGCTACCAACCCCATGGCGGGCGCGTGCAGGAACGCGCCAGCGTAGCCCGGCACCTGGCCACGCGTGGCCTGAGCGTACCCGGCGACCGCGTGCTGATCGTCAATGGCGCACAACACGGCTTGACCGTCACCCTGATGGCCTTGTTTCAGCCTGGCGATGTGATTGCGGTCGATGCGCTGACCTATCCAGGATTCAAAGCACTGGCGCAGTCCCTGCACCTGGACGTGCAACCCGTTGCCTGCACCGCCACCGGCCCAGACCTCGACGCCCTTGAGGCCCTGTGCCGCAACCGCACTGTCCGCGGCCTCTACAGCATGCCCACGCTGCACAACCCGCTGGGCTGGGTGATGAGCCTCGACCAGCGCCAGCGCCTGATCGCGATTGCGCGCCAGTACGACGTGCAACTGATTGAAGACGCGGCCTACGCCTTTCTGGTCGACAACCCGCCGCCGCCGCTTTGCGAACTGGCCCCCGAGCGCACGGTCTACGTCTCAGGGCTGTCCAAAAGCGTGGCGGCGGGCTTGCGCGTGGGCTTCCTCGCCGCCCCGGCGGCGCGCATGGCAGCCCTTGAACGCATCATCCGTCTTACCGCCTGGAACACCCCGGCCGTCATGACCGCCCTGGCCTGTGGCTGGCTCGACGACGGCACCGTCACCCGGCTTGAAGCGCAAAAACGCCAAGACGCACACGCGCGGCAACTCATTGCGGGCCAACTGCTGAGCGGATTACCCAGCGTGCACCACCCATCGTCCTACTTTCGCTGGCTACCCTTGCCCGAAGACACCCGTGCCGACGCCTTGGTCGTGGCCTTAATGCGCGAAAACATCAGCGTCTCCACCGCCCAACCCTTCGCCACCTCAGCCCACGTCCCCCACGCTATCCGCCTGGCCCTGGGCTCGGTCGACATCACCACCCTGCGCGCGGCATTGGTGAAAGTGAAAGGGGTGATGGAGCGATTTGGGTAGAGGGCTAAACGAGCTGAAGTTTCCTACGGTGTTTACTTGAGTCTTACGTTCTAAGGTAAATTCCCCTACTTTGCGCGAGTGCGTAAATCCATAAGGAGGGGATGATGTCTGGCGGCTGGAGCAGGGAAGAACTGAAGGCATCGGTAGACGCCTATCAAAAAATGCTGGCGATGCACGCGTTGCAGCAACCGTTTGTTAAAGCCCAGGTCTATCGTGACCTCGCCCTTCGTTTTGGGCGTAAGGAAGGGGCTTTTGAGCGGCGAATGCAGAATATTTCAGCCATTTACAAGGAGTTCGGACTGAAGTGGCTGCCTGGTCTCAAACCACAACACAATATTGGTAACGGCATTAAGCCCACGCTGATTGAGTTGATCGGGTTGCCGGGCAATCAGGGTGTGGCTCATGAGCTTGAAGCCGCTGCAAAAGAAGCGGAATACGAACAGGCCTTTGACCCCGAAAACGTCGTGGACGCTCGCAAGCGGGTGGTGGCCAGTATTGTGCGCCGTCGGGGGCAGGGCGCGTTTCGCAATAAGCTGTTGAAGGCCTACAACAACACCTGTGCGATCACAGGTTGCCAGCAAGTCGAAGTGCTGGAGGCCGCGCATATTCACCCGTACAGGGGCGAGCAGACGCATGCGGTGTCTAATGGCTTGCTGCTACGTGCGGACCTGCACACCTTGTTCGATTTGTATTTGATTGCAATTGACCCAAAGACCCGCCAGGTGCGGATAGCACCTGAGCTGAGTCAATCGGATTATGCCCGCTATGAAGGGCTGTCATTGCCTGCTCCGCTATCACCTTCGGCCATGGCGAGTATCGGATCGTTGCAATGGCATGCCGAGCATTGCGCCTGGCTTAAATCCCCGAGCGCGTCATTGGGCTGAGTGTCCGGCTGCCCAGGCTCAGGGCTTCGGTCACCAGGGCGCTTAAGTCTGCGGCGTGTTCGTCTTTGACGCACAGGGCCAGTTTTTCGCCCAGGGTGCTCGCGGTGTCTGCGCCTTCTGGCAGGGCGCGCAGGATGAGCAGGCCATTGCTGGTGAGTACAACTTCATAAAATGACACGCCAGACATGCCGTCAAAGTGGATGTAGCCCACGTCGGCCAGCCACTTGAGGGTGGCCAGAAACAGGTTTTCTTCTTTTTCCAGGGCTTGCCGGTCGTTGGCGCGACCGGTCGGGTAGTCGATGTAGTGTTCGGCGGTGACGGTCAGGGGCAGGGGGAAGTTGCGGTACAGGCTGCCCAATACAAGGCCCGCGTAGCAGTCGAACCGTTCGATGTTGTTGGACGGCAGGGTGTTGGTCGCGTGGGCGTTTCGGTCTTTCAGGGAACCCGCTAATCCTTTGAACATGTGAACCTCTGTCAGTTAAGTCTGTTTACCGCGAAAGAATAGGCGTACTGATGGGTATAGCACAGGGTGTCATTCGAGTGCCGCAAAGCGCTGGTCTTGTGCTTGAGTTGTTACATGATGAAACGGGTTGTGGTAGAAAAGCTCTGAAAATCAGCAGGATAACTGGCACTTTGAAGCCAGAGTGCTATTACTCTTGGATCAAATTTTTACAGCCCACCTTTTTGCATACGCGGCCGCGCTGCCATTTTCAGGAGGATAAATGCTTACACTTACAGGGATGCGTAACACCTTGGTCGCTGCTGCGTTGCTCAGTGTGCTGGCCGCTCCGGCGTTGTCTTCTCCCGCGCGCACACTGCACCTGGCTATTGGCGATGAACCCACCGAAGGCTTTGACCCCATGCTGGGCTGGAGCCACGGCAGTTACCTGCTGCTGCACAGCCCGCTGTTGAAACAGAACGAGGATTTGTCCTGGAGCAGTTTTTTGCTCAGCGATTATCAACCCAGCGATGACGGCAAAACCTGGACGCTGAAGCTCAAACCCGATTTGAAGTTTTCCGACGGTTCGCCGCTTACGGCGAACGATGTGGCGTACACCTACAACAATGCGGCGGCCAGCGGCGGCAAGGTCGATATGGGCAACTTCCTCAAGGCCGAGGCCGTGGACCCGCTGACGGTTCGTATTCAGCTTAAGGCCCCGCAAAGCACGTTCGTCAATGTGCTGGGGTCGCTGGGGATTGTGTCAGCCGATAAATACGACGCCAAAACCTACGCGCAAAAGCCGATTGGTGCCGGGCCATACCGGTTGGTCAGTTATCAGCCGGGCCAGCAATTGATTGTTGAGGCCAACCCGTTCTACGCGGGGCAGAAAAACGATTTCGAAAAACTGGTGTTTGTGTTCCTCGACGAAGACAGTGCCTTTGCTGCCGCTCAGAGCAAACAACTGGGCATTGTGCGCATTGCCCCTTCGCTGGCGGTGACGCCCGCTGCGGGCATGAAGCTGTGGGTTCGCCCCAGCGTCGAGAACCGTGGCATCGTGCTGCCCACCACACTGTCTGGCCAGAAAGATGCCAACGGCTACCCCATTGGCAACGATGTGACAGCCGATGTGGCCATCCGCAAGGCGATCAACTACGCCATCGATCGTCAGTTATTGGCCGACCAAATTCTTGAAGGCCACGCGATCCCTGCCTATACCGGCGTTCAGGGGTTGGCGTGGGATAACCCCGACGCGGCGTTCAAAGATGGCGACAGTGCCAAGGCCAAGCAAATACTCGAGGAGGCCGGCTGGGTCGAAACACCCAACGGTGTGCGTGAGAAAAATGGCCAGCCGGCCAGGTTCACCCTCTGGTATGCCAGCGGTGATGTCACCCGTCGGGATCTGGCCCAGGCCGTGCGGTCTATGCTCAAGCCGATTGGCATTGATGTGGATTTGAAGTCCGGCAGTTGGGAAACCATTGAACGCAACATGCACGCCAACCCGACGCTGTTCGGCTGGGGCAGCCTCGATCCGATGGAGCTGTACCACCACTACAGCAGCAAGGCGGCGGGTGTGGAGTACTACAACCCGGGGTACTACAAAAACCCGGTGGTCGATCAGCATTTGCAGAAGGCCCTGGACGCGCCGACCTGGCAGCAAGCCGTACCGTTCTGGCAGCAGGTGGAGTGGGATGGCAAGACAGGCGCAGGCGTGAAGGGCGATGCGGCCTGGGCCTGGCTGCTGAACATACAACACACGTACCTGGCCAATGAGTGCGTCGACCTAGGTCAGGGGGCTCCTGAGATTCATGGGTCCTGGTCGCTGCTCAATAGCCTTGATGGCTGGAAGTGGACATGCCAGTAACATGCCGTCGCACGCTCATTAACGTCCATGTGTAGCTAACATGCCCGCAGTGTTGCCACTTCCAGGGGGGTATATGACGAGTGCGGGTTCGTTATTTGGGCGGTTGAGGCGTGCCCAAGCCTCTGTAGAAACCTGCGAAGGCGTTGGGGCCGTCACGGCCAGCTTCGCCGCGTGCATTGATCAGTGTGTCTTTGCCATGCTCTTCAGCCACTTTGCCGGCGAAGCTCAAGCTGGCACCGAACAGTTTTGCTCCCAGCCCGCCCGCATTCCCGATTCTTTGGCCTATGCCCTGCATAGCCGCACCGGCTACTGCCATGCCTGCGCCTTTGGCCTTCTCCTGGCTGGACTCTCTGTGCAGCTCGTGGCTTGGGCCCCGGCTCTGTGGGTTGCCTTTATTGCCAAACATCGACATTGCGGTTGGGAGGTGTGAGTAGATCTCTGCGCTGATGGCTTTAAGCAGGGTCTCGGCCAGCGCCGTGCGCTCTTCGGGGTGAAGCGACTGGGGGAAATGGGATTGAATTTCGCTGCCAATGACTTTTTTTAGGGTTTCAGAGAGTGATGAGTGAGGTTTGGCGGGTTCAGGTGCCTGGGATCGAGTCGCAATGGGGGTATCAAGTGAGGGTATCTTCATGGTGGGTCCCTTTTGGATCAGTCGATGTAGGTTGTCAGGGCAAGTGGGAATAATCCTTGCCAAGGTTGGGTTGGCTAAAGGGGCCTAATGGTTCCTCTATCGATGCAAGCGTGGTCAGGACTGTGTAGCAGGACGTTATGGGCCGGTTCAGCGAGGCGCAATGTCGGAGTATTCGTGAGGTTTCAGGATGAGCAGGGCGCTATGAAGGACAACAGCCGGTCGCACCGCAGGTTCAGCAACCCCGTCAGGGCCCTGGGGGCGCTGGCGAGTGCAATCGCGCGCCTGATGGCCCTGCTGCTGGTTACGGCGGCGGGCACCTTTGTGTTGCTCAGCTTTTCGCCGGTGGACCCGATTCGGGCCTACATCGGCAACGATCTGTTGCACGTTCCCCCCGAGCAATACCCGTTGATCGCGGCGCGCTGGGGGTTGGACCTGCCGTTGTGGGAGCGCTTTTTACACTGGTTCAGCCAGATGCTGCAGGGCGACATGGGCTACTCGATGCTCTATAACGCGCCGGTGTCTCAGGTGATTGGTGAGCGTTTTGCCACCTCGTTTGCGCTGCTGCTGTCAGCGTGGCTGTTTTCCGGCATCGTCGGCTTGGCAATGGGCCTCACGGCGGGGCGTTACCTTAATCGCTGGCCAGATCGGTTTATTTCAACCTTGTCGTATGTGTTGGCCTCATTGCCGACGTTCTGGATTGGCTTGTTGCTGCTGTCGCTGTTTGCCGTGACTCTGAACTGGGCCCCGATTTGTTGCGCCTGGCCACCCGGCAGCAACGCCGAGACCGCGACGTGGGGCGAGAAAGTGCGGCATTTGGTGCTGCCGATGTTGGCGCTGGGCCTGCTGGGGGTCGGCAATATCGCCTTGCACACCCGCTCGCGGGTGGCCGAGGTGATGAACAGTGAATTTATTCGCTACGCCCGCGCCCAAGGCGATAAAGGTTGGCCGCTGGTCAATTTTCATATTGTGCGGCATGCCCTGACGCCTGCCGTGTGCTTGCAGTTCGCGTCGTTGGGAGAGTTGATCGGTGGCTCGTTGCTGGCCGAGAAGGTGTTTGCGTACCCTGGGTTGGGCCAGGCCACTATCGATGCGGGGTTGCGCGGTGATATTCCGCTGCTGATGGGGATTGTGATGTTTTGCGCGGTGCTGGTGTTTTCCGGCAACAGCATTGCCAACGCGTTGTTGCTACGCCTTAACCGTGGAGCGGCGCGCCCGTCATGACTTTCGACCCCAATCGCCCGTTGTTGCGGCTGTGCCTGTCGCTGTTGATCTTGCTGGTGTTGGTGGCGTATGGCGTGTCCATTATCAATGTCGACGCGGCGATGGACTTGCTGGCACGCCGCCAGCCTCCGTCAGTTGAGCATTGGTTCGGCACTGACAGCCTGGGCCGCGACTTGTGGCTGCGCTGTTTTCAAGGCATGACCACCAGCCTGCAAATCGGCCTGACGGCAGCGTTCAGCAGCGGCTTGCTGGCCATGCTGGCCGCTAGCCTGTGTTCGGTCAGCAAAACCCTTGACTACCTGATCCGCGGGCTGATCGACAGCATGCTGGCGTTGCCGCATCTGTTACTGCTGGTGTTGATCTGCTTCACCTTGGGCGGCGGTAAGGAAGGCGTGATCCTGGCCGTGGCGCTGACCCATTGGCCGCGCCTGGCGTTGCTGTTGCGCGGCGAAATTCTGCGTATTCGCGAAACCGACTTTGTGATGCTGTCGCACCGGTTGGGCAACAGCAGTTTCTACCGTTGGCGTCATCATTTGCTACCGTTGCTGATGCCACAGTGGATCATCGGCACGTTGTTGATGTTTCCGCATGCTGTCTTGCATTCGGCGGCCTTGAGTTTTCTCGGTTTTGGCCTTGCACCGCACGACCCGTCACTGGGTTTGCTGCTGGCCGATGCGCTGCGTTACTTAAGCAGTGGAGCCTGGTGGCTGGCGGTTTTCCCGGGGTTGATCCTGGTCAGTCTGGTGCTGGTATTTGACCAATTTGCACGAGCGCTACAGCAGCTTTGGATAAGGATGACCTGATGCTGACATTCGACCGGTTTGCCATCGATATTGCGCACTACCATTGGCTGGGCCAAAAAACCTGGCACCCGTTACTCAGTGATATTTCCCTTGAGGTTCGTCCCGGCGAACTGCTGGCGCTGGTCGGGTCCAGCGGCGAGGGCAAAAGCTTGTTGCTACAAAGTGCGCTGGGCCTGTTGCCCGATAACATGCGTTGCCACGGTGATATCTGGCTCGACGGTCAGCGGCTAAGCGATACGGACAAAGTCGCTCAGCGGGGCAAGAGCCTGTGCTATGTGCCCCAGGGCGTCAGCGCGCTGAACCCGCTGATCAAAGTCGGCCCGCAGTTGCTGCGCGCTGCGCAGTTGAGCGGGGTACAACTGGGCATGGCTGAGGTGGCCGAGCAACTCCAGCGCTATAACCTGTTGCCCGGGCTGGTCGATGAGTTTCCACGGCGATTGTCCGGCGGCATGGCCAAGCGGGTACTGGCCAGTGGTGCGGCGTTGAGCGAGGCCCGTTACATTCTGGCGGATGAAATCACGTCCTGGCTGGACGACGAGCACGCCTGCCAATTGCTGACGAGCCTCAAGGGGTTTTGCCAGCAGGGGCGCGGCATTTTGTGGGTGACCCACGACCTGGCCTTGGCCGCACGTTTTGCTGACCGCATTGCGTTGTTGCACCAGGGCCAGTTGCACGAAACCGTGAGCGCTCAAACACTGCGCAATCAGGGCGGTAGCCCGTGGTTGCAGTCGTTATGGGCGGCTTTGCCCGAACAACAGTTTTTCCCCTCAACGCTGTCGCACCCACAGAGCCCGGCCCATGCTTGATGTTCAGCAGTTGACCATTGTGCAAAACGGCCATCGGCTGTGGGACGCGGTGTCGTTTCAGGTCAGGTCTGGCGAACGCCAAGGCATCTGTGCTCCCAGCGGGTATGGCAAAACCACGCTGGGCCGGGTGCTTGCCCAATGGCAAACCGCGACATCGGGCACCATCACGGTGGGGGGCAAGCCTGTGGCCAGCACGGGCTATTGCCCGATCCAACTGGTGCCGCAACACCCGGAGCACACCTTCAACCCGTATCGCACCACCGGGCAAAGCCTGCGCGATGCCTGGTCGCCGGATGCTGCCTGGCTGGAGCGGCTGGCCGTTAACCCGGTGTGGCTGACTCGCCGGCCTACCGAATTGTCGGGCGGGGAGTTGGCACGTATCGCTTTGTTGCGGGCATTGGATCCGCGCACGCGTTACCTGATTGCCGATGAAGTGACGGCGCAACTGGACCCCCATACGCAGGCGCAGGTGTGGCAAGTGATGCTCGAAGAGGTCAAGCGCCGTGAGTTGGGGCTGATTGTGTTCAGCCACAACAAGGCGCTACTGGAAAAGGTCTGCACACAAATCTGGCGCCCGGCGCAGGATGGGCCACCGCCGCCGGCTCACTCCGGCGACGGGCAGTCCTCAATGCCGTACATCTCACAGTAATCGGCCCAGCTCAGGCCTGCCATTTGCGCCACTTCGCGGTGCACCTCAAGGCGTTGCGCCTCGTAGGCCTGCGGGGTCGCGCTGGTCAGTTGCAAGGTCAGCTCCCAGGCAAAAAGGCCCAGGCGTTCGGCCTCGGCTTCAAAAGCCTCGTTCAGCTGTTCCTGGCGGTACGCCTTCATGGTCAGGCCCTGCACCTGGGCTTGCAGCGGGTTGAGGTGCGCCAGTGTGGTCACCAACTCAGGGCGTTCGCTGAGGAAGAGGTCGAGTGCTTTTTGATGGTTGGGGCCGGGCTCGGTCACGCCGTTGTCCTGTGGTGAAGGGGTGATGCGTACAGGGTAGACGTTACTGATTACGACAGGCAAACCGTCACTGCTCTATGAGTGCGCCGTTACCGGTTCGCCCGTGCGATGGGCGGCCGCTCAAAATGAACGCTACATCCATGCCCAGCACGCTGATAGCCGCCAAATAATCGGCACGGGGCAGGCGAATGTCCCGTTCATAGGCGCTTTGCGCAGGGCGGCTGATGCCTGCAGCGCTGGCCACAGACTGCTGGGTGAGATGAAGGCGCAAGCGTTCCTGTTTGAGGCGTGTGCCGTAAGTGCTCATGTCGGGTCACCTGACAATGTCAGCAGTACAAGAAAAGAGTATTTCAAGCGCCGAAAAACTGAAATGTCGTGGGCATAAAAAATCCCACCAGTGTGGGATTTTTTGCAAAAAGCGGGCAGGGCGCATTGAAGCACCCTGCCAGTTTTATCCAGTTACAACGCGGGCTTTTTTTCGGTCTCGGGCAGGAACCAGTTCAGCACCAGGGCACAGATACCGCCGGTGGCCACGCCTGATTCCAACACGTCCCGCAATGCGGCGGGCATGTGCGCCAGGAACTCCGGCACTTGCGAAACGCCCAGGCCCAGCGCCAGCGACACGGCAATAATCAACAGCGCGCGGCGGTCCAGGTGGGTGCTGGCGAGAATATTGATGCCCGAGGCGGCAACGGCACCGAACATGACCATTGCGGCACCGCCCAGCACCGGCTCAGGCACTGCCTGAATCGCACCGGCCACACTGGGGAACAGCCCCAGTAACACCAGCATGGCGGCGATCCACACGCCGATATGACGGCTGGCAATACCGGTCAACTGAATCACACCGTTGTTTTGCGCGAAGATCGAGCTGGGGAAGGTGTTGAACACGCCAGCCAGCAGCGAGTTGGCTCCGTTGACCAACACACCGCCCTTGATCCGTTCCATCCACACGGGGCCTTCAACGGGTTGGCGTGAGACTTTACTGGTGGCGGTCACATCGCCAATGGCTTCGAGGGATGTCACCAGGTAAATCACCAACATTGGAATAAACAGTGCCCACGAAAAGCCCAGGCCAAAATGCAGCGGCACCGGCACCTGGAACAGTTCGGCCTGATGCATGCCAGTGAAGTCCAGACGGCCCAGGTAGCCCGCCAGCGCATAGCCCACGGCCAAGGCAATGACAATGGCGCAACTGCGCATCCACACCACCGGGACACGGTTGAGGATCACGATAATGGCCAGTACGACACCTGACAGCATCAAGTTTTCGCCGTTGGCGAAAGTGCCATTGGCCATGGCCGAGAAGCCGCCGCCCATGCTGATCAGGCCGACTTTAATCAGCGTCAGGCCAATCATCAGCACCACGATGCCGGTGACGAGCGGCGTGATCATGCGCTTCACAAACGGCAACACGCGCGAGATGCCCATTTCGACAAACGACCCGGCAATCACCACGCCGAAAATCGCCGCCATCACGCCCTCGACCGGCGTGCCTTGTTTGACCATCAGCGCCCCGCCAGCAATCAACGGGCCGACAAAGTTGAAACTGGTGCCCTGCACAATCAGCAACCCGGCACCGAAAGGGCCGAAGCGTTTGCACTGAACGAAGGTCGCGATCCCGGAAATCACCAGCGACATCGACACGATCAGGTTGGTATCACGGCTGGAGACGCCCAACGCCTGACAAATCAGCAGGCCAGGGGTGACGATGGGCACGATAATCGCGAGCAAGTGTTGCAGCGCCGCCAAAAAGCCGACCCACGGCTTGGGACGGTCTTCGAGACCAAAGATCAGCTCGCTGCTCTGGGACTCGGCTTCAATTGGCGTTTTGGGAGAGGTCATGGCACGCGCCCTGGAAAAAAGAGCGCGATTCTACTGGTGTTAGGCCATCACGCACAGTAGTTGTTGGGGTTTTGCGATCGATCGCCGCTAGCGGCAGCGGTTGAGTTCGTGTTTAGTAGCCGTTGCCGCAGGAACGAGGCTGCGATCGGTTGCGTAGCGATCGTAAACCCTGAATCCCGGATCTGGCAGGAGGGGCGGACTACTTGTGTACCGGGTACCTATCCATTACGAGCATTTAACTGAGCTATCGGTTTCGCTCTTACAGCGAGTCCCTTTTGTCAAACAGCCACAAAAGGAACCAAAAAGGCCTTGCCCCGACGTTCGGCCTGCCGAAAGGGGCTTGTAGATCAAGATCAACAGCGCGTGCGGCGTGTGCCGTAGCAGTTGCCGAACTGTGCGAGGCTACGTCCGATTGCGTAGCGATCGTAAAGCCTGAGTCCCGGATCTACCAGGAACACTGCGCTGCCTGGTATCACGACGACTGCGTCGGAGTGCCGCATCACGCCGGACGTAGCCTCGCAAAGATCGTCAACGACGACAGGTGTGTGGTCGTTGACGCGTTTTTAGAGGTGTAACGCGTGCCCAAGGGCGCGCAACGCGGCTTCTTGTACCGCTTCGCCCAAGGTCGGGTGCGCGTGGATGGTGCCAGCGATGTCTTCCAGGCAAGCGCCCATTTCCAGCGATTGACCGAACGCGGTGGACAACTCTGAAACGCCAACCCCCACCGCTTGCCAGCCCACAATCAGGTGGTTGTCGCGCCGCGCCACAACCCGCACGAAACCGCTTTTGGATTCCAGGGTCATGGCTCGGCCGTTGGCCGAGAACGGGAAACTGGCACTGATGCACTCCAGCCCGGCGGCCTCGGCCTCAGCCGGGGTTTTACCCACCACGACGATTTCCGGGTCGGTAAAGCACACGGCGGCAATGGCAGCGGGACTGAATTCACGGTGTTTGCCGGCAATGATTTCCGCCACCATTTCGCCCTGAGCCATCGCTCGGTGGGCCAGCATCGGTTCGCCGGTGAGGTCGCCAATGGCCCAGACGTTGCGCATGCTGGTGTGACAACGGTTGTCGACGCGAATCGCTGCGCCGTTCATGGCCAGCGCCAAGGTTTCCAGGTTGAAGCCTTGGGTGCGCGGCCGACGGCCGACTGCCACCAGCACCTGATCGGTTTCCAGGGTTTGGCTGTCGCCCAAATGGTTACGCATCGACAGGGTTTTGGTGCTGGCCTGGAAGCCTTCAACGCTGTGCTCAAGGTACAGGGTTATGCCCAGCGCCTTGAGGGATTCAGCGACTGGCTGTGTCAGTTCCTTGTCATAGGTGGGCAGGATACGGTCCCGGGCTTCGACCACGGTGACTTCTGCGCCGAGCTTGCGGTAAGCAATACCCAGCTCCAGCCCGATATACCCGGCCCCAACCACGGTCAGGCGCTTGGGAAGGGCGGTAGGTGCCAATGCCTCGGTGGACGAAATAATGGCTCCGCCAATCGGCAAAATCGGCAGGTCTACGGTGTGAGAACCGGTGGCCAGCAGCAGGTGTTCGCACTCGATGCGCTGGCCGTCCACTTCAACGGCCTTGCCATCGAGAATCTTCGCCCAGCCACGGATGACTTTGACCCCGTTCTTTTTCAGCAGCGCGCCGACGCCGGTGGTCAGGCGATCAACGATGCCGTTTTTCCACTGCACGCTCTGCTGGATATCCAGAGTCGGGGCCTGGGTTTTGATGCCCAGGGGGGAGCTGTGCGCGCTGTAGCGCTGGGTGGTGTGAAATTGCTCCGCGACATGGATCAATGCCTTGGACGGAATGCAGCCGACGTTCAGGCAGGTGCCGCCCAGCGACTGGCCTTCGATCAGGACCGTGGGAATGCCCAGTTGGCCAGCGCGGATCGCCGCCACATAGCCGCCGGGGCCGCCACCGATAATCAGCAGCGTGGTGTGTTGAGTGGGCTGCATGTTCACTCCAGAAACAGGGTGGCGGGTTGTTCGAGCAAGCCACGCATGGCTTGAATAAATTGTGCGGCGTCCATGCCGTCGACCACGCGGTGGTCGAAGGAACTGGAGAGGTTCATCATTTTGCGGATGACGATCTGGCCTTTCACCACCATCGGTCGTTCGACGATGCGATTTACGCCAATAATCGCCACTTCTGGCAAGTTGACCACCGGGGTGCTGACAATCCCGCCCAACGCGCCAAGGCTGGTGAGGGTGATGGTGGAGCCGGTCAGTTCCTCGCGGGTGGCCTTGCCCGTGCGAACGGCAGTGGCCAAGCGGGCAATTTCATCGGCCGCGCCCCACAGGGTCAGGGTTTCGGCGTGCCGTATCACCGGCACCATCAGGCCGGCATCGCTTTGTGCGGCAACGCCGATATGGGCGGCTCCAAAGCGGGTGATGAGTTGGGCTTCGTCGTCGTAGCGCACGTTGATTTGCGGGAAGTCACGCAAGGCCACGACCATGGCCCGTACCAGAAACGGTAGCAGGGTCAGTTTGCCTCGGCTGTCGCCCCACTTCTGGTTGAGCTGGGCGCGCAGTTCTTCGAGGGCCGTGACGTCCACTTCTTCGACGTAGCTGAAGTGCGCGGCGCGGCGCTTGGCATCTTGCATGCGTTGGGCGATTTTACGGCGCAGGCCGATCACTGGAATCTGTTGCTCGTCGGTACGCTGGGCGTAACCGCTGGCCGGTACAGGGTGAGTGCTGGTGTCCTGGGCCAGATAAGCGTCGAGGTCATCGTGCAGCACGCGACCCGCCGGGCCGCTGCCGACCACAAAGCGTAACTCGATGCCCGCATCCCAGGCACGTTTACGTACCGCTGGCGAGGCCAGTGGCCGTTCGTTGGCTTCACGGGCCACGGGCGCGGGGCGATTGGGCGCTGGCGGTGTGTTAATCACCGGTGCCGCCACGACCGCGACTTCGACACGGGCTTGCGGCGCGGTTTTAGGCGTGGCTTTGGGAGCGGCAGCCGGTGCCGGTTCAGCAGCAGGCTGTGCGCTTTCGCGCAGGTTACCGGCTCCTTCCACTTCGATGCGGATCAGTTCGCTGCCCACCGCCATGACTTCGCCGGGTTGCCCACCCAGCGCCAGCACTTTGCCCGCCACCGGGGACGGAATATCGACGGTGGCCTTGTCGGTCATGACGTCGGCCACGACCTGATCTTCGCTGACCATGTCGCCGACTTTGACAAACCACTCCACCAGTTCAACTTGCGCAATGCCTTCGCCAATGTCCGGCATCTTGATAACGTGCGTACCCATTTAAACCTCCATGACCCGTTGCAATGCCGCACCGACCCGCGCCGGGCCCGGGAAATAAGCCCATTCCTGGGCATGTGGGTAAGGTGTGTCCCAGCCGGTTACGCGCTCGATCGGTGCCTCCAGGTAGTGGAAGCAGTGCTCTTGCACCAGCGCAATCAGTTCGGCGCCAAAGCCGCACGTGCGGGTGGCCTCGTGCACGACGACGCAGCGACGGGTTTTTTTCACGGAGGTGACAATGGCGTCCAGGTCCAGCGGCCACAGGCTGCGCAGGTCGATGACTTCAGCGTCAATGCCGGTTTCTTCGGCGGCCACTTGGGCCACGTACACGGTGGTGCCGTAGGTCAAAATGGTCACTTCGGTGCCGGGGCGCACAATGGCGGCGCAGTCCAGCGGTACGGTGTAGTAACCGTCAGGCACGGCGCTGGCCGGGTGCTTGGCCCATGGCGTGACGGGGCGCTCGTGGTGCCCGTCGAACGGGCCGTTGTACAAGCGTTTAGGCTCGAGGAAGATGACGGGGTCATCGTTTTCGATGGCCGCAATCAACAGCCCTTTGGCGTCATACGGGTTGGATGGCATGACGGTCCGCAGGCCGCAGACCTGGGTAAACATGGCTTCAGGGCTCTGGCTGTGGGTCTGCCCACCGTAGATGCCGCCACCGCAGGGCATGCGCAGGGTCATGGGGGCGATAAATTCTCCCGCCGAGCGATAACGCAACCGCGCCGCTTCGGACACGATCTGGTCGGAAGCCGGGTAGAAATAGTCTGCAAACTGGATTTCAGCCACCGGGCGCAAGCCATAGGCACCCATGCCCACCGCTGCCCCCACGATGCCGCTTTCCGAGATTGGTGCGTCGAACACCCGCGAGCTGCCGTATTTGGCCTGCAGCCCTTCAGTGCAGCGGAATACGCCGCCGAAATAGCCCACGTCCTGGCCGAACACCACCACGTTGTCGTCGCGCTCAAGCATCACATCCATGGCCGAGCGCAGGGCCTGGATCATCGTCATGGTGGTGGTACTCACGGCGTTCTCCATCAGAATTTTAGTGTTGTCGTTCATCTGGTTATAACCCCAATTCCTGACGTTGCCGGCGCAAGTGATCGGGCATGTCCTTGTACACATCTTCAAAAATCGTCGACGCGCTCGGCATTTGCCCGCCCGCCAGGGTGCCGAAACGCTCGGCTTCCTTTTGCGCGCCGATGATTTCGGCTTCGAGTTCGGCGCTGACGGCGGCGTGCTCTTCCTCGGACCAGTTGCCCGTGGCAATCAGGTGCTGCTTAAGGCGAATAATCGGATCGCCCAGCGGGAAGTGGCTCCAGTCATCTGCAGGACGGTACTTGGAAGGGTCGTCAGACGTAGAGTGCGGGCCTGCGCGATAAGTGACCCATTCGATCAGGGTCGGGCCCAGGTTACGGCGGGCGCGTTCTGCGGCCCAGACGGAGGCGGCATACACCGCGATAAAGTCGTTACCGTCGACCCGCAGTGAAGCAATGCCACAGCCGACGCCTCGCCCAGCGAATGTGGTGGACTCGCCTCCGGCAATGGCCTGAAAGGTCGAAATCGCCCATTGATTGTTCACCACGTTAAGAATGACCGGGGCGCGGTACACGTGGGCAAAGGTCAGGGCGGTATGAAAGTCGGACTCAGCGGTGGCACCGTCGCCGATCCAGGCCGAGGCGATTTTGGTGTCGCCCTTGATGGCCGATGCCATGCCCCAGCCCACGGCTTGCATAAATTGCGTGGCGAGGTTGCCGGAAATACTGAAAAAGCCGTAGTCGCGTACCGAATACATAATCGGCAACTGCCGGCCCTTGAGCGGGTCGCGCTCGTTGGAGAGCAATTGGCAGATCAGGTCGACCAGTGGCACGTCACGGGCCATCAGGATGCTTTGCTGACGGTAGGTCGGAAAGCACATGTCGTCGATGTTCAAGGCCAAGGCCTGGGCGCTGCCGATGGCTTCTTCGCCAAGGCTTTGCATGTAGAACGACATTTTTTTCTGGCGCTGGGCCACCACCATACGGGTGTCGAAAATACGTGTCTTGAGCATGGCGCGCATGCCCGCGCGCAGTACCTCGGTAGACACGCCTTCAGCCCAGGGGCCGAGAGCCTGGCCCTGGTCGTCGAGCACGCGGATCAACCCTTTGGCCAGGTCGGCGGTGTCGGCCGGTTCTACGTCAATCGCAGGTTTGCGTGTCTGACCGGCATCGGTCAGGCGCAGGTAACTGAAGTCGGTCTTGCAGCCCGGGCGACCGGAAGGTTCGGGGACGTGCAGGCGCAGCGGTGCATAGTCGTTCATGGCTTTCTCTACGCTCGATCTTGTCGTGTTTATTAGGGCGCGGGAGCTACAACGTGGAGTATCTGGCGGATGAAAGGGCCAGATCTTGTCCTACAACAATCATATTCCTGACAGTGAAGAATATTTCTCTGTAGTTCGTTGTGCTTTGTGGTGATTAAGGATAAGAATTCTTTATAAACATAAAAAAAAGGTGCTTTTGTCTCATGCGCAAGCTAGATCGGACGGATATAGGGATTCTCAATAGCCTTCAGCAGAATGCGCGCATCACCAATGCGGACCTTGCGCGCTCGGTTAACCTGTCGCCCACCCCGTGTTTTAACCGGGTCAAAGCCATGGAAGAACACGGGTTGATTCGCGAACAGGTGACGTTGCTGGATGCCGACATGCTGGGGCTGCACGTGAATGTGTTTATTCATGTCAGCCTTGAAAAGCAGGTCGAAGAGGCGCTGCAGCACTTTGAGGCGGCGATTTCCGACCGGCAGGAAGTGATGGAGTGCTATTTGATGGCTGGGGACCCGGATTATCTGATTCGGGTGCTGGTGCCCAGCATTCAGGCGCTGGAGCGCTTTATGATGGATTTCCTGACCAAAGTGCCGGGCGTGGCGAATATCCGTTCCAGCTTTGCCCTCAAGCAAGTCAGGTACAAAACGGCGCTACCTTTACCGCCGGGCGGTTTGATGCTGGAAGGCTGAAGACGCGGGTGCTTATAGACGCAACCGCCAGCGATCACTGAGCCGCAGTTCAACCCGGGACAGCGGTTCGACGTCTATCAAGTTGAATGAAGCCGTGCTGGCAGCCAAGGCATGGAGGACGGCGGCGCGGATCACGAACGGGTGTGTGACGACGGCAAAGTGACCGTCCTCACGGAACTCGCTGAGCCAGGTGCTGATCCGTGCACACAGCGCGTGTACGGATTCACCGTTGGGCGCAGCCGAAAGCGGCGTGTTGATCCAGTGGGCGAGGGCGTCGGGAGCGATCTGTTGCAGATCAGCCAAGCTCAGGCCTTTCCAGTCGCCCATGTCGTAATCCTCAAGGGCGGGCACGATTTCTATTTCGCCGCCCAGGGCTTGGGCGGTTTGCAACGCCCGGGTCTCGGGTGCACACAGAATTCGCACGGTTTTTTTCAGGGTGCTGGCCAGTTGCCTGGCTTTCTCCAGCTCCTTGGGGTCGACCGTTTCGTCCAGGGCAAAGCGCCCCAGGCGCTGGGCCTCGGTGCGAGCGTGGCAAATGAAGCTGAGACGAATGGGCATCTTGAAAATCTCCCGAGCCTAAGGGCAGCGGCCTGGCTGCTAAATCAGCAGAAACAGTGCCAGCAGGCCGCCGAAGATAGCCCATTTTTCCAGGTAGTAGCGCGTGCGGTTGCGCTTTTTCAGGGCTTTTCCACGCTGGCGAATCGTGTAAAGGCGGCTAAAGGCGCGATTAAGGGCACCGGTTTTGTCATTGGCCCCATTGGGGGCGCTGGCGGACGCCATGACGGTGCGGCTGAACCACTGATTAAACGCCGCCGCCCAGCGGTATTGCATGGGCCGTTCAATGTCACAGAACAAAATGAGGCGGTTTTTATCCGTGGTGTTTTCGGCGTAATGGATAAAGGTTTCGTCAAACATCACCGCCTCACCGTCCCGCCAAGCGTACGTTTGCCCATCGACATTGATGTAGCAACCCGGGTCGTTAGGGGTATCCAGGCCCAGGTGATAGCGCAAGGAGCCCGCATAAGGGTCGCGATGGCGAACCAGTTTCGAGCCCGGCGGCAGCTCGGCAAACATGGCGGCCTTGATGGTGCCAATGCTGTTGAGCAGTTCGAGAGTGCGCGGGCACAGCGCTACCGCTGAAGGGTGGTTGTCGCCGTACCATTTCAAGTAAAAGCGCTTCCAACCGGTCTTGAAAAACGAGTTGAAACCCACGTCGTTTGGTTGCTCTGAGCGTTTGATTTCGCCTGTGCGCATAAGGTTGCGTGCTTCTTCGCGTATTTCTTGCCAATGGGCCTGCAAAGGTTGCAGTTCAGGGAAGTCGGCCGGCTTGAAGTAGGGTTGGCTCGGAACCTTGGAAAACAGGTACAAGAAACAATTGATCGGGGCCAGAAATGTGGAGTGGTCACTCAGTTGGCGACCTAATTTATGGCGAACCTTACCCCGTAGGTGAACATACGCAATGGATACAACGTAAACAGCAATAATGATGAGCTTCAAGAATATCGTCACATGTCTAGAGAAAAAACAGCCCCTCATACACGCAAGTAGCCCGACAATTTGTGGGAATTGTCGGGCTCTTGTGTAGCTTGTTGGCAGTCAGGATGTAAGGTTAAAACACCCTTTCGAACACTTTCCAGCATTTAATGATGGTTTTGCAGTTGTCCGCCTACTCTCTTTGGTCGGGTTGCAGTGAGGAGCCTGGCGGTTTTGAGCACCAGGGGGCGTGCTATGGGCTGTGCAATGGTGTCTGCCCCATAAAGTCGTCTATTTCTTCAGCGCGCGGAGCCGTGGCAGGCCCACGGCGCGTCACTGCCAGCGCGGCCGCTGCATTGGCCCGGCGGGCGGCGTAGGCAAGGCAATGGCCGGCGGACAGCGCCGCCAGCATGACGCCCGTGTGCGCATCCCCCGCGCCATTGGTGTCCAGCGCATGTACCTTGAACCCCGGGATGTGTTGTTGGCTCTGGGGGTGGCTGATCCAGCAGCCTTGAGCACCTTCACGGACAACCACCTGACCGCTCGCGGACAAGCGCTTGGACAGTGCGCAGGGGTTTGGGGCGACGCTGTTGGCCTCGCCTTGGTTGCTGCTCCACAGGTTGACACGCGGTAGCAGTACTTCAAGCAGGTCGAGCGCCACAGCGGTGATCAGTGGGCCTGGGTCGAATACCACACGCACGCTGGGCGCGAGGCTCAGCACCCAGTCCAGCAAGGGGCCGGCTTTGTCGGGTTGGAGCAGGCTGTAACCGCTGACATACACCCAGTCGTCCGGTAGAACGGCGACCTGTGCCAGTTCCTCGGCAGACAGGCCCCCTTCAGCACCGATACACGAGATAAAAGTACGCTCGGCACTGGCGTCGGTCAGCGCGATGCACACACCGGTGTCTTTACCTGGGGTCGTAGGCAAGGTCAGGGCAATCCCTTCAGCGCTCATTGCCGCGCGAGCCAGCTCTGCGAAGCGACCGTTGCCGTGGCGGCCCAGATACAAGGTGCCCAAGCCGTTACGTTGCGCGGCAGCCATGACATTAAAGCCGCCACCCACCTGGAAGCTGGCACTTTTGGCCAGCGCATCGCCGCCTGGCGGAGGCAGGGCATCCAGTGCTATGACCAGGTCGACGATGACCTGCCCGGTGTGCAGCAGCCTAGGCATGGGTGACGCCTGGCTGCGGTTGACGAGCCTGCCGCGCACCGCCCATCAGCGCATACAAACCACCGGCTATCACAAAGGTCATCACCCATCCCAAGCCGTTTTCACCTGCCCAGGTGTCTGCCAGCGGCCCTGCAAACCAGGTGGTCTCGGCACTACCAACGCGGGTAAAGCACACGCCTGTTATCAGGGCTGCGGCCCAGGCGCTGACGGCCCGCCACTCGATACCGCCGTGGTACCAGTACGCACTGGTGGGGCTGGTATCGATCAGATCTTTGGGGCTGTAGTGCTGGCGATGGAGCAGGTCGACGATAAAAATGGCCACCCAGGCAGTGATCGGGATGGCGGTGAGCGAAATAAAGGTAATAAACGGGCCGTAAAAACTGTCGGCGTAGAGCATGAAAAAAGCCGAGCCACCAGTGATGACCACAATATCGACGAAGACGGCTTGCACCCGTTTGACTCGCAGGCCCAGGGTCAATGTTGTCAGGCCGGCGGAATAAACGGACAGGTAATTGGACAGCAGCAGGCCGCCGAACGCGCTGACCAGATAGGGCACGGCCATCCAGGCGGGCAGCCGGTTACGGATCGCGGTGATAGGGTCGCTGGCGGTGGCGAGGTCGTGGTTGCCCACCGATAACAGGCTGCCGAGACAGATGAGCAAGACCAGCGGAATGGCGGCTCCCCACGTGGCGCATGCCACCAGTTGTGCTGCACTGACGCTGCGCTTTTGGTAGCGGGAGATGTCTGCCCCGGCGTTGGCCCAGCCGATGCCAGTACCTGCGGCCATGATGCCGATACCGATAATGACCGCGCTCAAGGGGGCAGGCGGTGCATTGACCACAGCAGGCCAATCGATGGTGACCAGCAGAAAGCCCGCCACCCACAGATTGAGTGCACCGAACAAGTACGTCGCCCACTTTTGAATGAGCAGCAGCGTGGCATGCCCCAAGCCCGAAACCAGTAGGGTCAGTAGCATAAACACGCCGATACACAGCACTGTCAGTACAGGGGCGCTTTTAGCCTGAAACGGTGTGCCCAGTAGTATCGTACTGAGGGCGAGCAGTACAAAGGCGGCGGTGACGGTATTGACGGTTTCCCAGCCGAGTCTGGACACCAGGGAAACCAGGGTAGGCCCAAGATTGCCGCGTATGCCGAAAATGGCTCGCGACAGCGTCAGGCTGGGTGCTCGCCCACGTCGCCCGCCGATCGAAACCACCCCGACCAGTGCGAATGAGCCGCCCGCGCCGATCATGGCGACGATCAGTACCTGCCAAATCGACAGGTGATGAAAGGCCACCAGCGTAGCGCCAAGGGGCAGGCCAAGAATGCTGATATTGGCGGCGAACCAGACCCAGAACAGTTGTTGCGGGTTACCCCTGCACTCGCTTTCGGGAATGGGGTCGATGCCACGGGTTTCCAGTTGTCCGGCACTGTGCCCGGCTGTTGAATTGCTCATAAGGGGTGTCGCTCCTGAGACGATTTATTATCGTTTTAAGTAGAAAGGCCCTGGCGCAGGGCTCACGTGTTGCGAAGGGTCAATAGAGAGAGGGCCAGTGGTTCCAGGTGCAGGGCGTTGACCTGAATGACATGATTGACCAGGGCGACAGGCCAGTTGGGCATTGTGCCGCAGGCACCGAGCATGGCCCCAAGCATGGCGGCGATGGTGTCCGTGTCCCCGCCGAGGCTGGCGGCCATGCACAGGGCATCAAAGCTGCCCAGCTTGCCACTGGCCACCTGTTGCGCCAGGGCGAATGCTGCGACGACAGATTCCTGAGAAGCGACGGAGGTGCCGATGACGTCGTACAGCCAGTCGCCGATATTGCCAGTGCTGCATTTCAGGCTTTCCTTTCGCGCCCAGCGAATACGCGGGCCTATACGGCCCCCGGCAACCCAGTGGCCGTGAGGCTCTGCCATAAAAGCCATCTTGGTGCCTGCATTGAGGGCGTGCTCGAGTGTTTCGCCATTGATGCCGCTGGACACTACAGCCGCGATGGCCGCAGCACTGGCAATCCCCAGGCTGGTGTTGTGCGTGACCTGGCACGCTTGAATCACCGTATCGAGAAAACGTTCGGCCTGAGTGATGTTGATGGCGATCCCGACAGGTGCAATGCGCATGGCGGCACCGTTGGTGGTGCCGTGGCGGCCAGAGTCATCAGGGGTATGCCCGGCCTGTATCCGCTCGATGGCATGCTTGGTGGAAGGGCCGAGCAGGTCTTTCGACCCCTTGGCTTTCATCTTCAACTCCCAGGCGATAAGGCGCTGGGCAAGGTGATCCGGGTTGATGTGCCCGCTGCCCTCGATCAGCAACTGTGCAATCAGAAGGGCCTGAGCCGTGTCATCAGTGGTTGAGCCGCTGTGCATGCCAGGCGCCACAGGTTGATCGGCTGGCGCATCCAGCAATGTGGTGACGTGCCCAAAACGGGAGAGAACCTGCGCTCGACTGAATGACTGGGTGGGCATGCCCAGCGCGTCACCCAGCGCCAGGCCGTGCAGTGTGCCAAGGGCGCGATCAATGGCCGTCATTGTTGAGGGCCGAAGGCGCGGTACATGCGAAAGTGGTGTGGGTCCAGCCAGCTTTCGACTTGCTCCATAAAACGATCTTGGCGGTCGTAAGTGGTGCGCAAGGTTTTGATAAAAACGGTTCCCGGTTTACGCCCAAGCAACAGTGCATCTTCTTCGCTGAGAGGTTCGGCCCCGATCCATTGATCGCCGCGATTGCCCACAAAACCGTAGGCGGCCAAGGTGATGGTGAGTGAGGCGTCTATCAGGCCAACCCGGGGGAGACTCTCAAGGCCTGCGGTTGCTGGCATGAGTGAGCGCTCCAGGGAGATGGCGGTGCCATCGTCCCGGCGGCGGCGTCGTTCAAGCGTTATAAAGTGTGTAAAGCCGAAAGTGTGTGCCAGTTCAGGGCGCTCGACGGCCTGAAGTTGAAGCAGTTCTGTGTGGATGCGTGCTCCCGTGTCTGCCAGCGCCTGTGTCCAGCCGTTATGTTGATCGAGTGTTATGCCGTCATAAGTGACGATGGCTCCGCCTTCGGTCTTCATGGCTATATACCTTCGCCTTTCGAGTTCGGCCAGGGCTTCACGCAACGTAATGCTGCTGACGCGCAACTCGTGTGCGAGTTGTGCTTGTTCGGGCAGGGGATGGCCGTAGACCAAAAGCCCACTTTTAATGCGGTAGACGAGTTCATTGACCACCCGTTGTTTTTTGTTGAACCGAGCTTGTTTAATCATGCACAGAGTAAAAGCCCGGCAAGGGGTGTTCGGCAATGAGCCCGCCCTTGGAAAATTCATAAGTTGCAGGGGCGCAGGATCGTTTTTTTAAGTGGGAATAAACGCCCGAGCCTGAGTGTTGATCAGCGCTCCAGGGGGTTTATGAAGTGTTTTTAAAGCGAAGTTAAGGCGAGATGAAAACAGGCGAATTAGCGCCATTTACGTGATGTAAATGCGCACTCCTCGCCTGTTCTCAATGCTGTGGGCACATGCCGTGTGGTACCCGGGTGGGTACACTCAGCCGCAGGCCTTGAGGTTGACCGGACCAACGAATTCGTTTCCGCGACCCATGACGCAGGCCACGGCCTGGTTACGCTGACGCTCCCAGGTTTGAACCGGATAGGTTTTGTCCCAAGCCTCATACAGTTGGCGGTCTTGTGTGGACAGGCGCAAGTTGTACTGCTTGCTCATGTAAAAGTAAGTGCGTGCGATCATGCCGCGAATGGAAGGGCGGGGCATCACCTTCTTGGTTTTGAAATCCACCTGCGTCAGGCATGAGCCGTATTGGCCCGATTGGGTGGGTAACCAGCCAAAGCTGAAGTTGTTTCGGTCGCCGTTGACCTCGCCAATGCTAGGTACCAGATTGTGCAAATCAGCTTCAGCGACCTTGAACACAGCATCGTTGCGAGTGCAGTTTTTTCGCCCTCCCTTTTGCCAGCATTGGCGCTGGTGCCCGATTTGCCATGCCGGGACGATATGTTCCCATTCGATACGTGACGCACGATTGGCGTTTTTACGTGGGACATAACCGCAGGCTTTGAGGTCTACCCGGTTGCCGTTGTATTTACAGCCACAGTAGAACTCGGTGGACTGCGGAGCGTAGAGTTTCCAGGCGATTTTCTTGGCTTCGCTGAAGGTCTGCGGAGCGGCTGCCTGGGCATTAAAAACAGTAAATAGGCTGGCAAGTGCCAGCAAACGAACCCTCATGGACTCAATCTTCCTCAAGCACGGTCCAGAAAACATTGACCCCGCCATCATCGCGGTGCGCAACGCTCACGTTGTCGTTCTCGCCGATTTCTTCTAGCAGACGCTCCCAGAACTCGGGATTGTCGCCTTCTAGCCGTGTGAGCACAGCCATTTTGTCTTTCTGTGCTTTAGGTGAACCGATGATTTTTTTTATGCGTTCGCCGAACATTTCATAGGGGCTCGGAGGGGTAGGGGCCTTCGCCGCTTTTTTAGCCATGATGCAATCCTTGGTTTGCTGTATGTGCATACAGTATTTAACTGCGCAAGATTTGGCAACTGTTTGGCTGTCGGACGCTGCGCTTTGGGTGATGTTTTTGAGGGGGCGGAGCAGGAGGGGGCGAATTCAATACCAAGGCTCACCCATTCAGGCGAATGAGTGAGTGAGAGGCCGGGCACCGTTGCAGCGCCCGGTCAGAGGGCGTTAGTACTCCCAGAACATCCGCTGCAATTCCTTGCTGTCCTGGGTTTTGGTCAGGGCAACCATTGCCAGAATGCGTGCTTTCTGAGGGTTCAGGTCGTGAGCCACAACCCAATCGTATTTATCGTCAGGCTGTTCTGCGTTACGCAGTACGAATCCGCCATTGTTTACATGGGAAGAGCGGATGACTTGTACGCCATCTTTGCGAATTTCTTGCAGAGCCGGCACCACGCGCGAGGACACGGAACCGTTGCCGGTACCTACGTGGATAATCGCTTTAGCCCCTGCTTGCGCGAAGGCTTTGTAAGCCGTGTCGTCAACGTTGCCATACGAGTAGGCGATGCCTACGTCTGGCAGGCTCTTGATGTTTTTGATGTCGAACTCAGAGTCCATCGTGTGACGCTTGGCAGGCAAGCGGAACCAGTAGGATTTTCCTTCGACTACCATGCCCAACGGGCCCCACGGGCTTTTGAAGGCTTCAGTCTTGATGTTCATGGATTTGGTGACATCACGGCCCGACTGGATTTCGTCGTTCATGGTTACCAACACGCCTTTACCGCGTGCTTCTTTGCTACCCGCTACGGCTACGGCGTTGTACAGGTTAAGCATGCCGTCAGCTGACATGGCGGTGCCTGGGCGCATGGAGCCGACAACAATGATGGGCTTGTCGGTTTTTTCAACCAGGTTCAGGAAGTAGGCGGTTTCTTCCAGGGTATCGGTACCGTGAGTGATGACGATGCCATCAACGTCCTTACTGTCCGCCAGCTCAGCAACGCGGCGGCCCAATTGCAGCAGGTTTTCGTTGGTAATGCTTTCGGACGCAATTTGCAGAACTTGCTCGCCGCGCACGTTTGCCAGTTGGCTCAGTTCAGGAACGCCTGCAATCAGTTGGTCGACACCCACTTTGGCCGCTGTATAGGTAGCGCTGTTAGCTGCGCTGGCTCCTGCGCCAGCAATCGTGCCACCGGTTGCCAAAATAACAACGTTGGGCTTGGCGGTATTTTCTTGGGCATAAGCAATTGGCAAGGCCATCAACAGGGCCAGTGCGCCCGGAACTATAGTTTTCAGCACAGCAGTTTTCATTGTTATCTCTCTTATTAGTGAGCGTACAAATGTGTGTACGTCCTGCACGGCACGCGCCAACGTGTGGTCGCGAACGAGCTAAGAGGCAGCACTATCCATGCCAATGTAAGGAAATGTGTGAAACGCTGTGTAGCCCGCCCTTTAGCTGAGGCGTGCTTCAGGATTCACTGCATAGGTAGCGCAAGAGAACGGTTTTCCGAACGCGAGATGCAATTTTTGTTCGGAGAATCGACTGCTGAAGAATCGGGACGGGGGCGTCGTTGCAGCGATACCGGGCAGGGCTTTCTATTGTGCAGCGCACGGTCTCTCGAGCCGGGGGAGTAGCGCTGAATGGGCGCAGTTTCAAAGGGGGGGCGGTGTCTCGGCTTCTTTATATTTTTCGAAGACTTGACTCACGAAGGCGCGAGCGGACTCTGTTCCGAGTTCTCTGACTAAAAGGTCGATGCCTATAATTGCCAGCTCTTCGGGGCTGCCAGGGCTGTAAGAACACTGCCCGTGATGCCACTTGGCTTTGATGTCGGCATCGATGGTCACTGTGGTCATGGGGATCTCGTAATGGGCTTGGGGTGGCGATTTTAACAAATTGCAGCGCTGAAACTATTCGCAGGTGACCGCTAAACCGTCTGATTGATTCTGCACCTTCGCTTTCACGCGAAGATAAAGATACATGGCACACTGATAGTTTTAGAGGGAGGCGTGACATGCAGATTGATTTGAATACGCCAGGTAGTCTTTCCATTGACGCGGTACGGCAGTTGTTGGCATCGGCCAGTGACGATGCGCATACTCAGTTACGCGTCAATAAGGAGGGAATTGCGTATATTTCTTCTGGTGTTGTGGGTGCAGTCGACATAGATGGGTTGCTTTTTAGGTTGGAGACCTGGGCTGCGGGTTCCGGGTATGTAGGAAACGTTGCGGCCAGTGATGAGGTTTGGGTGATGCAGATTTACAATGCCCTGAATACACACTGGCCGCGCCCGTCATTCGACTATATCGATATTTACTAGGGTCGGACACACATTTAGTCACGATTGGGTCGGCGTAAAAGTCGAGCCGTCGGGCAGAATCGTCGGTCTGTGAGCATTCAGTCTGTTGCCAGGCAATATGCAACCTATTTGCGAAAATACAGTCGCAAAGGGTCTGGCTATTTATTTAAGGAGGCTTCATGTCTTGGAAGCTAGTGTCATTGGGTTCGTTGTTGGCCGTTGTAGCGTTGTCAGGGTGCAGCACTGCGCCATCCGTTAAAGAGCCTGTCGCAGACGCAGGGCATACCCGTTGTGATGCTCAATTGGCAGCATTTGCTGTGGGCCAGAAGGCGTCGTCGGCGCTTTTGGAGCAGGCACGTGTCAAGGCAGGCGCACAAAATGCGCGTATTTTGTTGCCGCACGACATGATGACGCTCGAATACCGCTCTGATCGTTTGAATCTGAATGCGGATGACAGCGGGACGATTACGCGAGTTAACTGCGGTTAAGCGTACATAACCTTTCGGTTAGGCATAAAAAACCCCGTCACGTGGACGGGGTTTTTTAGTTCGGGGGAGAATTACTCCGGACGAACTTGAGCAGCTTGCATACCCTTTTGGCCTTTCTCAGCCACGAAAGATACGGTTTGGCCTTCTTTCAGGCTTTTGAAACCGTCGCTTTCGATAGCTTTGAAGTGTACGAACAGGTCGTCACCGCCACCTTGAGGAGTGATGAAGCCGAAGCCTTTTTCATCGTTGAACCATTTTACGGTGCCGGTTTGGCGATTAGACATGGTGTATCTCCAAGAAACTTATATTTTCAGTAGTACTGTGCTGCTCAGGCCAACTGGGCACACAGGGCTATCATAGTCGAAATGTGCGATTTGGGAGCCCCCCTGAGCGGCAGTTTACTGCGTTGACAACCGGTATCCGTTACTCAAGATCCCTGAAACCCCCATTTTATAGGGGGTTGGCGAGGGTTGCGGCTTAGAAAAAAAGGCGCGGGTAGGCCGTTTTTTTTAGACAGAGACGCATTTTTCACCTGTTTTCCTGCTGGCTGATGGCTTTTTGGGGCCGAAAACTAGGATTTGGCCCTGCAGGGCAGGATCGCATTCAGGGCCTTGGTGCGTAACTCGGGAGAAGGCTGCGTTTTGCCCATGAGTTCCTTGAGTTCAGCGGTCGAAAATTGAGCACTCAACTGCTGCGCCCCGCACTCGCAATGCTGTGTGGCCTTTTTTGCATCAAGGCTTTGGCTGGCCGCGGCTACGCAGTTCGTCATGTACTGCTGTTTCGTGCCGGCGGGCCATTCGGCGGCCTGGGCCAAGGGGATCAGGAGCGTCAGGGGGGCTGCGAAAGCGAAAAGGCGTGATATGCGCATGTTGGGTCCTCGTAAACGTTCAGGCTCAAATGTAACTCGCAGAGTTTTGAGGGCCAAACAGCCGCTCAAGTTCACTACGGTTCGAAAGGGAAGTAATTTTTGGCGACTCTGCAGATGAGGCTCATCTGTGCTAGCCTATCGCCCTTGGTTTTTCTCGTGAAGTTCGTATCGAGCCGCGAAGCAGAGCCATAAACCCTTTGATTTGAACTCCAGTCACTCTGGTTCGGTTAATGGTTCGCCGCAAGGCTCCTGCCACTGTGAGGCAGGCATACCACCGAATCGCGTACTGGCTCATCCCAACCCACGTGACCTTTGGTAGGGGTCACCACTAGGAGAGGAGGCGCCATGCCAACTATTACTCTTCCCGACGGCAGTCAGCGTTCATTTGATCACCCCGTATCTGTTGCAGAAGTCGCAGCCTCTATCGGCGCAGGCTTGGCAAAGGCTACCGTGGCCGGCAAGGTCAACGGCAAGCTGGTTGATGCGTGTGATTTAATTGAAAACGACGCCACTCTGCAAATTATCACGCCCAAGGATGAAGAGGGGCTGGAGATTATTCGCCACTCTTGCGCTCACTTGGTGGGGCATGCGGTAAAGCAGCTCTACCCGACGGCCAAGATGGTGATTGGGCCTGTCATTCAAGAAGGCTTTTATTACGATATTTTCTTCGAGCGCCCATTCACTCCCGATGACATGGCAGCGATCGAACAGCGCATGCAGCAGCTGATTGAAAAAGACTACGACGTCATTAAGCGCGTTACCCCGCGCGCCGAAGTGGTTGAGCTGTTTGCGGCGCGTGGTGAAGACTACAAGTTGCGCTTGATCGAAGATATGCCGGACGAGCAGGCGATGGGCCTGTACTTCCACGAAGAATACGTTGATATGTGCCGCGGCCCTCACGTGCCGAACACTCGCTTCTTGAAGTCGTTCAAGCTGACCAAGTTGTCGGGCGCTTACTGGCGTGGAGACGCCAAAAACGAGCAGCTACAGCGTATCTACGGAACCGCCTGGGCTGATAAGAAGCAGCTGGCAGCCTATATTCAGCGTATTGAAGAGGCTGAGAAACGCGATCATCGTAAAATCGGCAAGCGTCTGGGGCTTTTTCATACTCAGGAAGAAGCGCCGGGCATGGTGTTCTGGCATCCGAATGGCTGGACGCTTTATCAGGTTCTAGAGCAGTACATGCGTAAGGTACAGCGCGATAACGGCTACCTGGAGATCAAGACTCCTCAGGTTGTGGATCGTAGCTTGTGGGAAAAGTCCGGTCATTGGGCTAACTACGCTGAAAACATGTTTACCACTGAGTCGGAGAATCGCGATTACGCGATCAAGCCGATGAACTGCCCTTGTCACGTCCAGGTCTTCAATCAGGGCCTGAAAAGCTACCGTGAGCTGCCAATGCGTTTGGCAGAGTTCGGTGCCTGCCACCGCAACGAGCCTTCGGGTGCCTTGCATGGCATCATGCGTGTTCGTGCCTTTACTCAAGACGATGCGCATATCTTTTGTACTGAAGAGCAGATGCAAGCTGAATCGGCGGCTTTCATCAAGCTGACGCTGGATGTCTATGCAGACTTTGGTTTCAAGGACGTTGAACTCAAACTGTCGACTCGTCCCGAGAAGCGCGTAGGTTCTGATGAGCTGTGGGATCGTGCTGAAAGTGCGCTGGCTTCTGCCCTTGATAGCGCAGGTCTGGCTTATGACTTGCAACCGGGTGAGGGCGCTTTTTATGGGCCTAAGATTGAGTTCTCTCTGAAAGATTGTCTGGGTCGGGTGTGGCAATGTGGTACCTTGCAGCTCGATTTCAACCTGCCAATTCGTCTTGGTGCGGAATACGTTTCGGAAGACAACAGCCGTAAACACCCGGTTATGTTGCACCGGGCAATCCTCGGGTCGTTCGAGCGTTTTGTCGGTATTTTGATCGAACATTACGAAGGTGCGTTCCCGGCTTGGTTGGCACCGACGCAGGCAGTGATCATGAATATCACTGATAAACAGGCAGATTTTGCCTCTGAAATTGAAAAAACTCTCAATCAGAGCGGGTTTCGCGTCAAGTCTGACTTGAGAAATGAAAAGATCGGCTTTAAAATCCGCGAGCATACTTTGCTCAAGGTTCCTTATCTCTTGGTTATCGGAGATCGGGAAGTCGAGATGCAGACTGTCGCTGTGCGTACACGTGAAGGTGCTGATCTGGGCTCTATGCCTGTCGCGCAATTCGCTGAATTCCTCGCACAAGCGGTTTCCCGGCGTGGTCGCCATGATTCGGAGTAATTATTATTAAGCGTGAAATGAGACAAGATAAACGAGCTGCACCGAAAGCCCCGATCAACGAGAATATCTCGGCAC
>NZ_JASLGE010000003.1 GCF_030150285.1 Pseudomonas sp. | reverse complement strand
GGAAGTGGTGACCGAAAAGAACGCGCAGTTCAACCTGTCGGGCGGTACGGTGGATGTGCAGGGGGGCTACATTCAGCAAACCTGGCTCAAGGGCCCGGAGGGCCGCCTGTATGAACTTTCCAGGGCTCCGGGCGACATCCTTTACACCGGCTTTTACAAGGGTTATGAAGACAGCAGTGATCGCTGGGGCCGTACCGATCATTACTACAACCCGTTGATCGCGCCGCAACGTCGCTATGAAGCCGGTTACACCGTGGGCCGCGATGCGGGCAAGTTGGTGGTCGGTACCACCCGCGCGGTACTTGAAGGCAAGTTGATCAGCGATGTGTTCCAGGGCGACCGCCAGACCAAAACCCCGACGATCAATATTGATGGCTACCAGCAGGGGCAAAAGGCGGCGGCCCAGCGGGCGCAACTGATCATTGGCAGCTACACGCCGGTGTTCAACAAAGCCACCGGCACGTTGCGCTTCGGCCTGAACCCGGTCGCTGATGAGGTGCTGTTTGAGTCCAATACGCAGAAGATCGCCGATGGCCTGAACCTGGACACGGCCTTGCCAGCCGATCGTCAAGGCACAATCATCCTCGACAGCGATCAGCTCAATGGCTTCGAACTGGGGGCGATAAAAGTCTCGGCCAAGCAGCAGGTGGTGGTCAACGGCGCGCTTAAAGTCGCTGATGGCGGTGATATCACCCTGTTTGCACCACGGGTCGCGGTCAATGCCAACCTCACCGCTCATGGGGGCAGCCTCAATGCGGGCAACCTCCTTAACCAGCCCGATGTGAACCGCAGTTTTGCCGTGGGCGATGCCTTGTTAAACCCCACCACGGGCACACAGGCCTGGGTGAAGGTGGGCGAAGGCATCAAGCTCGACGCCTCTGGGCGTTGGAGCAACCTGGCGCAGGGCGGAGGCAACAACGCCAGCGCGGCGTACTTGAATGGCGGCAAGGTGTCGTTGCGCAGCAGCGGTGATGTGAGCCTGGCCGAAGGCGGCGTAGTGGATGTGTCTTCTGGTGCAACCCTTGGCCTGGACGGCAAGGTCAGCGGTGGCAAGGGCGGCAATGCGACGCTGGCCGCGTACGGCACGCTGGAACTGGGCAGTGAGATTCGCGGCTACGGCGTTAACGGCGGCGGTACGTTGGCCGTGCAGGCGCGCAAGGTGCAGATTGGCGACAGCGCCAACGCCCCCGCTGCTGACACCCTGCATCTGGCAGGGGATTTCTTCAATAAGGGCTTCTCGGCCTACGACATTACCGGCAACGAAGGGCTGGTCGTCACCGACGGCACGCACGTCGACGTCACGATGCCTGTTTATCACCTGGGCGAGCAGGCAGCGACCACGCCAACGGGTAGCGACCCGACCACGGCGCTGGAGCGCTGGACGCCCGCGCTGTATCAGCAGGATGCGGTTAAAGGTGCATTGACGCAGCGCCGGGGCGCGAGCCTGAACCTGAACGCCGGTTCGATTATTTCCTCGGGTGCGTTGGCCGCGACCACGGCGCTGACCGTGGGCAAGGGCGCGGTGATTAACGTCGACCCGGGGCAGGGCATCAACCTGCGCAGCATTGGCCAATTGACCGTCAACGGCACGCTGAACGCCTGGGGCGGCTCAGTGACGCTTATGGGGCTGGCCAACGCCGACTCAGAAAGGCTCGAAGCCATCGGTCATGGCCGTTCGATCTGGATCGGCGAGCAGGCGGTGATTGATGTGGCCGCCCGTGCGGTCACCGCCACCGACAACCTCGGCCGTGTGTATGGCCAGGTGCGCAATGGCGGCAAGATCACGGTCGGCGGCGATATTGACCTGGCTACCGGCATAGCCAAGGCCAGCGATCTGTTTGTGGTGGTGCGCGAAGGCGCGCGGCTGGACGCGTCCGGCAGCCAGGCGCTGCTGAATGTGCCAGGGCAGGGCCGTATCAATGTGGCCAGCAACGGTGGCAGCATCGCCTTTGCCTCCAACAATGGCGTGTATCTGGACGGCAGCTTTGTGGCCCATGCCGGGGGTGCCGGTGCGGCGGGCGGCAGTTTGTCGCTGGCGTTGGAAAGCCCGTACTACCTCAAAATGTCGGTCACGGATCGTGTGCTCAACGCCCGCGAACTGGTGCTGGGCCAGGTGCATCAGCGCAGCACGCTCGCGGACACCGCCGAGGCCGCCGCCGACAGCCTGGAATACGGCCATGCCCGCCTCGGGGTGGACCAGATCAGCGCCGGTGGCTTCGATAATCTGGCCCTGCTGACCAATGGCCTGCTGAGCTTTGACGGTGACGTGACACTGAAGATGGGCCAGAGCCTGCGCCTGTACAGCGGGGCGATGGGCCTGAGTGAAAGCGCACCGGTTGATTCGCGGATCAACCTGAGCGCGCCTTACCTGTTGCTCGCCGGTATCCTCGACCCGCTGCAAGCCAAGGACCAGTACCGCCACCCGGTATTGACCACCGGTATGTCCTTGCGTGACAGCCAGGCCGTGTTCAAGGCCAATGCCAACCTGATCGATGTGCGCGGTAATGTGCAGTTCGGCAACAATAGCCGCTTGTTGCCACAAGGGATGTTGAGTGCCGTTGATCGTCGCGGCTTTGATGACGTGCACCTGATCAGCCAGGGCGACCTGCGCTTCCTTGAGGGCTCGGATGAACTCAGCCAGGGCATCAACACCCAGTTGATGACCCGTGGCGATATGACCCTGATGGCCACTCAGTTGTATCCCGCGACGGCCGTCGGCGCGCGGGTGCTGGCAGGTTATCTGAATGGTGTCACTGAGGGTGGGTTCAGCTATGACCCGACCCGCGTGCTGACCATTGGTCGCACCGGGAACAGCGATGCGCCTGTGCCGTACTCGGCTTTCGGTCGCCTGCAACTGGGCGGGCCGACCATCAAACAGGGCGGTATCGTGCGGGCCCCGCTGGGGTTGATCGAAATCGGCACCTTGCGTTCACAGCGCGTCGAATTACTGCCTGGCAGCCTGACCTCGGTCAGTGGTAAGGGCCTGGTGCTGCCTTACGGCGGTACGGTGGATGGCCAGGTTTATAAGTACAACGGCAAAACGGTGTCGTTTCTGGGCTTGGGCGGCATCGTCAACCAGAACGGCGACCTTCAGGTCGGTATGATTCTTGGCGGAGAGTCGGTGGCCGTAATGTCCGGGGCCACGGTGGATGTCTCCGGTGGCGGCGAGTTGCTCGGTGCCGGGTTTATTTCCGGGCGGGGCGGTTCGACCGATGCGCGCTACAACCCGTTGGTGCAGTTCGGTGCCGATGGCGGCTTCACGCTGCCAGGGCTGAGCACCAACCCGATCTACGCCATCGTGCCCGGCGTACAAGCGGGTCACGCCCCGGTCGCGCCTGAAGGGGGCGCGATCGACCCGCTGATCGGCCAGCAAATCACCCTCGGCGCCGGGGTTCCGGGGTTGGCCGCAGGCACCTATACCTTGATGCCGTCGACCTATGCCTTGATGCCGGGCGCTTACCGCGTAGAAATCAACGGCCTGGCCGGGGCTGGCGTCGACGGCACCACCCAGCTCATGCGCAATGGCTCATGGTCGACTGCCGGACGTCTGTCCATCGGCAATACCGGGATCAGCAACAGCACGGCCAGCCAGTTGATCCTGACGTCGGCAGATACCTTGCGTCGCTACTCTCAGTACAACGAAACCAGCTACGCGCAGTTCGCCAAGGCTGATGCCGCCAAGCTCGGCGTACCGAGGCCGCAGTTGGAGGTGGATGCCAGAACCTTGAAACTGGCCCTGCGCCCTGGTGCCGGAACCAACGCGTTCTCCTTTGAGGGCATCGGTCGCTTTGATGCCGCCACGGGCGGTTACGCCGGCGCGTTAGCGGCGATGAACATGGGCATCGGCGGTATTGAAATTGTCGCGGCCGGCAAGGCCGCCACGCCGGGCTTTAAGGGTGTCACCGTGTACGCAGAGAGCCTCAACGCGCTGGCTCCGGCACGGATGGTGATCGGCGGCTTGCCGCAGGTGACATATGGCCAGCTCGGCAATTACGTTAACTTTTCGGGCTCCAACACCGGCTCGATCACCCTGCGTGAAGGCGCAACGCTGGCCGCGCCCGAAGTGTTCCTGGTGACCCTGGACGGCGGCATTAACGTGGAGCAGGGCGCTGCAATCAATACCATCGGGCGTGGCAAGGCCAGTTATGACAGCCGTGATGGCTTTGTCTATAACGTGATCAATAACATGCTGGCGGTGTCCAATGGCTTGATCAACGCGATCAGCGCAGCATCGGTAGGCGACAGTCTGGATATCGAATTGGCGGTGTGCGCCAGTGCCCCGTGCAGCGGCACCACGGCGCTGTACTCCGAAGGCAGCATCGTCGCCCTGACCAGCAAAGCCCTGAAAATGGGCGATGACATCCGTTACGGCACGCGCCACCTCAACCTGGGTGTTTCCAGCATCAACGTCGGCAGCACGCAAGCTTTGGCGGCGGCCGCGGCGGCCAATCGCCTGCCGACCGGGATTACCCTCAACCAGCAGTTGATCGACCGCTTGCTGCGCGGTGATACACAGTTCGGCGCGCCCGCCCTGGAAACCCTGCAACTGTCGGCACGCGAGAGCTTCAACTTCTACGGCACCACCGCCCTGGACACCTACGACGCGGTCACCGGCAAGTCGTTGCTGGATAACCTGATGATTTCCACCCCGGCGATCTACGGCGCGGGCAACGCCGGCGATGTGGCCACCATTCACACCGCCAACCTGATCTGGCAAGGCGCTGACAACCAGCCCTCGGCCCCTATCGCCGGTGGCGCGGGCAGTGGCAGCGGGCGCCTGGACATCAGGGCCGAGAGCATCGAATTTGGCTACGGCAGTTTTGCCCAGCCCAGCAAACGCAACAGCCAGGACCGCCTGGCCCTGGGCTTTGCCGACGTCAACCTCAACGCCAGCCAACGCATCACCGCCAATTACACCGGCAGCCTCGCGGTGTATCAACGCCAGGGCGCGTTTGATCCGCTCAGTGGTTTTGCCTACACCGGCGGCAACTTGAATATTCTGACCCCGCTGATGACCGGCCAGGCGGGCTCGATCAACCACATCACGGCCGGCGGCGCGATTGATATCAGCGCCTCGCCGGGCACCTATAAAGACGTCAAAGGGATTGGCGCTGAGTTGTCCCTCAAAGGCGACAGCATTCGCGTGGCCAGCGCCGTGGTCCTGCCCAGTGGCAAGGTCACGCTGGACGCCCGAGGCGATGTGGTGCTGACCGATGACGCGTTGATTGACGTGTCCGGCCGCGCCATTGTGTTTGACGACCTGACCAAATACTCGGCGGGCGGCGATGTGCTGCTGCAAAGCCGTGCGGGCAATGTGCTGCAAGCCGCAGGCTCGACCCTTAACCTGTCCGCGACCCACAATCAGGCGGGCAAGTTGCGTGCGGTCGCGCTGGACAGCGGTGCCGGTACGGTTGATCTGGCGGGCAAGATCCTCGCCAGCAGCAGCGGTGTTTACGACGCCGGGGGCACGGTGGTGCCGTACCTGGCGGGCTTGCTCGAAATTCAGGCCCAGCGTCTGGGTAGCAGCGGCACCCTCACCGAACATTTTGCGGCCCTCAACCAGCGCCTGAACCAGGGCGAAGTGTTTGGCGCGCGCAGCTTCCAGATCAAGCAGGGCGACCTGGTGATCGGCAACGACGTCAAGGCCAACAACGTCAGCGTCTCGCTGGACAACGGCAGCCTGCGCGTGACCGGGCGGGTGGACGCCAGTGGCGAGCGGGTCGGCACCCTCAGCCTGGCCGCCAAGCACGGCCTGACCCTGGACGGCACGGCGGTGCTGGATGCCCACGGCAGCCAGGTGCGGGTCGACAGCTACGGCAAAATCATTGATGCACCGAACCGCGCCATTGTGGTGTTGAACTCGGGCCAGGGCGCGTTGACCTTGAGCGATGGCGTGCACATCGATCTGCGTCACGGCACGGCGGGCACGCCAGGTCATGACGGGCGCAATCGCGGCACGCTGGAGTTGAACGCCCCCCGCCTCAACAATACCGACATCGCCATTGATGCGCGGGGTCAGTTGACGATCCAGGGCGCGCGTTCGATCGCGGTCAATGGCATGGCCCGCTATGACGATGCCCCAACTCACACCGATGACACCGCCAATGGGCGTCCGTATCAGGTGATTGATCAGGCTTATCTGGATCAAAAACATGCGTTGAGCGTGCAATTCATCAACGCGGCCCTGAACAACAAAGACCTGATGAACAACAGGCTCTCGGGCCTGAACAACGCCACTTACGCCGACGCGTTTCATCTGCGTCCGGGCGTGGAAATCGTCAGCAAAACCCCGGACGGCGACCTGGTGGTGCAGGGCGATCTCGACCTGTCCGGCTACCGCTATGCCAGCGTTAACCCGCACACCCAGAAGAACAATGCCGTGTACGGCTCTGGCGAAGTGGGCAGCCTGACCCTGCGCGCCGGGGGCGACCTGAACATTTACGGCAGCATTAACGACGGTTTTGCACCCCCGCCAGCGACCGATGACGACAACGGCTGGGTGCTGCTGCCCGGCATCGATTACACCAATGGCACACGGGTGATTCCGGGCAACGGCGTGACCCTGGCGGACGGCACGCTGTTCCCCGCGGGTTCAACCCTCAACTTCGACCTGCCCATCAAGGCCGCCAGGCTGGTCCCGGGCAATCGCTTGCCGGTTGCCGCCACACTGACCCAGCCGCTGGACCTGACCGCCGGGACCGTCTTGGCGGCGGCGGTACGGGATGCTTCAGGCAACGTATTGATCGCCGCCGGTACCCGGTTGAGTCAAAACCTGACCTTGCCGGCGGGCACCCTGTTGGAGGCCGGGAACGTATTTTCGAGCTACTTGAGTGTCGGGGCGATGATCTGGCCCAAGGGCGTACCGTTGCCCGCCGCCTCGAACCCCAATGGCACCAGCGCAGTGGCACTCAATGGCGACAAGGTGATGCCGCGCGGCGCTCTGTTGCCGGCGGGCACCAACGTCAAATTGGCCGATGGCGCGACATCCGTGCAACTGCGTGTCGAAGAGGCGGGCCGTCAGGGCAAGAACTGGGGCATTGCGCCGATGTTGAGCGAAGGCTCGCAAGCCTGGTCGATCCGCCTGGTGGCCGGGGCCGATACCCAAGCGGCGGACAGCCGTCAGTTGCAACCTGCCCCCGCAACGGGGCACTTGCGCCTGGCTGACACCCATTACGGCTCGTTTGGCAAAGGCGCGCTGGTCTGGACGCTGGATGGCTCGTTGGACTGGTATGGCGATGACAGCATGGTCGGGCAGCCGATCGACTTTGTGAACGATGCCTACCCCGGCATGTGCGATGACGTACCGTACTACTGTGCCGCAGGGGGCGGCGCTTACGATCTGGAAATTGGCGGCAGCACCCGCTTCAGCGTGGTGCGTACCGGTGCGGCCGACCTGGAGTTGCTGGCCGGTGGCAACCTGAGCATGGAGTCGTTGTTCGGGGTGTACACGGCGGGCAGTTCCTCTTATGCCGCCACGGCCAACGATCCTTACAACCTTGCACGGGGCAAGGGCGGTGATGGCAAGGTCTTGGCAAACGCGGGCGGTAACGAGCAATGGGTGGATGGCGGGCCAGACAGCCTGTACCGCGCCTGGTACCCGGACGGTGGCGGCAACCTGTTGTTGAAAGTGGGCGGCAACCTGACCGGCGACATCATGGGCACGGCACCGATCGGTTTCGGCCGATTGACCCGAAGCGATTTAGGTCACGACACGGCGAACGTGGGCGACTGGTTGTGGCGCCAGGGCAATGACAAGACCGGCAGCCAGGCGCAATCCACCGCCTGGTGGATCAACTTTGGCTCCTACATCGCCAATATGTCCGATAACGGCGGTGCCGATCAGATGACCGGGTTCACCGGTTTTGGCACCTTGGGGGGCGGTAACCTGGATGTCGACGTGCGCGGTAATGCCGGCATCAGCAAGGCGTTGGGCTTTGGTGATCAGAGCCTGAACGGCCGCAGTCAGGGCTTGGTCCTGGCGGTGGGCAGCACGGGCCGCGTAGGGGCGGATGGCAGCCTGCAACTGACCGGCGGCGGCGATTTGAACCTGCGCGTGGGTGGGGTGGTGAACGGCGGCAGTGATGTCTACCGGGATCACCTCAATGGCGCGTTAGTCAACTTACGCGGGCATGTGCAGATGACGGGCGGTGCGCTGGGCAACCTGACCTTGCGCTATGGCATTAAAAGCGGCAATCAGAGCCCCAGTGAAGTCCGTGCCCTGGATGCCTTGCGCTCTACATCAGCCAGCGCAACGGGCGGCATGAGCCTGTTGCCGGGCGATGCGACCTTCAGCCTGGCCACCCGTGGCGATCTGATCTTGCAGGATGTGGCAGACCCTGGGCGTGCGCCACAAATGAATGCGCTGGCGTATGAGCAAGGCGGCGTCGCCGGTATCGGGCAGAGCTGGTTCAGCCTCTGGACCAGTGGCACGGCCGTGAATCTGTTCTCCAGCGGGGGCAACCTCACGCCGCTGACCGAGGCCAGGGAAACCGATATGGCGACCGTTTACCCCGCGACATTACGTGCCGTAGCGGCCAATGGCAGTGTGTATTACGGCCACTCATCGGCCTTTAACACCGATGACAAGGCGCTGCGGGCATTGGTACTGGCACCGTCGGCCAAGGGCCAACTGGAACTGCTGGCCGGAGACTCTATTTATGGCGGCGGCTTGAGCATTAGCCGTTCCAGCGCCGCACCGGATGCCCTGGCGAGTATCTGGAATCCGGCTTACGCGGGGTTCATAAGCAAAATCGTGGTCAACGGCAGCGGTAATTTGGGCAGCGATGGCAACCTTGCCCGTTTTGGCCTGCACCCACTGTTTGCCTTTGGCCCCAATACCGCGAGCATGGCCTGGGGCGCAGCCCTTGAGCCCGCGCGTTTCTATGCCTTGAACGGTGACCTGCTGGGCGTGAGCAGCGGGCGCATGCTCACCATCACGACGTCTACCGATTCACGTTATCGCCAGACCTATTACGAAGGCGCAGGGCCGGTGCGGATGTTAGCCGGGCGCGACATCGTTAGCAGCGGTACGCCGCTGGGGGGTGTTAACGGTGGGCTTAGCGGCACCGGTGAATACACCTTGTTCGGTAACCTGTTTATCCATAACCACCCCAATGACATCTCTATTGTCAGTGCGGGTCGCGACATCCTGTTCAGCAACTACAGCGTGGCCGGGCCGGGCACGCTGGAACTGACGGCGGGCCGTAACATCCTTATGCAAGACAAGGTCAGCGTCACCAGCCTTGGGGGTGTCGCCCCCGGTGACACGCGTCCTGGCGCGAACATCGTGATGCAAGCGGGCTTTGGCCCCAATGGCGCGGACTTCCAGCGCTTTGTCGAGATTTACCTCAACTCGGCCAACCGGGTCCAGCCGGGTGAAACGCTGTCGATCCTGGGCGGTAAAGTGGCCAAGACCTATGAAAGCGAGTTGGTGGCGTGGTTGGCCGAGCGGTTTGGTTTTACCGGCGACAACCCACAAGCACGGGCTTTTTACGCGGCGCTGCCGGCTGAGCAACAGCGCGTCTTCGCCCGTGAAGTGTACTTTGCTGAACTCAAGGCCTCGGGTCGTGAGTACAACCAGCCAGGCGGCGTGCGCCAGGGCAGCTATGTGCGCGGCCGCGCAGCGATTGCTGCGCTGTTTCCGGAAAGGGACGTGGCCGGTAACCCGATCACTTACCAAGGTGATATCACCCTGTTTGGTGGCGCGGGGGTGCATACCGATTTCGGTGGCTCGATCCAGTTGCTCACCCCCGGCGGTAGCCAGACCTTCGGCATCGAGGGCGCTGCGCCACCGGCCTCGGCGGGCATCATCACTCAGGGTGCCGGGGACATTCAGTTGTACTCCCTGAACAGCATTCTGCTGGGTCAAAGCCGGATCATGACCACCTTCGGTGGCTCGATCATGGGCTGGTCGGCGGCCGGTGACATCAACGCCGGCCGGGGCTCCAAGACCACCGTGGTGTATACGCCGCCCAAGCGTGTGTATGACGGCTGGGGCAACGTGGCCCTGTCGCCCTCGGTGCCGAGCACCGGTGCCGGTATCGCCACGCTGAACCCGATCCCGGAGGTGCCCGCCGGTGACATCGACCTGATTGCACCGCTGGGCACCATCGATGCGGGCGAGGCGGGGATTCGCGTGTCGGGCAATATCAACATCGCCGCCCTACGGGTGGTGAACGCGGCGAACATCCAGACCCAGGGCAAATCGTCCGGGGTGCCGGTGGCAGCGGTGGTGAACACCGGAGCCATGAGTTCGGCCAGCTCGGCGGGCGCGGCAGCGTCCCAGGCGGCAGAAGGGGCGGCCCGTAATCAACAGGCCGCGGCGCGCCAGGGGCGGGCGTCGATTGTCACGGTTGAAGTGTTGAGCTTTGGCAGCGAGCCGGTGCAATACGCGCCGGAGCAGACCCAAGCGACGCCGGGGTACAACCCCGACAGCCCGGTGCAAGTGCTGGGTGCGGGTGCCTTGAGCGAGCAGGCCATGGCCCGATTGACAGAAGAAGAGCGAGGTCAAATCAGCTTGTAATACGCGTTTTAATTCGTAGTTCTCCCTTGGGGGCGATCATAGATCGCCCCTTTTTTTGGGTGAATGAAAACCCGGCATACCTGTAGCAGTTGCCGAGTTTTACGAGGCTACGTCCGGCGGCGAAGCCGTCGTAAAACCAGACAGCGCGGTGTTCCAGATAGACCCGGGATTGAGGTTTTACGATTGCTGCGCAACCGGACGTAGCCTCGTTCCTTCGGCAACGGCTACGAGGTGATGTGTTCACGCGCCCCCGTGAATGAAGCTTTTGTGACAAAAGTTCGGTAGCCCATAACCCCGCCTGTCTTACCTGTGTAACGCGCTTGAGGGGGCCAAACACTGTGCAGACAGCGACGGCCCGCTCCGGGCAACTGAGTATTTTTGGCAGTTTAGGGGGCGGTGTGGAGCATCTGTTCAAGTCATTCAGGCCGGTCGGCGGCGCAGCGCTGTGTCTGTTCGCGCTGGCGCAGCCAGTGCTGGCCACCGAGCAAGGCGCTCAGGCGCAAAGCCCGGAACGGCGGGTGGACGTTAACGAGTATTTCGTGCGCGGCAATACCGTGCTCGATGCCCGTGCCATCGAAGAAGCCGTGTACCCGTTTCTCGGTCCGCAAAAGACCTTGAATGATATCGAGGGCGCGCGGGATGCCTTGCAGAAGGTGTATCAGGACCGCGGCTATCAGTCGGTGTTTATCGAGCTGCCCGAGCAGAAGGTCGACGACGGGATTGTTTACTTGCAGGTCAGTGAAACCAAAGTCGGCCGGGTCCGGGTTGTAGGGGCCAAGCACTACTCGCCTGTGGATATCCGTGAAGAAGTGCCCGGGCTCAAGGAAGGCACGGTGCCGGATTTTGCCACGGTGCAAACCCAATTGGCCGGGCTCAACCGCACGGCGGGGCGTCAGGTCACGCCGCTGGTTCACGAAGGTCAGCGCCCCGGCACGATGGATGTCGACCTGCAAGTTGAAGACCAGAGCCCCTGGCACGCCAGCCTGGGCCTGAACAACGATTACAGCGCCGACACCGAAAAGCTGCGCAGTGTGGCCACGCTGGGTTACGACAACCTGTGGCAGTTGGGCCACAGCATTTCCCTGACGTTCTTCACCGCCCCGCAAGACATGGATAACGCCAAGGTCTGGTCCGGCAGTTACACCGCGCCGCTGAGCGAGCGCTGGAGCCTGCAGTTCTCGGGTTACCAGTCGGACAGCAACATCGCCACCATCGGCGGCAGCAACGTCCTGGGTAAAGGCCACTCGTACGGGGTGTCTGCGGTGTACAGCCTGCCGTCCAGTGGCCTGTGGTCCAACTCGCTGTCGGCAGGCGTGGATTTCAAAGACTTCGAAGAGCAGTTGGTGTTTGGCAGCAGCCGCGACCAGGTGCCCCTGAAGTACGCGCCGCTGACCTTTGGTTACAACGGTTTTCGTTACACCGAACAATCGCAACTGGGCCTGAGCCTGAACCTGGTTGTGGGCACGCGCGCCTTTTTGGGCTATGGCAGTGATGCTCAGGAGTTCCGCTACAAGCGCTGGGACGCCAGCCCCAGTTTTGCCGTGCTCAAGGGCGATGCCAACCTGACGACCACGTTTGCCAACGATTGGCAATTGGCGACCAAGGGCTCCTTCCAGTTGGCCTCCGGCCCGCTGGTGTCCAACGAACAGTTTTCCGCCGGCGGCGCCACCTCGGTGCGCGGCTATCTGGCGGCCGAACGCACGGGTGACCAGGGCTACGTGGTGTCGCAGGAAATACGCACACCGTCGCTCGCCAACTACCTGGGCCGCTACGTACAGGACATGCGTTTTTACGCCTTTGTCGATGGCGCGCACCTGTACCTGCGTGACGCGCTGTACGAGCAGGAAGACGACTACTCGCTGTCCAGCGTCGGCCTGGGCAGTCGCGTCAGTTTGAGCAAATGGCTGTCCGGCAGCCTGGACTGGGGTTACCCGCTGGTTGATGGCCCGAATACCCAGAAACATGACCCACGACTGCACTTCAGTGTGCAGGCGACTTTCTGACGAATTTTACGGAGATCCCTTCACATGCAACGCCTATTTATACAGTTGTTGATTTGCCTGGGGCTCGCACTCCCGGCCACCGCCCATGCCTGGTGGCAAGATGATTGGCACTACCGCAAACAACTCTCGGTGGACACCACGCCGCAAGGCGCTGCCATCAACCAGGCGCTGGGCCGTACTCCCGTACTGATCCGCCTGCACACCGGCAACTTTACCTTTGACGGCGTGAAGGACGACGGTTCGGACCTGCGTTTTGTCAGTGCCGATGACAAGACCGTGTTCAATCATCAGATCGAAAGTTTCGACCCGCTGATGGGCATGGCGTTGATCTGGGTCGATGTGCCTAATGTAGAAGGCGGCCAGCGTCAGGACCTGTGGATGTACTACGGCAACCAGAAGGCGGCCGCCACGGCGAACGGCCAACTGACGTTCGACCCGAGCTACACCGCGCTTTACCATTTCGACGGTGCCAATGGCACGCCGCCCCGTGATACCACCGCCTACGGCAACACGGCACAAAACGCGACCGGCTCCACCATTGACGGTGTGATCGGCCGTGCCTTGCAGTTCAGCGGCCAGCCGCTGCTGCTGCCAGCCAGCCCATCCCTGCAACACAACGCGGGCGCTGCACTCACCGTCAGCACCTGGTTGCGTCAGGATCAGGCCGATGGCGAGCAACTGCTGCTGGCCCGCCGCGAAGCCGGTCACAGCTTGCTGGTAGGTGTGGACCAAGGCACGCCGTTTGTGGAAATCGATGGCCACCGCGCAGTCGCCAATCAGCCGCTCAACGCTGGCCAATGGCAGCACCTGGCGCTGACCGGCGAAGGCGAGAAAACCTCGCTGTATGTCAATGGTCGCGAAGCCGCAAGCCTGGCAGTGGCCATTCCCGCCTTCAACTCACCGATGGCGGTGGGGGCTGACCTGGCGGTCGCCGCTGACGCCGAGCCGAGCCCGTTCCTGCCGTTCGCCGGCGCTGTGGATGAGCTGCGCCTGTCCAAGGTGGCGCGCCCGGCGGCCCTGTTGTTGGCCGATGCCAGCGCTCAGGGGTCGGAATCCAAGCTGGTGGGCTTCGGTGTCGATGAAGAGCAGTCGGGCTTCGGTTTCGGCAGCCTGGGCTTTTTGTTCAACGCGGTGCCGATGGATGCCTGGATCATCATTCTGGTGCTGGTGGGCATGATGATTCAGTCGTGGATCATCATGATTCGCAAAAACAGCATGGTCACCCGCGTCAGCAAGGCCAACGAGATCTTCCGCGAGCAGTTCGCTCAGATTGGCACCCGCCTGGAAATGTTTGCCGACGACAAAGTGCTGGCCGAGCGCCTGAGCGATTCGCCGCTGTGGCGCCTGTACCTGGTAGCGGTCAAGGAAATCCGTACCCGCCGCGCTCAAGGGGCAGATACCACCTCCGTGTCGGCGGCCACCATTGAAGCCATCCGTTGCTCGATGGACGGCGTGCGGACCCGCGAAAACCAGCAACTGAGTTCCAAACTGTCAACCCTGTCCAACGCCATCGCCGGCGGTCCTTACATCGGCCTGCTGGGCACGGTAATGGGGATCATGGTGGTGTTCCTGGGCACGGCCATGGCGGGTGACGTGAACATTAACGCGATTGCGCCGGGTATGGCGGCGGCCTTGCTGGCGACAGCGATGGGCCTGTTTGTCGCGATCCCGGCTCTGTTTGGCTACAACCGCCTGATTACCCGCAACAAGGAAGTCAGCGCCGACATGCGCGTGTTTGTCGATGAGTTCATTACACGTCTGGCGGAAATGCACGGCGAGAGCCAATTCAGTGAGGTTGCGCACCAACGCGGCCATCACGTCACCGTGCCGGCCTGAGGAGAATCGCCATGGCTTCTGTGAACGCCTCACACGACGATGACGATGATGCCGCGGTGGACAGCATCAACATCACCCCGCTGGTGGACGTGCTGATGGTGGTACTGGTGATGTTTATTCTCACCGCCACCGCCCAGGTCTCGGGGATTCAGATCAACTTGCCCAAGGCCAGCGCTTCGGTGTCGTTGTCCGAGGCCAAGACCAAGGCCATTTCTGTGAATGACGGCGGCCAGGTGTTCCTCGATGCCTACCCGGTAACGCTGAGCGAGCTGGAAGAGCGCCTGCGGATCGAAAAGGCGCAAAACCCGGATTTCCCGGTGATTGTGCGCGGTGATGCCTTGGTGCAGTACCAGAAGGTGATCGAGGTCCTCGATCTGTTGCGCAGGCTGGAGCTGTCCCAGGTCGGGCTGGTCACCGGCAAACCGAGCCAGGGCTGAGTCATGAACGCACAGAGACCGACGCCACCCGTGAAGAACCCGCTGTTGCGCCCGCTGAAGTGGGGCGCAGGCCTGCTGCTGGGGGCCGCCGCCGCCTGGTTTATTTGGCAGTGGGCCAATGACATGAGTGGTGTGCGCCGCGAGGCCCCCAAGGTGCCAACGATTATTCCATTGCCACCACCGCCGCCACCGCCACCGGAAAAGCCCAAGGAGCCTGAGCCTCAAGTGGAAGAGAAAGTGGTTGAGCCAGAACCGACGCCGGAACCCGAAGACGTCAAGCCCGAGGAGGAGGCACCGCCTTCGCCGGTGGATGACCTGGCCAACCCGATGCAGATCGATGGCGACGCCCAGGCGGGCAACGACGGCTTCAACGTCGGGGCCGGTAAAGGTGGCGGCATGGCGGGCTCGGGCGGTGGCGGCCTTGGCACGGGCACTTACAAGCAGTACCTGGCGGGGGTTTTCCAACGCTTGCTGCGCGAAGACCCGGAACTGCGCAAGAAGGCCTGGGCGGTCCAGGCCGACGTGTGGTTGAGCGCGGATGGCCAGGTCACCCGCGTTGTGCTGGTGACCTCCAGCGGTGACGCCCAGACCGATGCCCAAGTGCTGGCGGCCATGCGTGCGCCTTATGCCGCGCAACGTACCCCGGCTTCGCTGACCTTGCCGGTGCGGATGTCCCTCAAGGGCCGACGCCCGGAATGATCGACACTTTTTTGCAGTTTTTAACAGGAGTTGTGCGCAAATGATTTCCCCCGTGAATCGACTGACCCTGGCGGTCGGCATGGTCATCGCGACCCTGGTTGGCCAGGCAACGGCAGCCCCTGCCGCGCCTTCGGAAAACGCCACGATTAACCTGATCCGCCTGCTGGTGCAGCAGGGCGTGCTCAAGCAAGAAGCCGCTGACGGGCTTATCGCCCAGGCTGAAAGTGAAGCTCGCCAGGCCCGCCAGACCAATGCTGCGGTGGTGGCCACCGGGCCTGCTACAGCCCCCGGCGATGTGCGGGTGCAATACGTGCCGACCGCCGTGCGTGACCAGATCCGTGATCAGGTCAAAGCTGAGGTCATGGCCACGGCCAAGCAGGAAAACTGGGCCCAGCCCAATACGTTCCCGGACTGGGTGTCGCGCATCACGTTCGACGGCGATATCCGCCTGCGTAACGAATCGCGCTACTTCTCGGGCAACAACAGCAACGAAATCATCGATTACGCCAAGCTCAACCAGAACGGCCCATACGACGTTAACAAAGACACCAACACCAAGCTGCCGCCGTTGCTCAACACCCGCGAAGACCGCGAGAACCTGATGCGCCTGCGTGCGCGCCTGGGCATGAAGGCAGTGATTTCCCCCGAGTGGACCGCCGGCATTCGCCTGGGCACCGGCAACGATGACAGCCCGGTGTCGAGTAACCAGACCCTGGGCGCCGGCTTTGGCAAGAAAGACCTCTGGCTGGACCAGGGTTACCTGAGCTGGAAGGCCACCCGGGACCTGACCCTGACGGGCGGCCGCTTCGCCAACCCGTTCTACTCCACCGACATGATGTATTCGCGTGACCTCAACTTTGACGGTATTGCCGGGAACTTCAACCACAAGGTCAATAACGATTGGGGGCTGTTCGCCAACCTGGGCGTGTTCCCGGTGGAGTACAGCTCTGACTCCGCCAGCAGCAATGGTTATGACAAGGAAGAAAGCAAAAACAAATGGCTGTTTGGCGGCCAGCTCGGCGCTGACTGGAAGATCAACAACAGCAATAACCTCAAAGGTGCGCTGGCCTACTACCGCTTCGAGGATATCGAAGGCAAGCGCTCCAGCCCGTGCAAACCCTGGCAGGGCCAGCCGGGCTGTGACACCGATGGCTCGCGCGCAAGCTTTATGCAGAAGGGCAACAGTGTCTTCCTGCTGCGCGACATCGTGCCTAACCCCGACACCCCCGGTAAAACCCCGGACCCGCAGTTTGTGGGCCTGGCGTCCAAGTTCAACGTGCTTGACCTGAACCTGGCGCTGGACAGCAACCTGCCAGAAAACCTGATGCTGCGCAGCCAGGCCAACTACATCCGCAACCTGGCGTACGACAAGGGCGAGATGCTCAAGCGCGCCGAAGGCGAGATCGTCAACAACATCAACAAAGACGGCAAGTTCGAAAGTGGCGGCAACGCGATGTTGGTTCAGTTCACCTTGGGCAACGCTTTGGACATGCGCAAAAGCGGCGACTGGAACGTGTTGGCGGGCTACAAGTACATCCAGCCTGATGCCTTGCCGGACGGCTTCAACGATTCCTCGTTCCACTTGGGTGGCACCAACGCCAAGGGCTATTTCATCGGCGGCAATTACGGCATCGACAAAAACATCTATGCCAGTGCTCGCTGGTTGAGCGCCTCCGAAGTGTATGGCGCACCGTTTGAAGTCGACGTTATGCAACTGGAACTCAACACGCGTTTCTAACGCACAGGGAGACACCCCATGAACATGCGAATTTGCTGCCTGGTAGTGGCTTTGGGCAGCCTGGCCACCACCGGTGCTTCGGCTGAAGGCATGGAAGAACGCCTGCGCACTCAATTGCGCAGCACCACCGCGCAATTGCAGGCCTTGCAAAGCGAGCAGGCCCAGGCCAGTGCAGCGCGCATTGCCGCTGAAAACCAGGTCAAGCAGGCCCAGGCACAGATCAAGCAATTGACCGCCGAGCTGGAAAAAACCCGTGGCGTGGCCGAGCAACTGGTCGGTCAGCAGCAAAGCCTGCACAGCCAGGCACAGGCCCAGGTCAACGCCAGCCAGGAACAGACCGGCAAGTTCAAGAAAGCCTATGAGGACTTGTTGGTGCTGGCGCGGGGTAAAGAAAGCGAACGCGCTCAATTGCAGACGCAATTAACTGAACGTGACACACAAGTGCAGCAATGTTCAGCCAAGAATCAACACATGTACGGCGTGGCTCAGCAACTGTTGGCGGCCTACGAAAAAATCGACGTGGCTGAAGTGATGAGTATTCGTCAGCCCTTCGCCAGCGGTGCCCGGGTCAAGTTCGAAGAAATGGCCCAGAGCTTTGGCGACGATTTGTACAAAACCCGTTTTGATGCACCCCACACTGCAATCAACCCTTAAACGACAAGGACATGACCATGAGCGAATTGATCAACACCGTGACCATCGAGAGCCTGACCGAGTTGCTGCAAGCGGCGGGTTATCGCGTAAACCAGAGCGAACAGAACGGTATCGTGCAATTGCTCAGCGCCAGCCAGGGCATCGGTTTTGCCGTGCGCTTCGGTAACCAGAGCTCCGAGCCGGGCAGCTACGTGGACTTCACCTACAGCTGCGCACTGCGGGTTCAGGGCCAACTGCCTGAAGGCCTGACCCAGGTGTGGAATGCCTCGCGCCGGTTTGCTCGCTTGTCGCTGCAAGGCGAATTCCTGCTGATGGAGATGGACGTCGTGGTCGCCGGTGTGGGTGAGGTGCACCTGCGCAGCCAACTGGAACTGTGGGACCGCCTGCTGCAAGAGTTCATCGTTTACCTGCGTGAATACAGCCAACACGCCGCCCAGTTGGCAGAACAGGCGCTAAACGTGGAAGAAACCGAACCTGCGCACAGCCGTGAAGAGGCACCTGCCCTGTGAAAAAACCAACCCTGGTGGTCGGCGCGGGAGCGCTGACCTTGCTGGTGGTGGCGCTGGGGCTGAGCCTGCGGCCGGGTAGCGACCCGGTGGCGGCTCAACAGCCGACGCCGGTTGTTGGCCTGGAGCCGGTGGGCACGGCCATCGCCCGGTTGGGCAACCAGCACATCGACCTGCAGGAAATCGAGGCGGTACTGGCGACCCTGCCGGCCGAGTCCCGCGAACAGTTGCGAGGCAACCGCGCGGGTCTGGAAACCTGGCTGCGTTCACGTCTGGCGCAAAAAGCGGTACTGGAACAGGCTGACGCGCAAGGTTGGCGTCAACGCCCGGACGTGGCACTGCAAACCCGCGAAGCCACCGAACAGATTGTGTTTCGCGACTACATGTTGTCTGTCAGCCAGGTACCGGCCGATTACCCGAGCCCGGCCGAACTGCAACAGGCCTATGACAACGGCAAAGCCCAGTGGGTGACACCGCCGATGTACCGGGTGAGCCAGATTTTCCTGGCGGTGAATGACCCACAGAACCTCGAAGCCGTGCGCCGTCAGGCACAGGAGTTGAGCCGCAAAGCGCAAGCCGCGCCCGGTGAGTTCGCGGCAATGGCCAGCCAATACTCCCAGGACCCCGAAAGTGCGCAGCGGGGAGGGGATGCGGGCATGCAGCCATTGCAGCAGTTGATGCCCGAAGTGCGTGGGGTGGTGGCACGGCTGAAAACCGGGGCGGTGTCTGAAGCGGTGCAAAGCCCGGCGGGCTTTCATGTGCTCAAGTTGACCGGTCAACAACCGGCGCGTACTGCCACCCTGGATGAGCTGCGCGAGCGCCTGACCCAGGCCCTGCGTGCCCAGCGCCAGGAGCATATTGCCAAGGCGTACCTGGAGGGCATGCTCAATACCGCGACCTTGAGTATTGACGGTGCCGAACTGAACAAAATCCTGGAGTAGTGCGCAAGCCTGGGTGCAATTAACCAACCAGACAGGGAGTCTCCCATGACATTGCTTGAACCGACCGTATCCCAGGCCCACCCTCCCAGTGACCCTCTGTGCTTGCTGCCCGCGCCACTGCCTGCGCTGGCACTGGCCACGGTCATCGATCCCGACGTGGCGCACTATTTTCTGGTGAGCGCTCGCTGCGGCTGCTTCAAACAGGCGGCTCGGCGCCTGAATATCAAACCCACCGTATTGCGCAAACGGCTGATGCAACTGGAAGAGCAGATCCACGGCCCGCTGTTCACGCACCAGGGCCGCGCTCTGGTGCTAAGCCCGGCGGGGCAGCACTTGCAGGCGCAGTTGCTGGCTCGACCGGTCGAGCCGCACGGGCCGGTTCAGGAGCAACCCTTGATTCGCCTGGCGGTGGCAGAACCGATCCTGCATGACATTCTGGGGCGGGATCTGATCGCCTTGTTGCGGCGCAATGCCAGCGTGCGGCTGGACATCATCGCCATTAATGGCGAGCAGCCCGTCTCAGCCGTCGACGCGGATGTGTTGCTATGGCTGTCGGGCATGGACACGCCCGACCCCGGCCCCGGTTTTGTCATGCAGCCGGGCGGCCCGCTGGCCTGCCTGCATTACCTGCCGCATATCGCCAAGCGCTACACCCGCACCATGACCCGCCCGGAGTGTCTCGAAGACCTGGCCGACTACATGTTGGTGCAATGGCAGCCGGACCACCACATCGAAGCCCTGCAGCCCTGGAACAGCCTGGTGGAGAATCGCTCATCGGCGGTGGTGCACGTGCACGACTACTCGCTGATGCTGGAAATGATCCGCTGCGGGGCCTGCATCGGTTTATTGCCGCGCTACATGAGCAGCTTCGATCGCGGGTTGATCGCCTTGCCCGGTTTGCTGCCCGACAGTTTGCAGCGGCGGGCCTGGATGGCCGTGAAAGCCGAGAGCCGTTATCGTCAGGAGATCGAAGGGCTGTTTGAGATGATCGTCAACACCTTTGAAGGGCGCAAAGCGTGGTTTGACAGCGCATCGTAGGGCTTACCGCCAAACCGCCTGGCGCCTTCTGTTGCGCGGCAGGTGCCACTTCACCAGCAGGCTGAACGCAGAGCGGGGCGCGGCCGGCAGGAGCTGAGGCTCAAGCTTGCGCCCTGTTTGAATCGCGCCTTTTGCCCGCTGTTTGTTCATTTACGGTGTTTTAACCGTGCATGTCCGCGAGCGCTGAACGGGCACTTTCAAAATTTCAAAGGGGTGCTATACCCAATGGGCTAATGGCACTCGCCGTTATGGACTCCCCCTTCTTGTGAGAGGAATTTGAAATGGATTCAAATGTTCGTGCGTTGCGTGGAGAAGCAGTCACTTTCAAGGCAGACCCTTTTCTGACCTCGTCTGAAGATGCACTGGTTTATGTGGAAGATGCATTAGTCTTGATCAAGGATGGCAAGATTATCGAGTTTGGTGACTTCACGACGCTTAAACAAAAAATACCCCAAGGCGTACCCGTCACACACTATGAGAACGCACTGATCAGTGCCGGCTTTATCGACGGGCATGTTCATTACCCGCAAATCCAGATGATCAACGCTTATGGTGACCATCTGATTGACTGGCTCAATAACTACACCTTTCCTGCCGAACAGGAGTTTGTGAACAAGGCGCATGCCACGGAAGTTGCAGATACGTTTCTCAATGAACTATTGAGAGCCGGAACCACCACGGCCTGTGTGTACTGCACCACTTACCCGCAGTCAGTCGATGCCTTCTTTGAGCAATCTACCCGCCGTAACACGCGCATGATTGCGGGCAAAATGATGATGGACAGAAACGCCCCCGCGGCGCTTCTGGATACCCCCAAAAGTGCTTATGACGACTCTCTGGCACTGTTCAACCGTTGGCACGGCAAAGGCCGCCAGCACTATGCGGTGACACCGCGTTTTGCCCCCACCTCCACAGAAGAGCAACTTGAAGTGGCGGGGCAGCTCTTTCAGGAAAAAGCCGCCGACGGTATTTACTTGCAGACTCACCTCGAAGAGCAAGTGCCAGAAGTTGAGTGGGTGATGCAACTGTTCCCCAAGCGCAAGAACTACCTGGACGTGTATGACCATGCCAACCTGGTCGGCAAGCGTTCCGTATTCGGCCATGTGATTCATACCAGCGAGTCGGAGTGGAGCATCCTGCACGAAAAAGGCGCCGGGGTTTGTCATTGCCCCACCTCGAACCTGTTTCTGGGCAGCGGGCTGTTCAAGGCGTTTTCGGCCAAAGACCCCAAGCGCCCCGTACGTGTCGGCCTGGGCACGGACCTTGGCGCAGGCACTTCATTTTCACAACTCCAGACCTTGGGCGAAGCCTATAAAGTTGCCCAGCTCAACAACACGGCGCTGGATGCCGCCCATGCACTGTACCTGGCAACCCGAGGGGGCGCGGAGTTGCTCTACCTTGAAGATAAAGTCGGTACGTTGGCCAAAGGGATGGAAGCCGACATTACGGTGCTTGACCTGCACTCCACCCCGTTCATGAAGTGGCGCATGGAGCGTTCGAAAACTTTTGAAGAGCGCCTGTTCATTCTTTTGTGTATGGGGGATACCGCGTCTGTACGCGCCACGTATGTATACGGTGAGTTGCTTTACGACAAGGCCCGTGCCGACACGCCCTTCAGTTTCCCCGGCTGATGTTTCAGTGAGCTGTTTACGCTTGATGAAGTTCAACACGCTCAGTCAATCAATAATCAGTCAGGGGGCATTATGACAAATCACCCAGTAATTCCCGGCTCAACCTATCGCCAGGGCGGCGGGCACGCCTGGTGGATATGGGCCATTGCGACCGTCTTTGTGTTGTATGTGTTTGGCGTGCAAACCATCTTTGCGATTGTGCAACCGTCGATAAGGGCGGACTTGCAACTGTCCTTGACTCAGATAGCCCTTGTGGGTTCTGTGTATACGTGGGCGTTCGCGTTTTTCCAGTTCTTCAGTGGCCCGATCCTCGATAGTTTCGGTGCACGAAAAGCGTTGATTCCGGCTGTGGCGTTATCGGTGCTGGGCGTTTGGCTTTATGCCACGTCACAAGACATCACCATGTTGTTGCTGGCGCAATTGGTCATGGCATTAGGCGCCGTGTTTGGTTTTGTCGGCGCGGGGTATATCGGCGGCATGTGGTTTGGCATGGCTTCATTTGGCGTCATGTTCGGTTATGTCGAGACGACATCGAGTATTGCGTCGGCCTTCGAACAGCAACTGACCACCTTGGCGCTCAAGTATGTGTCATGGCGCGAATTACTGTCGTGGGTGGGCGGGGCCGGTATTGTGCTATGGGTGTTCACCCTGATCTGGGTGCGTAACCCGGCACCCATCCCCAAAAGTACTACGCCGATCGTGACCAAGGTGACCAGCGGTTTGGTCACCTTTCTAAAAATGCCGCAAGGCTGGTTGGTGGGTATTTGGGGGGGTATCACCTTTGGTATCAACCTGGCGGTGGGGGTGATCTGGGCCCCCGTCATCATGACCGGCAAAGGCTTTGACAGCGATTTGAGCAACTGGGCCGCGTCGTTGGTATGGCTTGGGCTCGGCATCGGCAGTTTGTTCTGGCCACGCTGGAGCAACTGGGCCAGAAGCCGGAAAAAGCCGGCGCTGATTGGCATCGCCATTCAGGCCGCGACATTGGCCGCCATTATTTTGCTGCCCGGCAGCTTCCCGGTTTGGGTGTTCTTCCTGCTATGGCTGGCCAATGGCATCAGTTCGGCCAATGAAATGATTGCCTTCCAATCAGCGGCTGACATGGTTCAACCGTCCCAGGCGGGCTCTTCGGCATCGTTCATTAACGGGTTGATGTTCATCATTGGCGGCGTGCTGATGAACGTGCCTGCCCATTTGCTGGGTGCTGATGAGAAGTTCGACGTGGTCGCGTACCTGCCTTATGTGGGCGTGCTGGTTCTTGCTTTCTTGATCGCATCCATCCAGCGAGAAACGTTTCCAAAAGCCTCCCCAGAAAAAGTCTGAGGACACCCCAAAATATTCCAGTGGCAGTGCTCTTGCGGGGACTGCCACCGGGATCTTTCCGAAGAGTACGCTGATGCTTCGTGCCTCCAAGTTTTTGGGTGTTTCGGCATGGGTAATTGCTGTCGCCTTTCTGCTCTATCAATTCAGTATTCAAACAGCCTATTCGGTTATTAGCCCTACGCTTGCGTCCTCACTGGACCTGACATTGGCTGACGTCACCCTGCTGGCCGCTCTCTATACTTGGACCTATGCGATCTCTCAGATGTTCGGCGGTGTATTACTGGACCGCTTCGGTGGCAGCCGCCTGTTAATACCCCAAGTGTGCATTTTCATTACCGGCGTCTACCTGTTTAGCGTTGCCGACTCAATGCTTCTACTGGTGATTGCACAAGTGATGATGGCTGTCGGCGCATCCAGCAGTTTTATCATCGCCGGGTTTATTGGGGGGGAATGGTTTGGAAAGCGTCGATATGGCCTGCTATTTGGTTATGTGCAGGCGCTTGCAGGGTTCAGCTCAGCGCTGGGAACCCGAATGATTCACGGCATGGTCGTTGCCGATGGCTGGCGGGAAACACTCTGGGTTGCGACCCTGGCCGGGGTCGTCATTTTGGTGTTGGCGATGTGTGCGTTCCGCGACCCTGCGAAAAACTACAGCGACTTTACGCGCGGCCGCCAACCGGTGCCGCTGCTTGAGGGCCTGATGACACTGTGGAGGTCTCATCGCACGATCTTTGTCTATGCCATCTGGGCGGGCATAGCCTTTGGCTTGCAGATTGCGCTGGGTGTAGTGTGGGCACCGCGTATCTTGCAGTCGATGCTCAATGATCCCGAGAGTGCCCCCCTAGCCAGTTCCTTTGTATGGCTGGGCCTGGGGTTGGGTGCTTTGTTCTGGGAGCGTTGGTCTTACCGGCTCAATCGCCGCCAGTTACCCTTGAAGGTCGGTTATGCCCTGTTGGTGCTTTCAATTGTGGTGCTGTTACTGGTGCCCGGGTTGTCGCTTTACAGTGTGTTTGCGTTGATGACCGTGTTTGGCTTTGCCAACGGCGTGCATATGCTGGCCTATACCTGCACGGCGGATCGCCTGCCCTCGGGCCTTGTGGGCACCGCCTCGGCGATCATCAATGCCAGCTGTTTTATCTGCGGCGGCCTGCTGATCAAGATTCCACCTTTATTGTTTGGCCTCGGCGGTGCCTGGTATGTGCCTTATTTGCCTTACGTACTGCTTCTGCTTATTGGGCTGATGCTGGCCTGGCACCAGGAAGAGACGGCGGCCCGGTAACCCTCGGCGAGAAACCTGTGGGAACGAGCGTGCTCGTGATCGGTTGATGTTGACACGATCGCGAGCAGCTCGCTTGGCGGTTAGCGGTCAGGCGTTGGCGCGGATGCAGCGGCGCAGGGCTTCGACCAGAGCCTCCAGTTCTTCGGCCGTGGCATCGAACGGTGGGGCAAACACGGCCTGGTCGCCGGACCAACGCAGGTAATAGCCTGCGTCGTACAGCGCTTCGGTGATGCGGTGCCCGCGTATACCAGGTTGGCCGGGCAGGCTGGCGAATTCAACGCTACCGGCGAATCCGATGTTGCGGATGTCCACCACATTGGGCTCGCCTTTGAGTGAATGCAGCAGCTCCTGGAACAGGGTTTCTTTTTCCAGAACTTTCTGCGCCACGCCCTCGGTCTTGAACACGTCCACCGCAGCCAGGCCTGCCGCCACCGCCACGGGGTGAGCCGAGTAGGTATAGCCGTGGAACGCGCTGTTGGTGAACTCGGGCTGGTCCATAAACGTGTTGTAGATCTCGCTGGTCATGATGACCCCGCCCAATGGCTGCATGCCGTTGGTGACGGTTTTGGCGAAGGTGATCATGTCAGGCACTACGCCGAAGCGTTGCGCGCCGAAGTTAGCCCCCATGCGCCCGAACCCGCAAATCACTTCGTCAAAAATCAGCAAAATGCCGTGCTTGGTGCAGAGGTCGCGAAGGCGCTGCAGGTAGCCAATCGGGGGCACCAGTACACCGGCCGATCCGGCCATGGGCTCAACAATGACCGCCGCAATATTGGCGGCGTCATGCAGGGCGACGAGGCGGTCGAGTTCATCCGCCAAATGGGCACCCCAGGCAGGCTGCCCTTTGGAGAAGGCCATGTGCTCAAGGCTGTGGGTGTGCGGCAAATGGTCGACACCCGGCAGGGTCAGCGTGGAGAACATCTTGCGGTTGGCCACCATGCCGCCCACCGAGATACCGCCAAAGCCGACACCGTGGTAACCGCGCTCACGGCCGATCATACGGGTGCGGGTGGCATTGCCTTTGAGGCGGTGATAACCCAGCGCCAGTTTCAGGGCGCTGTCCACGGCGTCGGAACCGCCGGTGGTATAGAACACATGGTTAAGCGGGTCCGGTGCCAGCGCTGCAATCTTCTCGGTGAGCGCAAAAGCAGGCGGGTGGCTCATATAAAACGCAGAAACATAGTCCAGTTGGGCGACTTGTTTCTGGATCGCTTCCACGATTTTTGGATGGCTGTGCCCCATACCGGAGCACCAGAGCCCCGAAAAACCATCAAACACCTTCTTACCGTCACTGGTATGCAGGTAGCTGCCCTCGGCACCGGTAATCAGGCGCGGCTTGGACTTGAACAGCGGGTTCGGGGTGAAACCTATGAAGTAGGAATCCAGTTGCCTGGCATTCAGCGGGGTATCCATCGGGCATGTCTCCAGTATTTTTGTTCGTTGACACCGCCACGCTAACCAAGCCAGTAAAGTGGTCATAGAGCCACTTTTGCCGCCTGACTAAGGCCATCAGTTTTCGTTAAAGCCCCAAACCAGTGCGCTTTGGCTGGCTTTGCCCTGTTTGGGGATGCGCGAGTGGCTATAACCACTCTGAAAAAGTGGCTCTATTGAAAGGGGGGGCTGGCTCTTATTGTCGCCTTCAGAAAGTGAGCAACGAGGGGAGGGAAACGAGGCGTAACGGCAAACACACAACAGTCGTCGGCGCAGCCAGACGTCTATCACTGACAGCCACCCTGGGGTGGGATGTCCATCAGCGATCTTGAATGAGCTTGGAGAATAATAATGAGAATGAAGCCCGGTAAATCCAAAAGTCTGGTTCGTTTGACCCTGGCAGCGCTCGCAACCGTTTGTGCGTTCAGTGCGCAGGCCGATCTTGATCAGATCAAGTCTCGTGGTTACATGATCGTGGCCACCGAGGATGATTACGCGCCCTACAACTATATGGTCAAGAACAAGCCGGAAGGCTTCCATAACGAGTTGCTTGGCGATCTCAAAGCGTATGCCAAGGAAAAAGGCTTCGATGTGCGTCAGGAAATCCTGCCCTGGACCGGGCTACTGGCATCGGTGTCCTCGGGGCAGTACGACGTAGCGTTCACCGGCGCGGTCATCACGGATGACCGTTTGCGGGTGTTTGATTTCGCCCCGCCGTTCGCCACCGCGCAGCACTTTTTCGTCAAGCGCAAGGGCGACGACAGCATCACGCAGGACGTCAAGAGCCTGTGTGGCAAACCATTGGGCGTACAAGGCGGCAGTTCCTTTGAGGCGCGTTTGCCCGAGTTGCGAAAAATGCTCAAGGAGCAGGGCTGCGACCTCGGTGAGTTGGTCAAGTACCAGACCGACACAGACGCCTACACCGACCTGGCCAATGGTCGTGTCAAATACGTGATCAACTCGCTGATCGGCGTAAACGACCTGATCAAAGCGCGTGGCAATGTGTTCGAGAAAGGCTTTGCTGTTTCGGCCGGTGGCTTTAATGCGTGGCCTGTGCCGAAGAAAAACCCCAACGTCCTGGCGTTCTATACCGACTTCATGGACACGGTTCGCGAGAACGGCCGCTTGGCCGAACTGCAGACCAAGTGGTTTGGTGAAGCTTTCCCCGACTTGCCCAAACAACCGATCACCAGTGTTGAGCAGTTCCATGAGTTGGCTGGCATTGAGTAACGCACGCCCTGCACCACGTTTCAATTCTGTGTATTTGTGTGGAGGTGCTTCATGAACCACGAAGCCTGGTTGTTGTTACTCGAGGGGGCCTGGACCACATTGTGGATCTCGGCCTGCGCCATTGCCCTGGGGGTTGTATTCGGGCTTGTGATTGCCGCCGCGAGGATGGCGCGGATTCCGGTGTTGGGGCCGGTGTTGTCAGCCTATGTGACGTTTGCACGGGCGACACCGGTGGTCACGCTGACGCTGTTTCTGTTCCTGTCGGCCCCGACGTTCGGGATCGACATGAACCGTTACGCCGCCGCAATCATTGCGCTGACGGTCAATACGGCAGCCTTTAATGCGGAAATCTGGCGCTCGGCATTTCTGGGGTTCTCGAAAGAGCAACGCGAGGCTGCGCAATCGTGCGGAATGACACCCTGGGTGTCGTTCCGCCGGATCATGTTCCCGCAAGTGATGATCACCAGCCTTCCGGGGCTGGTGAACGAAATGTCGTTCCTGATCAAGGCAAGTCCGGCCATCGCTGTAATCGGTGTCGTTGACCTGACGCGGGTTACCAACCGTATTACCTCGGTGACCTACGAACCGTTACCTCCGATTCTGGCAGCAGCATTGTTGTACATGCTGATCATTGGCGGCTTGCTCAAGTTGCAGGCCTACGCCGAAACCAAAGCCAACCGGTTGGCCATGTGAGGCAATGAAATGAGCGAATGGGAAATCATTTGGCAGTCTCGGGACCTCTTCATCAAAGGCCTGGGCAACACCGCACTACTGTTTGTACTGTCGTTCAGCGGTGCGTTTGTGATCGGTTGCATGACCAATTACTTTCTGGAAAGGGGGCTGATCCTTCGGCAGGTATGCCGGCTGTATATGAGCGTGATGCGCATGGTGCCGTTTCTGGTGCTGGTGTACCTGATCTATTACGGCTTGCCCCAGTACGGTATACGCCTGGATGCCTGGACAGCAGGCGCAATCTCCCTGGCGGTGTACCACGGTGCCTACTTTGCAGAAATTTTGCGCGGCAGCCGGTTGACCTTGCCCACGGGCCAGATCGAATCGGCCAAAGCTCACGGGTTCAGACCGTGGCCCATGTACCGGCATGTCATTTTGCCGCAACTGCTGTACCGGTCGCGGCCCTTAATCGGCAACCAGATGATCTACGCACTGAAGGACACGTCCTTTCTGTCGATCATCACCGTGCAGGAATTGACCGCGGCGGCGAACACCGTGCAGTCGAGCTACTTCATTCCTACCAAGGCATTTGTCATCACTATTGCGTTCTATATCGTATTGAGCGTGATCATGGATTTGTGCTTGCGACGGGTGGGAGCCCGTGGTGAGCAGCGAGGTTTTGAACATGCATGAACAGGCGGCTGTACAGATTACGGGGTTGTCGAAGTCGTTCGGCGGTATCGAGGTGCTTCGGGGCGTCAACCTGACGGTGCGCAAAGGCGAAGTGGTCAGCGTGCTGGGCTCGTCCGGTTCAGGCAAGTCAACGATGTTGCGCTGCATCAACTGGCTGGAAGTGCCTGACCAGGGCCGGATCGAAATCGCCGGGCAGCGTATTGGGGTGAACGATGCCGGCAAGGCCATGGGCCATCGGGAACTGGCGGCGATTCGTGCGCGTACTGCGATGGTGTTTCAAGGGTTCAACCTGTGGCCTCACCTCACGGTGTTGCAAAACGTGATGGAAGCGCCCATTCGGGTCAAGGGCGTCAACCGCGCGGTAGCGCTGGAGGCGGCCAATGCCCTGTTGGCCAAGGTCGGCTTGGCAGACAAAGCGCATGTCTACCCGTTTACCCTGTCTGGTGGGCAAAAGCAGCGAGTGGCTATTGCCCGCGCGCTGGCCATGAACCCCGAGGTCATTCTGTTCGATGAGCCGACCTCGGCACTGGACCCGGAACGGGTGGGCGAGGTATTGCAGGTAATGAAAAACCTGTCGGCCGAGGGCTACACCATGATCGTGGTAACCCACGAAATGGAATTCGCCCGGGCGGTGTCGGACCAGGTGGTGTTTCTGGAAAAAGGTGAAATCATCGAGCAATCGGCCCCGGAGAAGTTCTTCAACAACCCAGAGACCGAGCGCGTCAGAAAGTTTCTTGAACTGAGCCACTGAAGACCCGCTTTCCTGCCCGGCGATGGTCGCCGGGCAGGCCTGTTTTATTGTCGAGCGCCAGCGCTTTAAGCGAGGTTTGAATGTCAGCGTCGTTGATTGGCGAGCGGATCCAGGATCAGTTGGACAGACGCTCGGCCATCTCCTTGCAGCAACAGTTGTATCGGCATTTGCGGGAGTTGATCGAGGAGGGCACCTTGCGGCCTTCGTCGCGGCTGCCATCGAGCCGCAGCCTCGCGACCCAGTTGAGTGTTTCGCGTATCACCATCATGGCCGCCTTCGACATGCTGACCGCCGACGGTTACCTGGTGGGCAGTGTCGGCAGCGGCACGTTTGTGGTGGAACGGCCGCCCATGCGGTCCACGGTCACGACCGGCCAAGGGGTTGCCCCGGATGAGATCTCGCTGCGTGGCCGTCTGATTCTGAGCGGTGCCGTCGGGCTACAGGAGCGTGAAGGCGCATTTTTGCCGGGGGTGCCGGACGTGTCCGCGTTTCCCTATACGGTGTGGCAACGCCTGCAAACCCGGTACCTGGGCAAGAACCTGTCGCAACTCAGCGGCTATGCCAATGGCGGCGGCTACCTGCCGTTGCGCCGGGCCTTGGCCGACTATTTACGGGTGGCGCGCGGCGTGCGCTGTGGCCCCGACCAAGTGCTGGTGACCATGGGCACGCAGCAGTCGCTGGACCTGATACTGCGGCTGTTGACCGACCTGAACGATCAGGTGTGCATCGAAAACCCGTCACATTGGGCCGGGGCGATGATGTCCAAATCCTTGGGGGTTCGGTCCATTACCGTGCCGGTGGACCAGGAAGGCATTGTCATGGAGGACGAGCATTTTGCGATGAACCCCAAGCTGGTGTTCGTGACCCCGTCGCATCAATTTCCGATGGGCAGCATATTGTCCAGCGCCCGCCGTGCGCGCCTGCTGCAAGAGGCAGAACGGCGAAATTTCTGGATTGTCGAAGACGATTACGACAGCGAGCTGCGCTACGACATGGCACCGTCTCCATCCTTGCAAGGTGACGACCGGGCGGGGCGGGTGATTTACCTGGGCACGTTCAGCAAGGTCATGTACCCGGGGTTGCGCATGAGCTACATGGTGGTGCCCGCGTCAATCAGCGAGTCCATGGTGCGCGGCTTGCTCAGCCTGTACCGCCCGGGCCATTTGCCGTTGCAGGCGGCGCTGGCGGACTTTATCAACGACGGCCATCTGACCCGTCACCTGATCAATGTGCGCCCCCTGTATGCCGCCCGCCAGGCCGAACTGCGCAAATGCCTGATGGAAGCGTTTGGCGACACCATTTACCTGAGCGGCGGCTTTGCCGGGCTGCATTTGACCTTGCGCTTTCGCGAGCGCATCGACCTGGATCACCTGCAAGCCGAGGCTGCCCGGCACGATGTGCTGTTGCGACGCCTCGGGGCGTTCAACCATGCCGTCGGGCCCTTTGAAGACGGTTTTGTCCTGGGTTATGGTGCGTTGAACCAGGCGGATATCGGTGCGGCGGTGAAGCGGCTGCACCAGGCTTACCTGAGCATCCGCCCGCGCAGCAAAGAGCGCTAGGGGGCAAACCCAGCAGGCACGCTGTGGCCTTTCGGTGTATAGTGAATGCAGTGTCCGTTACGCGTAACGGCGGTTAAACATCATTGATCGTAAGCCGGTCGGCCTGGAGGTGATATGAAACGTACATTCAAGAAATCTTCGGCGGGGCGCAAAGCCTTTGGCCGGGCGATGGACGTGACCATGATTGCAACTACCATTGGTTGTGCCGCTGCTGCCAACATGATTCACCCTGGTACAGGCAGCGTCATCGTTGGCGCTTTGCTTGGCATTGCCGTAGGCCTAATGGCAACTCGACGAGCCTAGGTTGCTCTAAGGAACTGTCGTCGCACCATGGATGAATTAACAAAGGTTAGCAGCCTTGGCTGGTCAATCATTTCGTCAGGGTTTTTTCTGGCACTCTATTTTGGCCTCTGCTTCAAGAACAAGAACACACCGGACTTGGTTCAAGGCATGACCATCACAGCCTCCTGCTTTGGGGTCGTGGCGGCGGTTTCCCTGATATGGGTAACTTACCGATCGCAGCCTGCCGAACTGGGCGTGTTGTACGATCAAGCCGGCCCCATCTGCATCGGAGCCCTTGCAATGGCGTGGGTCTCTGTATCAGCGGCTTACAAGGCCACCCTGCGAAAAGATTCATAATCGCCCATGCACCCAACCGGAACACCGTGAAGTGTTCCGGTCATCGTCGGCTAAAGGGCTAAAGGGCTAAAGGGCTAAAGGGCTAAACGGTGTGGCGGGCAGCAATGTCGCAGTATTGCCCCTTGAAGTAGAGCAACGGCTGGGTGGCAGCCGCGTCTTGCAGGTTTAACGCTTTCACTTCCCCTATGACAATCAGATGGTCGCCCGCAGCGTATTCAGCGTGGATCTCACAATCGAGCCAATGCAAGCTGTCAGCGATGATCGGGTTACCCAGCGCAGAGTGCTGCCATTCAACGCCATGCCACTTGTTCGTGCCACGTCGGGCGAACTGATTGGAGATTCGGGCTTGCTCAGCCGACAGTATGTTGACTGCGAATCGACCTGCCTGACGTATCCTGGGGTAGCTGGCCGAGGTGGCCATTACACTGAATGACACCAGCGGCGGGCTCATCGAAACGCTATAGAACGACTGGCAAGTGAAGCCAATCGGCTCGCCGTCAATGTGCGTGGTAATCACCGTGATGCCGGATGCGTAGTGCCCGAGCGCTTCGCGAAAGCTCAATGGCTCGATAGCAGGACTGGAAAGTGACATGGTAGATCCTGCATTACGGGTTCAAGAGTTCGCGCCGGACGATATCTGCTCCAGCACTTAACGCATTCAGTTTGCCTCGGGCTACAGAGCGCGGTAGTGGGGCCATGCCACAGTTGGTGCAAGGGTAGAGTTTGTCGGCGTCGACAAACTGAAGCGCCTTGCGCAGGGTATTGGCAACTTCCTCAGGTGTTTCAATGGTGTGGTTTGCCACATCAATGGCACCTACCATGACTTTTTTACCGCGAATCAGCTCAATCAGTTCCATGGGAACATGCGAGTTGTGGCATTCCAGTGAAACGATGTCGATGCTGGATTTCTGCAGCTTGGGGAAGGCTTCCTCATATTGCCGCCACTCGGACCCCAAGGTTTTTTTCCAGTCGGTATTGGCTTTGATGCCATAGCCATAGCAAATATGCACGGCCGTCTCACATTTAAGGCCTTCAATGGCCCTTTCCAGGGTGGCCACTCCCCAATCATTGACCTCATCAAAGAACACGTTAAAGGCGGGTTCGTCGAATTGAATGATATCGACACCTGCAGCTTCTAACTCTCTGGCTTCCTGGTTAAGGATCTTGGCGAACTCCCACGCCAGCTTTTCGCGACTCTTGTAATGGTTGTCATACAGCGTGTCGATCATGGTCATTGGGCCTGGCAACGCCCACTTTATGGGTTGGTTGGTGAGCTGACGCAGAAATTTGGCGTCCTCGACAAACACCGGCTTTTGCCGGGCCACAGCACCGACAACAGTCGGTACGCTGGCGTCATAACGGTCACGAATTCTCACCGTCTCACGTTTCGAAAAATCAACGCCGCTGAGGTGTTCAATAAAGGTTGTGACGAAATGCTGGCGTGTTTGTTCACCGTCACTGACGATATCGATGCCGGCCTGTTGCTGTTCTTGCAGCGCCAAACGCAAGGCATCCTGTTTGCCTTCGGTCAGCTCATCATCGTGCAACTTCCAGGGTGACCATAGTGTTTCCGGTTCAGCAAGCCAGGAAGGCTTGGGCAAGCTGCCAGCCGTGGACGTGGGTAATAACTTTTTCATAATAAAAACCTTGTTTTAACTACATCAGAGCGCGCAGTGGGCAGACCATTGCTCAAGAATATGCTGGTAGGGTTTGATGAAGTGGTCCTCGACAAACTTGCCCTGTTCAATTGCTAACCGGCCGCGTTCTTCACGGTCATAAACAATACGCGTTAACGAGTAATCCTGGTGGTTCAGGCTGGGTTGATACGCTATGCCAGCGGCAGAGTTCGCGTTGTAAATCTCGGGCCGGTAAATCTTCTGGAACGTATCCATCGTGCTGATCGTGCTGATCAGTTCAAGGTCCGTGTAGTCAGCCAGCAAGTCGCCAGAAAAATAAAACGCCAACGGTGCAACACTGTTCGAAGGCATGAAATAGCGAGCTTTTAAGCCCATTTTCCGGAAATACTCATCCGTCAAAGAGTACTCATCCTGCTGATACTCAAACCCCAGCACGGGGTGCTGATTTTCCGTTCGGTGGTACGTCCTGCTGCTCGATACACTCAAGCATATGACCGGTGCCTTGTTAAAATGCTGTTTATAGGTACTGGAGTTCACAAAGCACTTGAACAGGTTTCCATGCAGGTCCCCAAAGTTATCGGGAATACTGAATTCAGACTGATCTTTGTTGTGCCCCAGCAACACTACGCTGAAATCATAATCCCTCACGTAAGAGGAAAAATTATTACCGACAATACCCTCGATGCGCGTGTTGGTGGTGCGATCCAGAATGTTGGCTTTCAGGATTTCAATCAAGGGCAGGGCGTTGTCATTGGTTTCGGCTTCAATATTCATTGACACGGAAATGATTTCAAGCTCAACCGTGTAACGGTCGCCCTTGGGATTATCCCAGTGTGCCAAAGTATTAAAGCGGTTATCAATCATCATCAAGGTATTGCGCAAATTCTGCTGGCGACTGTTCCCTCTGGCCAGGTTGGCAAAATTCGTGGTGATTCGCGTAGTGTCTGATGGCTGGTAATGCTCATCAAAACAAATGCTTTTAATGGTGAATGTAAATTCTTTGCTCATGATGATTTGACACCTTTTCTTGAATAAAGGCCGACAGCATTCCCTTGCTCTTTCAGCGCTTTTAATTATTGCCTTCCGGTTATTGCTCAGTGTTGTTTAGAGTATCTTTTGATGGTGGGCATTGTAGGGTGAGGCCTTGGCAAAGGGATAATGAATTGATTTCAGCAAATCGTTAGCGCTGCTCATGATGCGGCGTGGGCCGGCAAATATGGGCGTTCGTGGGCCCTTGGCGCGAGGGTTATGTCGGGTGAAAGAGAGGAAAACGGCGCAGGCTGTTCGTCATAGCGCGCGTAATGTTTTAAAGTAGCCGGTTGCCGAAAGAACCGTCATGGCCATAGCCATGAAGGGCTTTCATTCTTTACAAATAAGTGTGGTGAAGATGAACAAGCCTTTCATTTCGCTGTGCCCCGAAATCACTCGGGCACACGCGCTGACGTTGATGGACTGGTTGGAGGATGAGCGCGTCACCTGCTATCTGAGCGATTCACGTCATGTTTCCCGCTCCATCGAGCACGTCATTGATCGGACTCAATTGCCGATCCTGACCCCTCTATTTAACCAGGGCGGTCGATTTTTCATGGCCTATGACCGGCATGACACCCCGGTGGGTTTTGTCCGTCTGATCAAGACCGGCTGCCATTGCGAGATCGTTCTGGTCATCGGAGACAGCGACAAATGGGGCCGCAACCTGGGTGCCCGCACGATCCGTGAAGGCATGAAACTGGCCTTCCTCGATATGCGGGCCAAGAAGCTTATCGCCAAGATCCACCCGGATAACGCTCGCTCGCTGAAAGTTTTTCTGCGCTGCGGTTTTCAGCTTGAGAGCGAAACGCCGACATTGAAATCATTTGCCATGACGGGGGGGCGCTACCTCCAGCTTTTGCGCGAAGGTACCGTGGGCGACGCCACGGGCATCTATATCACAGAAATCGACAAGGCCCGGCTCGAACACCTGATCATGCTTGAGCAAGGCCCCGCCGTGGTTGAACTCGAGCATGAGCTTGAGCGCGCCATTGTCGTCAAGCCGCAGCAGGTGGCGTGTAATGTCGTGACGATGAACTCCAGGGCCTTGCTGCAACTGGACGACGAAGAAATCGAAGTGGCCTTGGTCTACCCTGAAGACGCGGACAGCAGCGCCGGTAAGCACTCCGTATGTTCCGACATCGGTGCCGCCATTCTGGGCTATCAGGAAGGGGACGCCATCGACTGGCGGATCTCTGATCGGACCCGCCGGATTGAAATCAGGAAAGTGCTTTACCAGCCTGAAGCTGCGGGCCATTTCCATCTGTAATGACCGCAGCCTACGGCAGTGGCACCATATCAGTAGCCGCCCAAGGGGGGCGGCTACTTTCACCGCTCCCGGCAGCCTCTACACGCTTAAGGCGTTCCCCCCCGCGTCATGACGTGCGTGAGCAAATCTGCGTTTTCACGGTTTGACTTTGAATCAATATGAAACAGCTTGATATTTTCTTTAGGTCAATATGTGCTGGAATTCAAGGAAATAGTCACAGGTCATTGAGTGGCTCAAACTCAAAATGCAGCACCTTGTTGGCTGTCAAAAGCCATGAGATGCGACTCAATCAATCCTGTAAACCCGCTGCTGGGCTGCCGATTAGAGAGGCGCTATGAGTTTGTACGAGAAGCAAGCGCGTTATCGTCGTTTGCATGTTGAGCAGTCCGCCTGGCGCTTACTGCGTGCCGATTCGGCACCGATTATCCTGGCGTTCATCGACAGCCTGTTTGTTGACGAGCAAGAGGTGTTGTTCGCAAGAGCAAAAGCTGCGCTTGAGGCGGAGTTGCCAACTTGGCAGCAAGTGTATGGCATGCAAGACAACGCCAACTCGCACCTGCGCAACTGGATTCATGCCGGCTGGATGCGTGAGCATGATGACCAACTGACCCGTACTGACGCCTTTTATCAGGCGCTGCGATTTGTCGAGGGTCTTGAGAGCAGGGATGCCACGACATCGGCCACCCACTTGCGTCAAGTCCAAGACGCTGTACGAGACCTGGCCGTCGCTCTTAACCCGAGTGCTGAAGAGCGTTTACTCGTACTGCGTGAACGGTTGGCAGAGCTGAATGAAGAAGTCATGCGGCTGGAGGCAGGTATCGTGCCCGAACTCTCCAGTGGCGAACAGCGCGAGCGAATACGCGGTGTCTACCAGATGGCCTGCGGGCTAACCGGTGATTTTCGCCGGGTTGAGGATGACATCCGTCAACTTGACCAGAGCATACGTGTTCAGATGATCGAATCGGAAGGCGGTCGTGGCCTGGTCATCCAGAATCTTCTGGATAATGAAGATGCACTTTTGCAGACAGACGCTGGTCAGGCGTTTGACGGTTTCTTCAGACTCCTCTGTGACGAGAACCGTAGCGTAGAATTTCGCGAGCAAATCCGGTCAATTCTGGATCGTCCAACGGCCAGATCACACCTGAACTTACAAGAAATCCGTTTTCTCACTCATCTGGTGCGTGAGTTGAGTCGCGAAAGCCAGCGGGTAATTTCGGTACGTCGTCGCACCCAGGAAAGTCTAAGGGCTTTTGTCGAGGCGGGTGCCCAGATCGAGCGCCGGGCAGTCGAACGAGTGTTGCGCCAACTGGAAAAACTGGCAGTCACCTTTAAGGATCGAGACATTGGCCCACGCACCTCCCTGAAGGTACATGTGGCCAGCGGGCCACTCTCGGTTAGCTCGCCATCGAGCATTCGATTGATGCATCCGCAGGCAAGTCTGGATACCAGTAAGGTGGTTGCGCAAAGTAACCAGACCCGAGTGAGTGACACCATTCTTGAGTGTCTGGAGGCGGTGAAGATTCAGGAGGTAGCCGAAGCAATACGTGAACTTCTGAAAAGCCAAGGGCCGTTGAGCTTGGCTCAGATCGCCGAATTGCGCCCAATACAAGGCGGGCTTGAGGAGTTGGTAGCCCTGGTTCGCATCGCCAAAGCCATTGACGCTGTTTCCCTTGAGGGCGTCGAGCATCTGGTGGTTGCTGACCGACAAGGTCAAACCATACGTGCCAAAGTTCCGGTGCTACTCCTGAGCGCCGACCAGTTCCCGGAGAATTTTGAGAGCCTCCCCCTATGAGCCGTGAAGCCCCAAACAACGATGCTTTGGCACCGTCGCTCTTCGACACTTACCGCCAGATGGCAGCCCCGGCCCTGGACGATGCAGAGCACCCGGAAGATGGACTGGCGGAGCAGGAGGAGAGTGGCGAACTTGACGAAGTGGCGGTCCAACCTGAATCAGAAGTTGTTCACGGCATCATGCCAGCGGAGGCACGCCGGGCCCTGAGGCTGCTGTTGAGCACGGGTGTTGTGCGGGCGGAAAAGAAACGCCTGGCTTTTGAAGCGCTGTGCCAGCACCAAGCACTCATCGCTGCTCATCTGGCCAACATGTTGCTGTGTATGACGCTAGACCAGAAAGCAGGCATTGCTATCCTGCTTGAGCAGGACTTGAGCGAATCCGAGTACGAAGATCTGACAGACGAGGATGGCTCAAGCCTGGTTGGAAAACGCACCATGCCACTTTACGACACCTTGGTGCTGCTGGTGTTGCGTAAGTACTACCAAGAGAGGGAAGTCATTGGTGAGAACAAGGTGATGATCGATGTCGACACCATCGCTGAACTCATGACCCCTTTCTTGAAGCTGACCAACAGCAGCGCTCTTGAGCGCAAGACCCTCAATGGCTCTATCACCAAGCTGCGCGAAAAGCGCCTGCTGGCGAATGTGCGCGGCGATGGTGACCGACTCGAAGTCACCCCGGTCATTCGGTACGTGGTTAATGCCGACTTCCTGAATACCCTCCTAATCCAGTATCAGCAACTGGCCGACCAGGGGAGTGAGATGGATCAACAAGAGATAGAAGACGATGTCTGACATGACCCATATCAACTTCGGCGATCTATTCTCTACAGGGCAGATCCGTCTGGCGGAGATTTCGGTTTACAACTGGGGTTCCTTCCACGGGTTGCACACAGCAGTGATCGACCCTGAAGGCACCCTGATCACTGGTGATAACGGTGCGGGTAAGTCGACGCTTATCGATGCGCACATGGCGCTGCTCAACCGACCTGGGCAAACGTCATTCAACATCGCAGCCTCACAAGGTGATCGTTCAGATCGCAACCTGATGTCGTATATTCGCGGCAATTACGGAACAGCCCACGACGGTTCCCAAACGCTCAACCTGATGAAGCGTGACGGTGCCACCATGACCGCCTTGCGAGCCCTGTACCGGGCCGACGACGGCTCCGAGATCACACTGGTCTCCATGTTCTGGATTCGCCAGGCCGGCGCTTCCATGTCCGACCTCAAGCGCTTCTACCTGGTGGGTAAGCGGGATATCAGTCTGGAGGTGCTGCTCCAGCAGTTTGGTTCCAACAACGTGCGTCAACTCAAGCAGTACGTCGATGACGACCCAATGCTTAAACACTTTGACAACAGTTTTTCTGCCTACCAAGAGTATTTCACCCGGCTGCTACGCATGGAAAACGCCAATGCGCCGGCGCTGCTGCAGCGTGCGTTAGGTCTGAAAAAGATTGATGACCTGACAGCTCTGATCCGTGAACTGGTGCTTGAGCCCAGCAAAGTTCGCGATCTGGCCACTGGGGTTGTCAAGGAATTCGACGATCTGATCGCCGTCCACAATGAGCTGGATACTGCCAAGCAGCAAAAGGAGGTGCTGAGCATCCTGCCAGATCACAACCGGAACTATGAGAGTTCCTTGGAGGAGCAAGGGCAGGTCAATTCAGAGGCCGCAGGTTTGACTGCATTCTTCGGCGAGCAGGGCCACCAGCTTTGGGGGCTGCGGTGTGAAGAGCTGGATCGCGCGCTGGATAACCTGACGTCCTATGGTAAGCGTTTGGCTGAAACGGTGTCGCAGACTGAGGAGCGTGTAACCTCGCTTTTACACGCCTACCAGCAGCAGGGCGGTGATCGCCTTGATAGCCTGCGGCGTGAGGTTGATGAAGCCGAGAAGGGCTACCAGACCACGACCGATAAGGCCCATGACTATCAAAAGGACACTCGTGATCTGGGGCTTGCCGAAACGCTCACGGCGAGTGCCGTGCGGGACAACATCGCTTCGGCCAAAGCTATCCTGGTTGATCTACCCGCTCAGATTGACGACGCGAAGAATGCTTTCGGCGAGTCGCGTGGCGTTCTCTCGGGCATTATCCAGCAGATAAAGAACCTGCAGGCTCAGATCAGTGAAATCGAGAAACGTCCCAACTCAAACATTGACGCCGCGTTCCAGCGCCTGCGAGACGAAATGGTTGAGAGCCTGCAACTCAACAAGGATGGCGTGGTATTCATCGGTGAGCTGCTCGATGTGCGCCGTACCGAAGCGCCGTGGCGCGGGGCTATTGAGCGGGCACTTGGGGGCCACCGGACAACGTTGCTGGTGCCCGATGACAAGTTCCGCATGATTACGGGCTGGGTAAACAGTCGGCACACCGGCCTGCATGTTCGTGTGCAGGTTGTCAGCAAAACCGAGCGCAATCCGGAGTTCCTCGGCGACGGATTCCTGCGCAAACTGGAATGGAAAGAACACCCGTATCGTGACTGGCTCAAGCGCCATCTGGCGCGGTTCGACCTGCATTGTGTGGATTGCGCAGAAGTGCTCAATGATACCCCTTACTCCATAACCCGCGAGGGCCTGGTACAGCTGGAGAAGGGGCGTTTTGAGAAGAAGGACGCGACACGCGTCGACGATAAAAAGAACTGGTACCTCGGATTCAACAACCTCAGCCGGCTGGCAGCACTGCAGGAGGAGGGTGAGAGCCTGCGGGATGGCCTCGATTCTGCCCGATCTGATGAAACCGTGAAACGTCAGGAAATGGACAACTTGGTGGCCTCTGAGGCCACCTGGAAGCGTGTGGCTCAAACCCTGTGGGATCAAATCGACGTTACTTTGGCCAAGCAACACCTGGACACCCTCAAGAACGACCTAGCGGTCCTCAATGATCCAGACAGCGATCTGAGTAAGGCTAAAGCGCTGCTTGAACAGGCAAGAAAAGAGCTCCAGGAATTCCGCACTGAGCAAAACCAAAATGCCAGAGAGGTAGGTGGGCTCGATTTGCAGATCCAGCAGGCCAATAAAAGTCGTCAGGACTCAGCCCTTGCTGCCAGTGCAGGTTTGGCAGACGCTGTGCGACAGTCATTGTCCCTGCGTGTTGGCATTCTTACTCTGGAACATCTGGATAAACTCCATCAACTGGAGAAAACCCAGCGAGAGTTCCTGGATGATTCATTGAGCACGATTGGCAAACGAGCGAATCTCTATAACGGTCGTATCATCGCGATCATCAACACCTTCAAGACAAAGTGGCCGCTGGTTGCCAATGACTGGTTGACAGCTATCGAGGGTCGCCTGGATTACATCGACTACCTTGACAAGCTTAATAACGAGGGCCTGCCGGATCTGGTTGAGCGCTTCCAGCAGCGGCTAAACAACAATACCACCCAGTCCTTGGGCCGCATGCAACGGGCCATTGATGACGAGCGTGAGGACATTCAGGATCGTATCGCCACCATCAACGAAGTGCTGGAGCGTACTGAGTTCAACCACGGCACGTTTCTGCTGCTGAAACATGAGGATGAGCACTACGCGCATGTCAAAGACTTCACAGCCTTGCTGGGTTCGGTGCTCAAACATGCCTCAAGCGTTGATCACGAGGCTCGGTTCCTCGAGCTTTGCAGTCTGATCAGCAAGCTAGAAAAGGCTACCCATTCAGCCACCGCCATTAACCTGGAGAGTCAACGCCTCCTGGATTCGCGCTACCGCATGACGTTCTATGCCAATGAAATCGTGAAGGAAACCGGCGCCGTGCGTGATGTGCTTCGCTCGTCTTCAGGCAAGTCCGGAGGGGAGAAGGAATCGTTTGCCGGCATCATCGTGGCCGCAAGCTTGGCCTATGTGTTGACCCCGGAGGGTGCTCCGCACCCGATGTACTGCACCGTTTTCCTGGATGAAGCCTTTTCCAACACTGCCGATAAGGTGAGTCGCCGCGTGCTACGGGTGTTTCGCGAGCTTAAAATTCACGTCAACTTGATTACACCTTACAAGAACCTGAACCTGGCTCGTGACTCAGCCCGCTCTCTGATCATCGCCGAGCGCAAGATCGATGGCCATGAAAGTCGCTTGAGCCAGATCACTTGGGATCAACTCGATAAGCAAAGCGCTGAACGCCGGGAAGCCAAGCAAACTCAACTGGCCGGGCTCGCTGAAGGTCTGGGCATTCAGATGGAGCAACGCTAATGCGCAGTTGGGGGCGTTTGCCAACCGAGGTCATGCGTGAGGTCGAGCGCCTTGAGTGGAATAATGCAACCAATCTACGGGGGCGCCTTCAGGGCACGCGGCGCTTTCCGATCAGCTTGCCACTTAAGCCACCTGCGGCGGGCGATGCACTGATGGACATTGACCACTTCCACAACTGGGTCAATGCCTGGCGGCAATGGAGCACGCCCAGTCAGGTCAAGTGGGTAACCCGCAGGTATCGAGTGGTGGGTGATGTCGAGGTACCGGAGCGGCTTGATCTTTCGAATGTTAAAGAGTTGATTGAAGCCATCGGGCCGGTAGCCGTCCAACGGTCTCAGATCTGGGCGCAACTCATGGAACCCCTGCTGGCAGTGGAGCGAAATCTGTATGACACCCTCATTCGACAGATCCTTGTAGTCGAGCAAATGAGCCATCGTGCTGCCCAACAGATGGCGAAGGTGTTGCCACAGTTGCGTCAGGGTATGGGGGAGGGGTGTTACCTGCGGGGGGTGCCTGTACAAGGCATTGATACCAAATTTCTGGAAACGCACACACCTCTGCTGACCACCTTGCTTGATGTCATCCACAATGGGGCACTGTGTGAATCCGGTGGGCTGGAGGCCTGGCTCGGCTGCTTGCCAACCCCGAACAACTGGCTCTATATTCGACCCTTGTGTCCAGAACTTAGGCAGCAAATGGGAGGCTTCTCAGTATTACAGATCCCCCTCCAAGAGTTTTTGGCGCGACCATTACCTTGTCGCAGGGTGTTGGTCGTGGAGAACACCAAACCCGGCTACGCTTTGCCCGAACTTCCAGACACGGTCGCCATCTTTGGCGGTGGCCGGAATACCCAATGGCGTATGGCTCCATGGCTCGCCGAGCGGGATGTAGCGTATTGGGGAGACATCGACAGCTGGGGGCTGACTATCCTTGCTCACGCCCGGCAGACACTGCCAAGGCTTACGGCCTTGATGATGGATCACGAGACCTTACTGGCACACATGGACTTTGCCGTGGAGGAGCCGCGCTCAACGAACCTTCCTGCAGTGGGTTTACTGTCGGAGGAGCGCCTGCTATTTGAGTCGCTTATCAAATCTGCGCAAAGCGTTATCCGTTTGGAACAAGAGTACCTTGCCCAAGATTATGTTCTATCCAAGCTTTACCGCTGGGCGACTGCCAGCACTACGAAATCCTGATAGCCGTCTTGATAATCCCCGTTTTTGGCATTCACCAGAAATAGAGGTCAGTCCACCAGGGCCAAAGGTGTTTGAGCAAATAGTAGTGAGCTAGAATGCCGAATGCATAGACCTCAAGGAGGCGCGATGATATTGCAACACAGGCCAGTGAAGGCTGATGACATCAAAACTATCTGTAGCTTTCCCCTTAACGCTCAGGAACTGTTTTATATGTTCCCGAAAGCGCAATACCCTCTGACTGAAGCTCAGCTGTCTAACGCTATTACTCAACGATTCGACTCGACGATTGTCGAAGCCGGGAATAGCGTCGTTGGCTTTGCTAACTTTTATCGGGCTGAGATGGGTGGGGTTTGCTGTATCGGCAATGTCATCGTTGCCCAAGAGGCGCGAGGTAAAGGGGTGGCGACCTTCATCGTGGAGACGATGACTGCTCTGGCGTTCGACCGCTATGACGCCACAGAGGTGCAGATCTCGTGCTTCAATGAAAATACAGCAGGCTTGCTGCTTTATCCAAAACTAGGCTTTTTGCCCTTTGCTGTCGAAGAGAGAACTTCTCTGGATAGTCGTAGATCAGCACTCATCCATATGACTCGCAGCAGAGCAGCCCGACCATAACCTCACCTTGAAAGCCCGGTTAATGCAGCCTTAGGCATTTAGTCATCTGCTTTGTTTCTGGTGTGTCAGTGCTGAGTGAGCAGGGCTGTGCAGCCTAAAAATCCGGGAAAGGCTCGTCGATCAATCGGTAGGCAGTCAGCGTGCTGCATACAAACATTTAATTTAACATAATATACATTATGCGAATCTTCGTATTTGAGGGTCAGGGTCAGTGGAGGCTGCTTTTCAGCAGGCGCTCAGCCGTCCAAGCCCAGATCCGTCCTTACGTCCGCCGCTGAATGCACGGCTTCTTGACCTTCGCAGACACGCTGCAAAATCTCCAGTGCTTCAATGTGAATTTTGGCACGTGCAACTACGGCCATTGCTTCGGCAATATAAGCCGCGTCGCCAGTGTCGTTAGCATCAGCTAAAAAGATGTTTATGGTGTCAGTATCAACCAGCGAGTCTGCCGGATCGTAATCAAGAATTGGCTCTGTCATTTGAGTACCTGAGGAAAAATATGAATTCAACGCGTGGCCTTAAAAGTAAACGTTGGACGATGACCTGCCAAGACGCTGCCGATGGCACTGGCGACATGTTCGTGCTGTTGCCCGATGATCTGCTCAGCCAAATGGGTCTTGTCGCAGGTGACCTATTGATCATCGAAAACCAGCCTGACGGCTCGTTAACGATGACCATAACGTATCAATCCACTCAAGGTTAATCAGCCATGAAAATAGAGAACAGCTCCGGCAATGTTTACGCAGATATCGGCGTGGCCAACCCTGAACAGATGCTCAGGAAGGCCAGAATTGTTGCGCAAATCAGCCAGGTGATTAACTGCTCAGCAGGCCGGATTTCAAGCGCTGCGGGTATCTTGGGGCTAAGCAAAACGAAGCTAAAAGAGCTATTACGCGGGCACTTTCAGGATTATAAAGAGGTCGATTTGATGGAATACCTTGAGAAACTCCACCAAGACAAGAGTTTCGCGAGCGCGAAACTGGGTGAGTAAGAGTCCAACCCTGCTATTGTCGGTCTTTTTAAGGTGGTTAAGTTATAACTCTACTAAATGTCTGTTTAGTTTAGTTATATTGTTTTGGTAAGAATGGGCTCAGGTAAAACGCATATTCTGCACGGGTTGATGCTGTCGAGTTACTGGCAAATGACCATTTAAATCCGGGATTTACCAAGTAACGGCACACGCCTGGCAATAATTGTATCAAGGTCTGAATAAATGCTGTCCAGAGTCATTAATCCCATTGGAGTAACAAGGTTCGCTCTTTAAAAAGTGACATCTGGCGGATAAATAATCTTTAAAAATCTGGACTGATAACCACCCTCTCCCTGCCCTCCTACCCTATCGCCGTATAGCCTGGCATCGAGCATCAAAGAGGCTTGTTACATAATACACTGACAAGTTTTCGTAAGCTCTTTCTCTAATTTCTGTAGTACGTCTTTTTAAGACTCTTTCCCCCGCCAATTCCCCCGGGCAACTAGGCACAATGGCCCCCACCCAAATGCCTTTGCACGTTCAATAGTTTCCTTGCCGACTTTTTGGCGGGTTATGCCCGACTGCCTGAACGGCGAGCTTTCAAATGGCAGAGCAATAACCTGATTGAATAGGGATATCACCGCGATGAGTTCGACCCTCTCCAGCCAAACCCGGCTGTATTTACTGGATGCCCCTGCCCCCCTGGCTCAGAGCCTGCAGGTGGAGCGTTGGGTCGGTCATGAAGCGTTATCCGACCTTTATCGCTGGGATATCTTCGCACTCAGCGCCGATCACTCAATCGCGCTCTCAGCCTTGATGGGCCAAAAAATTACATTGCTGACCACGCTCGCCGATGGCAGCCGATGCCCGCGCAGTGGCTTGGTCAGCACTGCCGCCCGGCTTGGCAGCGATGGTTCTTTAACCCGCTACCACCTGACACTCGTGCCCTGGTTGTGGATGTTGACCCAGAGTTTTCGCTCTCGCGTGTACCAGGACAAAA
>NZ_JASLGE010000104.1 GCF_030150285.1 Pseudomonas sp. | reverse complement strand
AGGACGCAATTGATCCAGTCAATTTACTTCTAACATGCACTGCAGAAGGACAGTATGAAGGTTACTCGCAAGAAGCAATCTACATTGCAGACACTAACCTAGTACCTGTTGTAAACATTGGCGGATTAACTGATTTAACGTTAGATAAATTCTACGAAACTTATTAAAAGGAATGAGCCGTGATATATCAAATTACTGACTACCCTAAGCAATATGCTCACGGCTCGGTCTATCGAATTATACCTTACGTGTCAGGGTTTTCTGTTGACGTACTCATGCCAACTGACATCCATGAAAAGCTGCTACTTGGTTACGGCGAGGATGTGAGCGAATGGGTGCAATACGTACTAGACGTAATGAGCACGGAAGCCAAAGAAAGACACTTGAATCCTGAATCGGTCATACGGTTCGGATACCGTGTCGATGAGCACAAAGAAACAATTGATCAGTTTGCTCAACTCTACTTAAAGAAATTGGAGCAGTTCAGATTTGTATATTTACTTAGAGGAGATTAACCATGACTTGGAAACCTGAACACACAAACGAAAGACCGATGTTAAGACTTTCACACGGTAAGTCATACCGTGTAGCACCTGACAGCTCTGAGCTGTTTAGTGATGTTCACATTCCTGTGCGGATAGCAGAGCAGATATGCAAAGGAGAGCTGGATAAAGTAGGCGAGTACATAGATTCACGGATAAAGTTCAACTTGCCTATGAGCCTGCTTTTTGATGAGCGGACTCCCGCATTAACCATCGGATATCCAGCTATGTTTAGTGAGGCTACTGCAATTAAATTTGCTGAGCTGCTGTTTAAGAAAGCAGAGCAGTTACGGTTCAAGAATTTGTTGAGGTAGGTATGAGCATTAGCAAACAAGAGATCATAGATAGCTATGTGCGATATGAAGCATCTGGTTTTAGCTACTACGTAGTTCCTGAAACATATAAAGTACCGCTTAGAATTGTAATGTCTCATCAAAATTATACAGCTCTAAAGCAGTCAGATGGCTCGGGCAAACAAGCAGTCAGGGAATTATTCGTAGGCTTTATTGCCAATGGCTACATGGAACATCTATTCGACGAAGAATACGTATTCTTCATGTACAGACATCCCAACCACAAAAAACTAATGCACAAGTTTGCACACATAGTCCTAAAGGTAATGGAACTAGAAAGTGCTAAACGAATGCTTGGAGGTAACTAGATGATTGATGTAAATACAGTACAGGAACTGTTATGGATAAACGGTAAGTACATTGTACTTGACGATAACGTAACAGTTGAGATTGATGCCTCATTGACATCTACAAGAGGCAACGTAATCAGAAACCTACAGCCAGTTAGGGATTTCCACGATGACCTAGCTTCGTGGATAGCTAACAGTGCTTTTAATGAATGTTACGGTCCAACGATAAAGGCAGTCACATTACGTGTGAATCCGCATAACGATAAGTGTGTGGAAACTGCTTTAGAAGTTGCATCCAAACTAATTAAGATGATCGAAGTAGCCAACTACAAGAGAACACTCAAAGGAGTTTAGGCATGATAATAAAGACACTCACTGTAGTTAAAGGAGACATAAAGCACGCTGAGGTATGCGAATTTGCGGACGATAACTCTGTATACCACGTGGACATCGGAGACATTCAGCTACTGATTCGCGTAGGTACAGTTGCGTATGTACACGAATCTAGTTTCTTTAGGGTTCCTCTGATCTTAAACCACATCGCATGTGATAAGACAAAGATATCCAATTACGCAAAGAAGCTAATGTCTAACAGGCATACTTATCGGTTTAAGATAAACATCGTAATAAGCGCATTCACGGAGCCTGAATTAGCCAAGCTAAGGCAGTTCTTATACGACTTAGCGAGTAGTCTAGAAGCCGAAATCTTCAAACAAATGTTAGGAGAGAGTTAAGTGGATATATCAATTAGACTCGGTAAAAACCCTAGCCACGCAATACCTGTTGAATCATTCGATGACATTGGCGTTCCTCACCTAGTAACACTCAGTAATTTAGAAGTTACGGTAGTAGTTATGGTAGGCGGTATGCTGACTAACAGTGTGAGAGGCGCACGCAAGATCACGCTAGGCAGTAAACCGCAAGATGAAGACACAGCAGAAGTACTTGCCCAAGATGTGGCGCTAAAGGGAATAAAGCACTTGATTCTAGTCATAGGATTCAAGACATCTGCACATAGGCTAGATCAGCGCATTAAACGGTTCTTACACCACCTAGACAAGAAGACTGAGTTAGCTGTTCTTAAACATACATTAGGAGCACTGTAGATGGCAATAAGCTACAAGAAGGACGTATTGGTGTATACGCCAGATGCTTTGACAGAGCAGTTTGATCCATCTATGGATAGGGTGTTTGGTGTCAGGTTCTTTAATCTAACACACATTAAAACCGGTATTGTAATTGTGCTTAAACCAGATTTAACAGGTTGGTCAGGTGACATTGCCTTAAGCAATATTATCAAGAAGGAGTACGAGAAAATAGAGTACTGCATAAAACGCACATTTACTTGCTTTGGCAATGATGCGCCTGTATGCATACGTATGGCACTAACTGAGTTATCAGACCAAGAAGTGCGAGATACTTTGCTACCTGCGTTTGAATATATCGCAAACTACGCTGCTAAGCGTGCAGAGCAAAACAAGCTAAAAGAAGTCTTATCAGACAGGTCTTAATTAGCTGACTTAACCACACACAATAGGAGTTTTACAAATGTCGATAGATGAATCCCTTGTATATTCGCAAGAGGAACTGGAGCAAGCATACTCAGTCAAACAAGCGTTTGATGCAGTAGTGGATGACTTCACAAGTGATGACTACGGCATGGACTTAATTGCAGATAGCTGCAAAGCAGTCGAAGAATGGGCACACAAGCCTGCAGAGTATCCAGCTAAACAAATTCGCAAAGATACCTTACTGACAATGGACATTGGAAACATTGTTCAGAACTTGTTTGTAGAGGTACTTACATCTAAGTCACGTTTGTCATTGGCTAATATCAGCGGAATATTGGCAAGCAAGATTCACTTAGATAATTCCACGGAAGCAATTAAACTTGCTGCTGAGATTGTCGTAGTGATTGGCTTAGCAGGTACTGGTGTTTACGTACTTGAACGAGAATACGTAGGCGGTACTTACTATGTCACACGG
>NZ_JASLGE010000116.1 GCF_030150285.1 Pseudomonas sp. | reverse complement strand
CCTCACGCAAGAGCGTTCTGGTTGTCATCGAGCGCGCCAACGACGTTGCCGCACTGAGCGTTCGCAACATCGAGAACCTGCACGTCATCTACGTTGACCAGCTCAACACCTATGACGTACTGATCTCCGACGACATCATTTTCACCCAGGCAGCCTACGAGATCTTCGTCTCCGGCCGTGCCGCTGCTGAAGCTTTCGCTTCCAGCCTCCTGGTTGTTGAAGAAGTCGTCGTTGCCGAAACCGCTGCTGCAGGTGCCGAAGGCTCCATCAAGGGCAACAAGGACTCCATGAAGTACCACGTGCCTGGTTCACGCTGGTACGAGGCCACTGAGGCTGAAGTTTGGTTTGCAACGGTAGAGGACGCCAAGGCCGCAGGCTTTGTTCCCGCCGGCGGCGAAGCTGCCCAGACCATTAAGGAGGACGGCAAGTGAGCGCCGTTACCATCAAGGATCCGCGCGACGTAGTGCTTGCACCCGTCGTTTCGGAAAAGAGCTACGGCTTGATCGACGAAGGCAAGTACACCTTCCTGGTCGACCCCCGCTCCAACAAGACCGAGATCAAGCTGGCCGTGGAGAAAATCTTCTCCGTCAAGGTCGACTCGATCAACACCATCAACCGTGCCGGTAAGCGCAAGCGCACCCGTTTCGGCTGGGGACAGCGCAAGAGCACCAAGCGCGCCATTGTCTCCCTGCGCGAAGGCACGATCGACATCTTCGGCGGTCCGCTTTCATAAGCGGAGACCACTTTAACGAGGAAATAAACTATGGCAATCCGTAAATACAAGCCGACAACCCCGGGCCGTCGTGGCTCGAGCGTTGCCGACTTTGCAGAAATCACGCGGTCGACTCCGGAGAAGTCTCTGGTCCGTCCCCTGCCCAAGAAGGGCGGCCGCAACAACACCGGTCGTATCACGACGCGTCACAAGGGTGGTGGCCACAAGCGCCAGTACCGCCTGATTGACTTCCGTCGTCACGACAAGGATGGCGTCAACGCCCGCGTAGCTGAGATCGAGTACGATCCCAACCGCACGGCGCGCATTGCCCTCCTGCACTACGTTGATGGCACCAAGCGCTACATCATTGCCCCCAACAAGCTCAAGCAGGGCGACTTCGTAGAAGCCGGCCCCGCAGCTGACATCAAGCCTGGCAACAACCTTCCGTTGCGCAACATCCCCGTGGGTACGGTTATCCACGCTGTGGAGCTGCGTCCCGGCGGCGGTGCCAAGATGGCCCGTTCAGCTGGTGCTTCGGTTCAGCTCGTCGCCAAGGAAGGCAAGTTCGCCCAGCTGCGTCTGCCCTCCGGCGAAATCCGCAACGTCGATGCGCGCTGCCGCGCGACCGTCGGCGAAGTTGGCAACGCTGAGCAGTCCAACATCAACTGGGGCAAGGCTGGCCGCATGCGCTGGAAGGGCGTTCGCCCGACCGTCCGCGGTGTTGTCATGAACCCTGTTGATCACCCGCATGGTGGTGGTGAAGGCAAGACCTCCGGTGGACGTCACCCGGTCAACCCGAACGGTAAGCGCGAAGGCCGCACCCGCCGTCCCAACAAAGAGAGCGACAAGCTGATTGTTCGTCGCCGCCGTACTGGCAAGAACAAGCGATAGGAGCCTGGAGACATGCCACGTAGCCTGAAGAAGGGTCCCTTCGTTGACCAGCACCTCTTTGTAAAGGTAGCTCGGGAGAACGAAAAGGGTACCAAGAACGTAATTAAGACCTGGTCCCGCCGCTCGATGATCGTGCCCGATATGTTGGGTCACACGATCGCCGTGCATGACGGTCGCAAGCACATCCCCGTGTTTGTTACCGAGTCGATGGTCGGGCACAAGCTCGGCGAATTCGCCCCCACGCGGACATTCCGCGGCCATGTCAAGGACGACCGTAAGGGCAAGCGCCGCTAGGCGCTTGTCAATACGGCAAAGACGAGAGAGAGATAGCAATGGAAGCCAAGGCAAGTGCGCGTCATCTGCGCGTAACGCCTATGAAGGCCCGGCGCGTCGTCAACCTGATTCGTGGCAAGCAGGCGAATGAGGCATTGGCGATTCTGAAGTTTGCCCCCCAGGGAGCTTCTGAGCCGGTATTCAAGGTAGTCCAGTCCGCAGTGGCTAACGCCCGCGTTCTGGCAGATCGCGACAGCATCGCGTTCAACGAAAATGATCTGTACATCAGCGAAATCTTCGTTGATGAAGGCCCCACCATGAAGCGGTTCCAGCCGCGAGCACAGGGCCGTGCATTCCAGATCAAGAAGCGCACCAGCCACGTCACCGTGGTTGTCGCTACACCCGAGAAAGAGGAGGCTCGCTAAGTGGGACAGAAAGTAAACCCGCACGGGTTCCGTCTCGGGATCACCACGGACCACCGTTCACACTGGTTCGCGGACAGCAACAAGCCCGGTCAGCGCTACAAGGACTTCGTAAAAGAAGACATCCAGATCCGCGCACTCATGTCCACGGGCATGGACCGCGCCGGCATTTCCAAGGTTGAGATCGAGCGCACCCGTGACCGTGTACGTGTGGATATCCACACCGCACGCCCCGGTATTGTCATCGGTCGCCGTGGAGCAGAAGCAGACCGCATCCGCGGCGAGCTCGAAAAGCTCACCGGCAAGCAGGTTCAGCTGAACATCCTGGAAGTCAAGAACCCGGAAGCTGATGCTCAGCTCGTTGCCCAGGGCATCGCAGAGCAGCTGACTTCACGTGTGGCATTCCGCCGCGCAATGAAGAAGGCCATGCAGTCCGCACAGCGCACCGGCAGCGTCAAGGGCATCCGTGTCGCTTGTGCTGGTCGCTTGGGTGGCGCTGAAATGTCACGCACCGAGTTCTACCGCGAAGGTCGTGTGCCCCTGCACACCCTGCGTGCCAACATCGATTACGGCTTCTTCGAAGCCAAGACCGTGTTCGGCCGCATTGGTGTCAAGGTCTGGATCTACAAGGGCGATGTCACGTCCAAGGAACTGGCTGCCCAGGCAGCTGCTGCTCCTGCCCGTGGCCGTGGCCCGCGTCGTGAGGGCGATGACCGGGGGCTCCGCGGTCATCGCCGTCACGGCGCGGGCCACGGCCACGAGCAGGAG
>NZ_JASLGE010000005.1 GCF_030150285.1 Pseudomonas sp. | reverse complement strand
CACCACTTCCTTGCCGGTAAACGTCAGCGTGCCGCCCTGGGCCATCCACTCGCCCACGCCATGGCCCTGAGTGCCGAGGTAGCCGCCCACTTCCAGCAGGCCACCGGCGGTGTACCAGCGGTCCGTCGCGTAGCCGTTGGTACCGGCCGGCACAAACACCAGCTCGCGCAAATCGACCCACACATCGTTGTTGATCAGCTTGCCGTTATCGCGGTTAACCGGCGCGTCGCGCTGCTCGTTACCCTGCACGTTGATCTTGATGTTGTTGGATTCCATCGACACCCTGACGCCGACCGCACCCGACACATCAATCATGGCACCGTCACGCACCAGGCTGCGCTGAGCCGCCGTGACCGCGACCTGGCCACCGGTCGCGAGCGTGATCGAACCGTCCTGAAACTCCACCGTGCCGCCGCTGACAATCTCGACACGAGACTGGTCGATACGGTCATTGATCGTGCTGAGGTTATTGAACTGCTCGGTGGCGTTGTTGACCGCATTGGCGCGACCGTCGAGGTTAATTAAACCGTTGTCGCGTTGGCTGTTAAGGGCGGTGTTGTCGGTTTCATCCAGCAAAATGGCCGTGGTACTGCCCTTGCCCAGCGTGACACTGCCGGTGGTATCGGTCACCGAGTTCAACAGATGAATCGTGCCGCGTGTGTCCACTGACGTACTGGCCAGCGCGACACCGTTTTGCTGCACCTGATGCCCGGTCAGGGTGACGTCGCCAGTTGAAGCCATGATCAGGCCATTGTTGGCGACCTTTCCGGCCGTGCTGTCCGTATTGAGACCGGTCGTCACTTCATTGCCACGGGTAGTTGAGCCCTGGTTACCGGCAGTGCCCACACCGCGCCGGATATAAAAACTGTCACCGGCGGCCAGGGTTGTCTGGCCCTTGGCGGTGATAATCGTACCGGCGTTCTCCACCTCCGCCCCGAGCAGCAAGGCATAACCGCCGGACTCCGTGGACTGGGTCGCGGCATGGGTCTGAATCACAGCACCGCGCTGCACTTCGACCTTGCCTACAGCATCGGTAAACGTGGGCTGGCTACCGTTGATATCAACGTAAAGGCCGCGCTGGGTGAACTGGTCGTCGGTGATAGTCGCTGCGGCGGCTACCAGGTTGCGCACATTCACCTGGCTGGTGCCGGTGAAAATCACCCCGTTGTTGTTGAGGATCATCACCGTGCCCGCGCCGGTGATAGTGCCCTGAATTTCACTGGGGCGTGCATTCGGATCATTGACGCGGTTGAGCACGGCCCAGTTGGCCTGCTGCTGGAAATCGACCGTGGTATTGCGCCCGACGTTAAAGGTTTCCCAGTTCAGAATCGCCTTGTCGGCGGTCTGTTCGATCGTCACCGTGGTCTTGCCGCCGGCCTGGCTTTGCGTCGGGCCTTTGGCGTTGGTCCAGCCCTGGCTCAAGCTGTTATCGACCTGCAAACCACCCTTGCCCAGACCCTCAGGAATGGTCGACACCTGCCCCAACGCCGCTTGGCGCCCGGCGGCCTGCGCTGCCTGTTGTGCAGCAATGGCCGCGACGGTGGTGTTCAGCGTGGTCAAGGAGCGTTGCAACTGCTGATTGACCTTGGCCTGTTGATTCAACGAAGGGATCGTCGGCAATTGCGCGTTATTACGCGCCGCGGTGGCGGCCTGAGACGCGCCCTTATCGGCGAACCAGCCGGAACTGAACGGCGTGGCAGCGTGGGCCGTGCCTGCGGCCATCAGCAAGGCAATGGCATGGGCCAACGGCTTGAGACGCAGGATGGTATGGCCCCCTGGGCCTCTGGCATTCGGTTTAGCCGGTGAGTTGCAACGGACCATCTGGATTCATCCTCATAAGTTCCCGCCCGGGTGCGAGGTTCACGTACAGGAGATAGGCGGTTACAAGATGACGGGACTGAACTTTTGTCATGTAAAGTTCATCAACGGGCAGATGAGGGTCGGTGTGTATCGTGGTCGTTGCCGACATTGCGCAGCGATCGTAAACCTGAATTGCGGAGCTGACAGGCACACCGCGCGGCCTGGTTTTACGACGCCTTCGGCACCGGACGTAGCCTCGTTCTACTCGTCAACTGCTACAGGGGTAGTCGCTGGCGCAGCTAGCGTAAGCCCCGCGTTAGCTCAGCAATACAACCCCACCCGGCAGTTCGGTGCATTTGGCTCCATAGGCGTCACGTATCAGCAATGCCACGCCGGCCAGTTGTTGCAAGGTGAACCGGGCCTGGACCCGGCGCTTGCCCAGTTCTCGGTTAAGCAGCAGCAGTTTGCCCGGCCGGTAGCGGTTGATTTCATCCACCACAGTGGCCAGCGGGGCGTTGTTGAACACCAGAACTCGATCACGCCAGGCAAGCACTGCCCGTGTGTCGACGGTGACGGGAGCCTGGATGCCGGATGCGCTGTAGGTCATCTGCTGGCCACTGTCCAGGGTCGAGGTGCTGGCCCCCACCGCCACGGATAACGACCCTTCGATGCAGGTCACACACACGCTACGGTCAGTGTTGCGTACGTTGAACCGCGCTTGAGCAGCACTCAGCCAGCCTGCACCGGCCTGGACCTTGAGCGGTTGCGCGGCGTTGGCCACGACTTCCATCTCACCTTCCAGCAATTCAATGCCGCGCTCAGCACGGCTGATGCGGGTTTGTGTATTGAGTTCCAGGTGCACGCCTTCACTCAGGTCAATACGGCGCTGTTCCCCTACCGCCGTTTGATAATCCGCTGTCAGCCCGGCCAACCCACCGGGCAGGTTGGCATGCGCCATAAACAACGCGGCCGAGGCGGCAATGGCCCCACCCAGAAAGGCCCGGCGGCCAACAGGGCGCGGGCGCTGCACCTGTTCAACCGCAGGCGACAGCTGTTGCCACAGCACTTTGGCCTGCTCGAAGGCCTCGGCATGCGCCGGGCTCTGCGCGCACCATTGCTGCAAGGCTTTGGCATCAGCGACCGTGGCCTGCCCCGACGTCAGCAGGACGAGCCAGTCCCGGGCTTCGTTGCGCCGTTGGCTGGCTGACGGGTCGCTAGGTTCTGGAAGTCTAAAAATGTTCAAGCGCGTAAATTCTCACGGATTAACAGGGACTCAACATTAAGACGGTTTACCGGCCCCGGGACCGAACCGCTGAATGGAATTTCTTTCCAGGCGCTGCGCACAAAAGCCCAACGCTGCCTTGATTTCCTTTTCGACCATGCGCGTCGAAATGCCGAAACGGCGGGCGATTTCCTGGTGCGGCGCTTCTTCAAACCGCGCCGCTATCAGGATCCGCCGCTGACGGGCAGGCAGTTCATACAGTGCCTTGACCAACGACTCGATTTCTCTCTGCCCGCCGACAACACGGGAAGGGTCAAGGGCCTCATTGCCCGTCTGCAACAGGGCTTCGATTTCGCTGCCGGTCAGCAAGCGGGCATCGGCTTCACGGCGGTCGGCCGCAATGTTCAGGGCGATGCGGTACAGGTAGGCGTTGGGTTGCAGCAGGTTGGGCGGAACCTCCATGCGGTCGACCCGCAGGAACGTTTCGTGCAGTACGTCGCTGGCTAAATCTTCTGAACCCAGGCGCTTGTGCAAACGCGTCTTGAAGTCTTCATAAGACGCCAAAAACAGACTGACCATTGGACTGTGCCCGGTAACTTTCATGACCTGAAGGCTCCTTCCCCGGTTGTGCATTTCATGCGTGTTCCTGTTGTTTCAGGCATCAAAAGTAAGGTGACCGGCAATCGCAGCGAACTCGGGGCCGGGCGGTCGATGCGTGTCGCGCTCAAGCTTCGCACCAGTGCTTCGTCGCGCTGTGCATTGCCGGTAGTGCTCACCAGACGGCTGAACTCAATCTGCCCGTGCGCGCTGATCCACACTTGCACCAGTGCACGAAAGCTACCGGGCCGGGTCAACGGCGAGCGACACAGGCTGCGCTCGATCGCCTGTTGCAAGGCGGCGGCGTAACTGGTGTTGAGACGCTGTGCCGCCGCCCTCGCCTTCGCCCCCCGCACTTCGGGCTGAGGGTCGCTGCGTGGCACTTGTAACGTGAATGCATCACTGCTGGCGTATCGAGCCATCAGGCCACTCCCTGTCAGTAACACGTCCAAAGCCTGTTGTGCCGTGTAGCGGCCCTTTACCCCGATAGCGCGCCGGCCGTGCGTTAACTCTCGGTCCACCAGCACCGCCATGCCGGTTGCCCGACTGAACGCTTGCAACGACTCCTCCAGGTTGTGCGCGGGCAGGTTGAGGTCCAGCAGGCGCGGGGGTTCTGGGGCGGCTTGCCCGTGTTGCGTCCACAGCAGCACCAACAGCAAGGCCAGGCATGCGATCGCGTGCCGGCCTGATCCCCGTTCGCCCTCTGCTTTGCGTTGCTGCACGGCTGGCGTGTCCTGTAAAAGCGTCATCCTGAAGCCTGTTTATGAACCTGATGTTACGAAGATGGCAAAAAAACATCACTGTGACGCACAGGCCGTTGCTCTACACTTTCGCGCCAATGCGGCCCATCCCTGAGGGCCCGCCAGGAGGCTGCGATGAAGATGATTCCCCCCCTCGCCTGTGTGCTGCTGTGCGCAGGTGTACCCCTGATGGGCCATGCCGAAGAAGCGCCCAAGGGGTGTGCTGAAGTGAGTGTGGACGGCTACAGGGCACCCGATTTTGAATGCTTGAGCCAGCAACTGGGCACTGCCACAAAGGCGGCCAAAGCCGCGCAGAAAGGACGTGAAGGGTTGGCTGTACCCGTGGAAAAACGCGCGCCGAATCAAATCGGGCTGTCGACGCCCGCGGCCACCCACATACGCATGGGAAACACCTTTGGCACCTCGGCCACGCCTCAACGGCCGTGAGGTAGAGCAGGCACGTTGCGCGACCTGATCTCACGACGCCTTCGGTGCCGGATGCCACCTCGTCAAGCTCGTCAACGACGACGGGGTTGTCGTCGCTGCCGAGCAACACGGTGGTGTCCGGCGGGCGGTTTACCGCATGAACACTTGGGCGCTGGTGAGGGACATATCGCCCCCTGGCATTTTGATGTTGCCTATCTGTTTCAGACTGTCGGCGTCAAACACCGCCACGTCATTGAAGGTGCCCGCCAGGTAGATTTTGGTCCCGGCCTTGTTGAACGAAATGCAGTAATAGGAATGGTCCAGTTTCGCTGACTGCAATAGTTTCTGTTCCTTGATGTCGTACTTGGCCAGTTTGTTCAACACGCCAAACATCAGGTTGGGGTCTTTGGGGGAGCGCATGCCGCTGAAGTAAATGTCGGTCAGCGGGCCAAAGTCCTGGGTCTCGGGCTTGCCGGTTTTCAGGTCAACGCTGAACAGACCGTACACGTAGTCGGCGGTGGCCGGGTCCTGTTTGTCGTCCTTGAATTTGGCTGCGGTGTAGAGCAGCGCCAGTTCATTGCGGTAGGTCTGCTGGTTCCAGATGTACAACACATCCGGGGCGCTGTAGTTGGGGCGCTTCCAGTGGCGACTGGGGATCAGCACATCAAACTTGCCGGTGTTGACGTCGACTTTGTAAATATCGGCACCCACCGCGTACAACGTGCCGTCATGGCCACTCTGCATGATGGTCAACTGCCGGGGCGCGGGGTAGCTGCGAATCGGCTTCGCGTCCTGGCCCGCGTCGGTGGCGTATACGTCCAACCGGGGTTGCTGCACTTCGTAGCGGTCATTGAGCATCAGCGTCGGGTTGGCAATGGTGTACAGCTCTTTGCCGTCGTGGCTGACGGTAAAGGCGAACATCGAACGCGCCTTCTCCCCCGGTTTCTGCGTGATGCTGGCGTGGAAGACCTGCTTGCAGGTGTCCAGGTCCACGCCGTACACGTCGGCAAAACGGTTGTTGAGTACGTACGCGATTTTACGGTCCGGCGAGATTTGCACGGTGCCCGGCCCGAATGCATCGCTCATCGCGCAGGTTTTGAGCACCGTGTCGGTGGCCAGGTCGATCACGTTCAGGTTGTTCGGATAATTGACGGTCACCATGTATTCGTGACCGGGTTGCAAGGCAGTACTTTCATTCGCCAAAACGCTGAACGAACAGGCGCTCAGAAGCGCCAGTGCGGCGTGGCCGCAGGCTTTGATACTCGGCATGCTGGAATCCTTATTCGTGTTCTTGACGTTCCAAACAGGTCATTTGTCTTTTGGAAAGACGGTGCCCAGGTTGCGCCAGTTGTCATTGGAGGCCTGGGCGTCTTTGTTCCAGTCCGGGTAGGTGCTCATGATGTCGGGCACCTGCGCCGGCCACCAGCACGGGTCGGAACAGCCGTAAAGGTCGGCTTCCATCGGTTGGCACAACGACGACACGCCGCCAAACGCATCGATTTCCCAGCCTGGGTCGGTGGTGGACGTGCAGCCGGTCACCGTGCTCATGGCCACCACGTCTTCGATGCGGTTTTCGGCCGCGGCCTGATCCAGTTTCAACGCTTTGTTATTGATTGCCTTGAGATGTTTCATATCAGTGTGCCTTGCGCGGAGTGATGTAGCTGCTGATGAACGCAGGGTTGTGAGTCATGATCCGGGTGTACACCTCGATGCCGAAGTCCACCCAGTCACGCATCAGGTCACAGTAGTGATACGTAGGGTGGGTCGGGTCGCCGTAGCGGGCGTAGCTTTCGTGGTAGCAGCCGCCGGAGCACAGGTTGCGGATGCGGCAGTCCTGGCACCCGGTGTTGCTGCGGTCCAGGCGCTGGGACAGAAAGTCATTGAGTTCCACCTGTTTCACGCTGCTGTGGACGTTGCCAAACGTCGGCAGCGACGAGCCGGTAAAGCGATGGCACAGGTTCAGTTCGCCCTTGTGGTCCACGGCCAGCATCTTCAGACCCGCACCGCACGGCAGCGCTTTTTTGTGGCCTTCGTGGATGTCGGTGATCAACTGGTGCAAGTTGGAAAAGCCGATATTGCGGTGTTCCAGGGCGGCTTCCAGGTAGCGCGCGCCCAGGCGCTTCATGCTGGCGAACACTTCAATCAACTCGTCACTGGACAGGTTGTAGCTGCTGATATCGCCGGAAGTGACCGGGGCGAAACCGACTTCGGCAAAGCCCAGTTCATTGAACAGGTGGTCCCAGATGGTCTCGATGTCCGTAACCCCGGTGGTCAGGGTTACCCGCGCGCCCACCGGGCGGCTGGTATAGCGCGACAGCAGCATTTGCGCCTTGCGCCGCACCACGTCGTAAGTACCCTGCCCGCCCACCGTGATGCGGTTGCGGTCGTGCACGGTTTTCGGCCCGTCGATACTCACCGATAAGCCGAACCGGTGCGCGTTGAGGTAGTCGACGGTGTCTTCGGTCAGCAGGGTGGCGTTGGTGGTCATCACAAACTCCACAAACTTGCCCGCTTCGGCAAAACGCTTTTCACAGTAATCGACCATGTGCTCGATCAACTTGCGATTGCTCAACGGTTCGCCGCCGAAGAACACCACGGTGTAGCGCTCTTCATCCGGCGACTCGCGCAGCAGCATTTCCACTGACGCCACGGCGGTGTCGATTTCCATTTTCTTGCCGGCCGACGGCTTATCCAGGTCTTCCTTGTAGCAGTAGGTACAGCTCAGGTTGCAGCCAGTGTTGACGTTGAGCACCACGGTGTTGATGGCCGTGCGCTCGACCCGCAAGGTGGCGATGTCCGGTGTCAGCGGCGAGCCGTCGCTCACCACCTCCAGCGCCATCAGTTCGCGCAGGGTTTCATTGACCTCTTCACCGTTGAACCGGGCCGCCAGGCGCAGGGCCAGGTCTTCGGAAGAACAGCCCTCAAGGCGCAACGCATCGATAATGGTGCCCGTCAGCTCGTCACTGGCAAACAGTGAACTGCTGGGGATATGGAACAGCATGCGGCCCGCATCCACCTGCACTTCGTGCAAGTTACGCTCAACCAGATTCAAAATAGCGCCCATCACAAACCTCCTGTGCAGGCCCCGTCTAAAGAGTACCTGCGGTCATTCCCATTAAGTGTCTGAAGCCTTGGGTTCAGCCAACTCACGGAATGGGTGGGTTGTTCCAGCGTTGCAGGGTGACAATCAGTTGCCCGGCACCGGTCAACGGCTGGCCGGCATCATCAACCGCGGCGATCACTTTCAGGTTGCCAGCATTGTTGGTGGACATTTTGCGCAGCGGGTTAGGCCCGGCATCACCGGGGGTGAAAATGCCCGTGTCGGCCTGCATGGTGCCGGCAAACTTGACGTCTTCGTCCTCTTTGGCCTGCTCGTTGAAAGCCTCTACCGACCATTTCGCCGGCACCACGCCGATGCGATACAACGTGCCATCTGCACCTTTGCCCCACGCTTCGGCATCAAAACGCCCCTGGACTTTAGGCGTCGACCCGCCGCCATCGCCCACCCGCGCCACGGCGAATTGCGGCACTACCTTGACCTCGGCAATCCGGTTATAGACTGCCAGGGACGGGCCTTTCAGCGCACCGACGGCCACTTCGCGAACGCCCGGCTGCGCGTCGGCAGCGGCCTTGACCCGCACCGTGATCCGCTGCGGGGTTTGCGCCAGAACCTTGACCACCTGCACGCCTTTGCCAAAATCAGGCGTGCCCTTGAGGTCGCTGCCAATCAGGGTGACGTCGGTCTCGGTACCCGCCTTCACATAGGCCGGCTGCACCGACAGCAAGCGGCTGCTGCCCTGTTGCGCGGCGATAAAGTCCAGGCCGCGCTCATCGTGGTCGGCCTCGAACATGCGGCCCTCCATCAGGTGGTCGCGGGCCGCAAAGACCTGACGCATGGCCACGCCATCAATGTTCACGTTGGCGCGCCATTCATAACCGCTGTACAGCAGCGCGCTGCCGTCGCCGTTGAACGGCGTGCCATCGGCGTACTGGCCTTTGACGCTGACCTTGAAGGTATCCTTGCCGTCGGCCGTGACACTCATGACCCCGGCCACATCACCCTTGCCCGGCAAGTGCCCGCTGAAACTCCAGTCGCCCACCAGCGTGTCGCTTTCCGGCGCAACACTTTGCCATTGCTTCCAGGCCGGGTTGTCCAGCCCGTAACGCTCGGCCAACACCGGGACCATCTCGGTACGGGCCAGGTCGAACCACTCACGGTCGCGGGACAGCGCCTGGTATTCCAGCGACGGCCACTGGCCGAGGTGGAAGTTCACCAGCCGCTCCCATTCCTGCGCCGGGCGGCGTTGCAGCGCGACCCGGGCACCCGAGTGGCAGCGACCGCACATTTGCGTGGTCTGCTCGTCGAAGTGCTCGGCCGCATTGAGCCGCCGTTCCAGGGCGTAACGCATGCCGTCGGTTTCGCTGGGGGCCAGGCCCTGCGTATCGGCCAGGTATTTGACCAGAGTGCGGCGGTCTTCATCGCTGATCTTCAACCCATGCATGGTTTGCATCCGGGCGATGCTCATCAGCCAGCCTTCGGGCGTTTTGCGCTGGTGGCTGATACGGCTCAAACCGTTATCGGCCTCAGGGGTGTGACAGCCCATGCAGTTTTGCTTAAGGAGGGTTTGGGCGTCGCCTGCCGCCAGGCTGTCTGGGGCATGCAACGCTACACAAGCGGCCACGGCCAGCAGGCTGGCGCTCAGGCCTGATCGGAGTTTTCTCTTCATCAACGTCGAACCTCGCACGGAACTTTCTTATTGTTGTGACTGATCGTTTTTATGGTTTCTACCGCCCGCAGCGCACTGCAGGCGAAGGCAAGAGAAACGTCTGAGGTGTGTCATACACGGAGCGTGCCAGCTTATTAAATAGCTTTAAAAACAACAGGTTATGTATTTACGGCATTCATTCCCCCTCGATTTGGCTGCACCGGGCCGTCTAATAACGCGACAGCTGTTGCACTCTGAGACGCTGCGAAAACCGTCTCAACAGCGTCGCAGATTGCGACAGTTACACCCCCGGATCACCCGCAAAACGTGACGCAAGCCCCTATAAAACGGGTCTGCGGCAAACTGGCACAACCGTTGCGAGGCACCCCGTCACACTCATAAGACGAGGTCCTACCATGCCATTTTCAGAGCTGCTAGCTACCACCCAGGCTTTTATTCAACGCGCGCCCCGCATGCTGATTGGTGGCGAGTGGGTGGAGGCCGCAGATGGCCAGACCATGCCCCTGCACAACCCCGCCACAGGCGACGTGCTGTGCGTGGTTCCCAAGGCCACCCCGGCCGATGTTGACCGCGCCGTGCTCGCGGCCCGCCACGCTTTTGACGACTCTGCCTGGACCCGCACCCGCCCGCGCGAGCGCCAGAACCTGTTATGGACGCTGGCCGACCTGATGCAGCGCGACGCCGAGCAACTGGCGCAACTGGAATGCCTGAACAATGGCAAAAGCGCGGCAGTGGCCCAGGTCATGGACGTGCAACTGGCCATTGATTTCTTGCGCTACATGGCGGGCTGGGCCACCAAAATCGAAGGCACCACGGTGGACGTCTCCGTGCCGCTGATGCCCAACGAGCAGTTCCACAGTTTCGTTCGCCGGGAAGCTGTGGGCGTGGTCGGGGCCATCGTCGCGTGGAACTTTCCCTTGCTGCTGGCCTGCTGGAAACTCGGCCCGGCCCTGGCCACCGGCTGCACCGTGGTACTCAAACCGGCCGACGAAACCCCGCTGAGCGCGCTCAAGCTGGCCGAACTGGTGCTCGAAGCCGGCTACCCGCAAGGCGTGTTCAACGTGGTCACCGGCACGGGCATCACCGCAGGCTCGGCCCTGACCCACAACCCGTTGGTGGACAAACTGACCTTTACCGGCTCCACAGCGGTGGGCATCCAGATTGGCAAAATCGCCATGGACGCCATGACCCGCGTGACCCTGGAACTGGGCGGCAAATCGCCAACCATCGTTATGCCCGACGCTGACCTGAACGCCGCCGCTGCCGGCGCGGCCAGTGCGATTTTCTTTAACCAGGGCCAGGTGTGCTGCGCGGGCTCGCGGCTGTATGTGCACCGCAAGCATTTCGACCGGGTCGTGGGCGACATTGCCGATATCGCCAACGCCATGAAACTGGGCAACGGCCTGGACCCGAGCGTCGACATGGGCCCGTTGATCTCGGCCCGCCAGCAAGAGCGCGTGTCACGCTACATTGAAACCGGCCGTGCCAGCGGCGCAACCCTGGCCTGCGGCGGCGAATCGTACGGGCCGGGTTACTTCGTCAAACCGACCGTGATAGTCGGGGTCGACCAACAGCATGCACTGGTGCAGGAAGAAATTTTTGGCCCGGTGTTGGTTGCGATCCCGTTTGACGATGAAGCCGAGGTGCTGCGCATGGCCAACGACAGCCCCTACGGTTTGGGCGCGAGCATCTGGTCCAACGACCTGGCGGCAGTGCACCGCATGATCCCGCGGATCAAATCGGGTTCAGTGTGGGTCAACTGCCACAGCGCCCTCGACCCGGCGCTGCCGTTTGGCGGTTACAAAATGTCGGGGGTGGGTCGGGAGATGGGCTATGCCGCCATTGAACATTACACCGAGCTTAAGTCGGTGCTGATCAAACTCTGAGTGACGGGGCGGGCTTTCGCGTGAAGCGTGGATGTTTAAAGATCGCGAACACGCTCGCGCCTACAGCAACCGGTTGATCGTTGCCCTCAAGGCTTGAAGCCTTGGCTGATCAACCACCCTCTGAGCATTCGTCCCTGTTCCAGCGTCAACCCGGCCAATACGTGTTCGGCCGGTTCGCGCCATAACCGGCGCACCAGCGGTGCGACTTCAACCCCGTGTACATGCCAGATCCCCAGCGGCTGGTCGGGGCTGATCACCACGTCGGCTTCGTCCACGTAGCCATCGCGCAACACCGGTGCCCGCTCAATGCGCAACAGGGCGAAATCCGCCTCGGCATGGGCCGCGGCGGTGTCTGGCCATTGTCGTCGCGCTTGCCAGAACGGTTGCAGCGGCCAGCGCTGTTCATCGGCATAAAAATCCCGACCCATACGCGCAAATCGCATAAATAACTGCTCGACCCGCTGCTGGTGAAACCGCCGGGCCAAGGCGCGGCGTTCAGGCTTGCACAGTAGGGTATTGATCACCGCCGGGGCCTGTAACGCCGAGGACAGTGACTGAAAAATGCCATTGCCCGACAGCGGGTCAACGGCCATGGCTGCATCACCCACGCGAATCCAGTGGTCGCCGCACACTTGGGGGCTGAGGATCGCGGTGCTGCTGCGGGCGTGCACGTGCACGTCGACGCACGGCTGATCGGCAAACAGGCCCTGCGCCAAGGCCGAGGCCTGTCGGCGTTCGCGGCAGTAATCCTGCAGGTGGGCCTTGCCTGGCAAGTCGGCACTGGCCACATCCACCGTCCATTGCCAATAACACTGGCCGTCATCGCGCCGGGCCATCCAGGCCCAGCCCGTGTCCAGGCTTTCAACGGCACTGGCGGTAGGGCCCGCCGGGCCATGCCAGCGATTGAGCAAGCTGACGGTTTCAGGGCCACGCCGGCCTTTGCCCAAGGCCGGGGCCTGGCGCCCGCGCGCCTCCACCAGAAAGTCGGCCTGCCAGGTGTCACCGCCTTCAAGCACGATGGCATGGCCCGACGCGGTTGAATCAACCGACAGCACCCGCCCTTCAATCACCTTGACACCCGCACGGTGCAAGTCGGCTCGCAGGCCGCGATCAAACCGCGGGCGGTCAATCAAGTATTCGATGTTTTGCGCATGCTGCTGGCCATTCCACGACACCTGCCGCTGGGAAGGCAGCGTGGCATCGGCCAACGCCTGATGCAGCCCCGCATTGCGCAAGGCCTCCAACACGCGCACCGACACGCCTTCCAGCGCCGCAAACCGCCGCCACTCACTGATCAACGTGACCGGGTAACCCAACCGCCGCAACCCTAGCGCCACAGCCGCTCCAGCAGGCCCGGCACCAAGTATCACCAGCGCGGTCATGGCCCAAGCCTGCGTTCGGGCCCGTGATAGTGAGCATGGGTTTGCAACCATTGAATGATCTGGGCGTTGCTGGCCACAGGCTGTTCCTGCAAATAGCCCGCAATATGCCCGCTCAAGGCGGCACAGCCCAGGCTGGCCCCCGATTGCCCCGGCCGTGAGCCCTGGACACAGGCGGCGAAATCCGCCTGGGCACTGTTGAGCCACGACCATTGATCACTCGCGCACCGAGCATCCCCTGTCACGCGCAGCACCTGCGGGTAATCGGCCGGGTACACGCCTTGGCCCTGCGCCGGGCTGGCCGCACATAACAGCACGCCCTGCTCCACTGCAAACGCACAGGCCTCGCGCAGCATTTCGCGGTCGTGGCGCAAGCCCAGGCTTAGGTTGATCACACGCACGCCCGTGGACACCAGCCAGCCGATTGCCGCGCCCAGTTGCCAAGCGCTGGTCACGCCCCGACGGTCGAACACTTGCGCCACACACACCTGCGCGCCCGGTGCGCGCCGGGCGATGGCCTCGATCACCGCACTGCCATGGCCCAGCGCGTCGGGCTCCAAATCGCCGCACAACAGTTGCCCGTCGTCCACCCAGAAGCGCCGCCCGGCTTCAACCCGCAGGTGCTGGGAAAAGGCATGACCGCTGTCCACCACGCCGATCAATACGTCAGGCTTCATCGTGCACCTTCTTCAGCGTCAACGCGCCGTTCAGTAATTCAAAACACAGGTCGGCATCGGCCAAGGTGGACGGTCGGTGGCTGATCAAGATGCGCGTACGGCCCGCAAACAGGCGATCGATGGCATCAATCACTTCACGCTCGGTGGCTTCGTCCACCGCCGACGTGGCCTCGTCCAGCACCAGTATCAACGGGTCTTGCAGCAAGGCACGGGCGATGGCGATACGTTGTTTCTGGCCCCCGGACAACTGCTGGCCGCGCTCACCCAGCGGGCTGTCGAGGCCTTCGGGCAAGGCGGCGATCAAGCTGTCGAGTTGCGCCAACCGCGCCACTTCAACAATGGCCGCCCGGCTGGCATCGGGCACTGCATAAGCCAGGTTATGCGCCAGGCTGCCGCGAAACAGCACAATGTCCTGACTGACCACGGCCATTCGGCGGCGCAGGTCAAACAGGTCGAGTTCGCGCAGGTCGACGCCGCCCAGCAGTACGCGCCCGCTCTGGGGGTCATGGTGACGTTGCAGCAGGTCGACCAGCGTCGATTTGCCGACCCCGGAGCCGCCGCTCAGGGCCACTTTCAGGCCGTAGGGAATGTGCGCGGTAATGCCGTTCAGGGTGGCCTGCCGCCCCGGGTGGGTGAAGTGCACCGCGTCAAACTGCAGATCGCCGGTGTCCGGCATCGGTCGCGGTGCCGGCGGCGAAACCACCGCCGGTTGTTCGCCACGCAGTTCCATGACCCGGCCCAGGCTGACGGTCATGCGCTGAATCGCGACGTACAGCCCAAGCAAACTCTGCACGGGCCCTACCGCCATGCCCAGGTAGGTGGAAAACGCGATCAACGCCCCGAGCTGCCAGGTGCCCTGCACCACCCAATAGCCGCCAATCAGAAACGCACAGGCCCGCGACAGCGAGGTCAGGGTGCCCGGCACGGCCTGGGTGAAAAACTCGGTGACTTGCAGGCGCAGCAACTGGCTCATGTAGCCCTGCCCCAGGGTGTGCAGGCGTTGGGCTTCGCGCTGCTGCTGGCCAGCCGACTGGATAAATTTCATCACCGGCAGGGTCTCGACCATAAACGAGGACACATCTGCCGAGCGTTCACGCAAGTGCCGCACGTCGCGCTCGACCTTGCGCCGCATCCAGCGCAGCCACAGCACGTCGAGGGGAATCAGGACCAGCGCCAGCAACGACAGCTCCCACGACAGCGCCAGCAACATGGCCAGCGCGACCACCAGCCCGATCACGCTGGACACGGCCGAGAACAGCGAGTCCACGGCAAAACGCTGGATTTCCGCCAGGTCGCCGTCCATGCGCGACATCAGGTCGCCGATGCGCCGCTGGCCATAAAAGCCCGGGGACAGGGTTTGCAAATGCTGGTACAGGTCGTCGCGCAGGGCAAACAGAATGCGCCCCGAAAGCCGCGTGTGCAGGTAACGGTTGACGCCTGAAAGCACAGTGCCCAGCAGCCCGGCCACAATCATCAGCCCGGCCACCCCCGCCAGCACCGTGAAGTTGCGCGCCAGCAAGCCATCGTCAATCAGTTGTTTGGTCAGCCACGGCTGTACCAGCACCAGCGATGACGCGCACACCGACAGCCCCAGCAGCCCGGCAATCGCCAGCCGGTGGGGCCGCACAAAGCTGTAAAGCCAGCGCAGGGCTTGGTGCAGGGCGTCCGGGTCGGGGCTATCGACCAGCCCTTTGATCAGCCGGCGCATCAATCGCGCAACTGTTTGAGTTTGCGGTACAGGGTGGCCCGGCTGATGCCCAGGGTTTCAGCCGCCGCCGACACATTGCCCTGATGGCTGTCCAAAGACTGGCGAATCAGTTCCCGCTCGTTTTCGCGAATGCTCCCTGCCGCCGGTCGTTCAGTGGCACTCAGGTCATCGAGCAGGCTGTCGGGCAGGTGATCGAGGGTCAGTTCGCTGTCGTGCGGCTCGCGCATGGCCAGGGCGGTGCGCAGCACCATGTCCAACTGGCGAATGTTGCCCGGCCAGTGATACCCCTCAAGCAGGCGTTGCAGGTCGGGGTGCAGGTTGATACCGGGCGCACCGAAGCGCGCCAGCAGGCGCTCGATCAGTGCGCTGAAATCTTCACGTTCGCGCAAGGCCGGCAGCATCACGCTGATGCCGTTGACCCGGTAAAACAGGTCTTCGCGAAAGTGCTGCTCCTGCACCCAGTGCTTGAGGTCGCGGTGGGTGGCGCAGATCAGTGCGATGTCGATGTCCTGTTCTTCACCGGCCCCCAGCGGTGCCACCTTGCGGTCTTGCAACACCCGCAGTAGCCGCGCCTGCAGGGCCAGCGGCATATCACCAATTTCATCAAGAAACAGGGTGCCGCCGTGGGCCTGTTGCAAGCGTCCGATCATGCCGCCACGGCGTGAGCCGGTAAACGCGCCGTCACGGTAGCCAAACAGTTCAGACTCGATCAGGCCTTCAGGGATGGCTGCGCAGTTCACCGCCACAAACGGTTTGGCGCTGCGGCTGCCGGCGTTGTGCAGCGCGCGCGCCACCATTTCCTTACCGGTACCGGTTTCCCCCAGCAACAGCACGGGCAGCTCATTGGCCAACCCTTTGCAGGCCATGCGCAAGGCGCGGGCATAGCGGGTGTTATTGCCCGCCAGAGCGTCCAGGTCCGGGTGCGCAGGTGGCGATTTGGCGGGCGTGCGCACGGGTGTGGCCAAGTTCGCCGAGCGTTGTGGCGCGCGCAGCGCCTTGTAAAAGAACTCGCCTTTGGCGGTTTGCAGGCTGCCGAGGCTGCCTTGCTGCAAGCGCGACAGCAATTGCAAGCCATCAACCCCCAGAAACGCTTCGCAGCGCTGGCCCACCAACGCTGAGCGCTCAGTTTGAAGCAACTGGCAGGCCTGGCTGCTGGCGGCCAGAATATGGCCCTCCAGGCTGACCGCCAACAGGCCTTGCCACGGTGATTCCAGGTACTGGTGGCGGCTGTGGAAGGCCAGCACGATCTGTTGCGGGTAACTGGCGTGAAACACCCGGCTTTCAATCTGCCCGACCGCCATGGACAGCAACGATGAACTGTCATGGAAGCGCCCCAGCGGGCCTTCGCGGGTCAGGTCGAGCACACCGAGGATTTGCCCCTGGGGGCAATGGATCGGCACCGACGTACAGGAAAAATTGCTGAGCCGGTCCAGGTAATGTTCGCCGCAATCGATCAGGGTGGGGCGTGCTTCCACCAGTGCCGTGCCGAGGGCGTTGGTGCCGCGCACCGCTTCACTCCAGCAGGCCCCCGGGGTGATGCCTTGCAGGCGGCTGTCGGCGCGCCCTTCCACGGCGAGGATGGTGGCCTCGCAGTTGGCCAGAATGATCAGCCCTTCCTTGCCTTGGCGCTGGGCCAGGTAATCAATGGCGGGCAAGGCCGCGTCCATCAGCAACTGGTTACTGGCCAGCAACAGGTCAAGGTTGGCACCCGCACCGAGCGCCAGTTCCTGCTGGCTGTTGAAATGCACGCCGTGGCTGAGGCTGCGTCGCCAAGAGGCATCGATTTCAGCCCGCAGGACGCCATCGGGCACCTCGCCTTCAAGGTGCAATATTTCCCGGGCCAGCCGGGCTTCTCGCAAGGGTTTGGGCGCATTGGTTTTTATCAGGCTCATCAGACACTCTCCAGCCGCGCGCCTTGGTGTTTTTTTTAGATTCGCGCACTGTTACCAATCTTTACGTTAACGTAAGGGCAATGGCAAGGCCTGACGTCCAGGCATGCCTCACATTTTTAAGGATGATCACGGTATGTCGCAGCTCACCCCTTCCCTGCAAGACACCGCAGCGCCTGAGGGCGTGTGTTACGGCTGCGGTAGCAGCAATGCTCAGGGGCTGCATATCAAGAGTTTTTGGCACGAAGACGGTGTGCATGTGATGGCCGAACACCTGCCGGATCCCCGTTATTGTGGTTGGCCCGAGTTGGTGTACGGCGGCCTGATCGCCATGCTGGTGGACTGCCATTCGAACTGGACCGCCATGGCTTATCACTACCGCGCCGAGCAGCGCGACTTGGCCAGCCTGCCGCGCATCAACTGCGTGACGGGCCATTTGGGTATCAAGTTCATCAAACCGACCCCCATGGGCGTGCCCCTGACCTTGCTGGCGTATGTCGAAGGTGAAGTGGGCCGCAAGAGCCGCGTGATCTGCGAGGTGTACGCGGGCGACATATTAACCGCCGTGGGCGACTCGGTTTTCGTGCGCGTGGACACCGATCAACTGGCCGGTGCGGCGCATGGGCGTCACGCCGAGTGATGACGCTACCTGGGGAGGGGCAAGCTGTGCCCACTGCCAAAGGCGTTGTGAAATCAGGCAGCGCACTGCGCTGATTGCCTGATTTTTCACACGTTTGGTTGACGCACAAGGCGACCAATGGTCATATGCGCGCCTGTTTCAGGTGTCCTCAGCCATCGCGCTGTGGGTGAAACGGGAAGCCGGTACGTCTTTGGGCCAATCCGGCGCTGCCCCCGCAACGGTATGCGAGCGAAGCATTCACAACGCCACTGTGCCCCGAACGGGAGCATGGGAAGGCGAATGCTTCATGACCCTCGTGAGCCCGGAGACCGGCCTGATCCGATTTACGGCAATCCGCGGTGGGCGGGTGCAGGCCTTGGCGTGTGCACATTTGCTGCTGCCCGTCGATTTTCTGCGTCAGTTCCCGCCGGTTGCCCACTTTGGCTCAACCCGACGGTGCTCCATGACAGCTTCCACACAGCCCTCCCCCCCTTTTGTCTGGCCTGACCACGAAGCAGCGTTTTATGCCGAGCATCTGGCCGCGTCCAATTATGTTGAGCGTGTGGGCGGCCGTCTGCTGGAAGTGCTCGGGCCTCAGCGACAGTTGCTGGATATCGGTGCCGGTTCGGGGATTCTCGGCCGGCACCTGCTGGTACCGGGCGGCCAATGGACGGTGGTCGAGCCCAATGCCTTCATGCGCAGCCGTGTCCGGCACTTGGCCGCACAACCGCCCAGCGTTGACCTGAACCTGCATGCCGGGCTTTGGCAAGACCTGGCGCAGTTACCCATCAGCCCTTGCCACACCGTGCTGTGCGCCAATATTCCGGTGAGTGACGGGCAGGCCGAGGCCTTTTTGCGGCAAGTACAACCCTTGGCCAGCCGCACGCTGGTGTGGAACCTGCCCGCCCAAGAAGGGCCGCGCACTTATTGCCTGTCCGGGTTTCTGCCGCCTCAGTTGCACGGCAGTGACATGACCCCCGGCTACCAGTTGACCCTGGCCGAACTGCCGGCCGCAGTGCAGCCCGACGAGGTTCACTTCACCGACTGGGCGTTCAGCACATTGTTCCCCTCTCACGAGGCCGCCCTGGCGCACTTTATGGACAAACTCGGTGCCCTGGACGGCAGCGCGCTGGGGCAGCTTGAGCGGCACCTGCAGGACCACCTGCAAAAAACATCGGGCGGCTGGCTGGCCAGTGCCCCGAAGCGAGCGGCCAGCTTGATCTGGCACCGTCAATAACACCAATAACACTACTTGCGGACGTCTCCATGCTTAACCTACGCCACAGTATTTGCGCGGCCATTCCCCTTTGGTTGGGCTCCGGCCTGAGCGCCATGGCGGCTGAAAATCCGTCGATCCTGCACTTGGACAGCACCCTGGTCAGTGCGCCCCGCGCCGGTGAGCCCCTGAAAGCGGTCACCAGCACGGTGCAAGTGATCGACAGCGATCAGATCGCGCGTTCTTCGGCCCGCAGCCTCACGGATTTACTGGCAGAAAACGCCGTCGGTTTTTTCAGCGAATGGACCCCGGGGCAAACCTCGATCAACATTCGCGGCGGCAATACCGATGGGCAGGGCCGCGATTACCGCAGCCAGGTCACGGTGCTGGTCAATGGCCGTCGAGCCGGTACGGCGAACATCTCCAAGCTGTCCCCCGCGCAGGTGGCGCGCATTGAAGTGATCCGCGGCCCGGCGTCGGTGATTTACGGCAGCCAGGCCATGGGCGGCGTGATCAATATCATCACCCGCAACGGCCGCAACACTGAAGGCGGTGGCGCGAAGATTCAGGGTGGCTCCTGGGGGCTGGCGCAAGGCAGTGTGTACCAGAGCGGGGAAGCCGGCGCGCTGGATTACTACGTGGGCCTGGACACGGGCCGCCGCAACGACTACCACAGTGCGAGCGGCACCCAAAAAAATACGGCCTGGAAGCGCCATGGCGGGTTACTGGCCCTGGGCTATGACGTGTCCGAAGATCAGCGCATAGACCTGACGCTGCGCTCAGACGGCATTTATGACGCCGGTTTTCGCGGTTCTCAGTGGAACTACGACAACTATGACAACCGCTATAACCAGTCCATCGAGGCGAACTGGACGGCCAAACCCACAGCGTGGCTGAACTGGTCCTCACAGTTTTATGCGTTCCACGATGTCGACGACCTGCATTGGGGCTCGCCGGTGCAAGGCAACGGCTCCCCCGGTTTTAGCAAGGACCATATCGAGCGCCAACTGGATGCTTACGGCTTCAAGTTGACACCGCAGTTTCTGCTGACCCCCTCCACCGATTTGCTGGTGGGCGTGGACCTGGAAAAAAGCAAACTGCGCAATGAGCGTTTCCGGGTGGCCGTCAACGGCTCTACCAGCAGCCAGGTCGCCCCTTATGACATCAACTCCGATGACCTCAACGCGGCCGTGTATGCCGAGCTGATGCAACGCCTGATGGACGACCGCCTGACCCTGCGTGCCGGTTCGCGCTACAGCTACGGGCGCTCCAGCACGGTCAAGACCGACTACATGCCGCTGCTGGAGGAGCAAACCCGCACCTTCAACAAAGTCACCTACAGCCTGGGCGCGGCGTATCAGGCGTTGCCGGGCGTAAAAGTGCGCGCCGGGGTGTCGACCGGGTTCCGGGCGCCACTGGCGGGCGAATTGGGGGCCGACTTCACGTCCATCAGCGGCAGCCAGACCCTGGGCAATGCCAACCTCAAGCCCGAGACCAGCCTGCAGTTCGAAACGGGCGTTACCCTGACCAACGACAACCAGTTCTTCGACCTGGCGCTGTTTGAGAACCGTATCCAGGACCGCATCACGACTGCGCCCATCACTCGCACCGTCAGCCAGTACGTCAATGGCAGCGGCGACGCGGTCATTCGTGGCCTTGAAACGCAATGGCAGTACGACCTGGCCAGCGCCCTGGCGTTGGGCAATGAGCGCATTTTGCGGCTCAACACCAACACGGTGTGGAACTTCGATATGGACGACAAAGGCGCAGCGAAAACCCTGACAGGCCCCCACCGCGACCAGATCCAGCGCATGTACCAGTACCAGGCCAGCCTCGGCCTGACCTACGGTCGCGAGCGCGATTGGGACGTTGGTGTCAATGGCATCCTGCGCGGCCCGGTGTATTACCGCACAGAAGAACGGCTGTTGAACCCCGACACCAACTATGTGTACCGCAAGTCGCCCTTCTGGGTTTTCAACCTGCGCGGCAACTACCACGTCACCGAACAGCTCAGCCTGTTCAGCGGCGTCAACAACCTGTTCGACATGGACCGCAGCACGCTCTTTATTGCCACCGGCAATGACTCGCCGCTGGCCGATCCGCGTGCGTCCAATGGCGGCCTGGGCAACAGTAACCCGGGGCGCGAAGTGTACCTCGGCGCGAACTACCGGTTCTGATGCGCCGGCACGGGTGGGCCTGGTTGGGTCTGTTGCTCAGCCTGGGGGCCGGGGCCGACGAGGGATTCCCGCGCACGGTCGTTGATGCGCTTGGGCGACAGGTGACGATTGAGCATAAGCCCCAACGCATCGTCGCCATCTTCGCCAGCAATGTGGAAATGCTGGCGGCAATGGGGGCTGGCGATGCGATTGTCGGGGTCGAGGAATGGACACGGTTCCCCGAAGACATTGCCGCCCGTGCCAAGGTCGGCGGCCGGCTGGGCTTTTCGGTGGAAGCCATCGCTCGCCTGCAGGCCGACCTGGTGGTGATGACTCCGGCGCGGCAAGCCGCCACGCTGATAGACCCGCTGCAGCGCATTGGTATTCCGGTACTGGTACTCAACCACCGCGACCTGGCCGCAGTGCTTGCCAATATTCGCCTGCTGGGCCAGGCCACCGGCCATGAAGACGGTGCCGAGCAGTTGATTGAGCGCTTGCAGCGGCGCCTGGAGGCGGTGCAAACACGCCTGGCCGGGCAACCGCCGGTCACGGTTTACCTGGAGACCGGCAGCAATGAACGTGGGCACTACCTGACCTTGCGCGGGCACACCTACACCAGCGATATCCTGCGCATGGCTGGCGGCAGCAATGTGTTTGTCGACAGCCGTTTGAGCCAGGTGGGCGGTGAGGCCGTGTTCCATGCCAACCCCTCACGCATTATCGTCGCCGGCTCGCCGCCGCAAGCGGCAGCCTTGGCGCAGCGCCCGGGCTGGAGCAGCATTCCGGCCGTGGCGGCCGGCCGAGTCGACACGTTACCCTGCGCGCTCTTACTGATTCCGGGGCCCCGGGTGGTAGAAGGCGTCGAGCAACTGGCGGCGCTGCTGCACCCCGACCTGTTTCCCGCGCCCCTTGTAGAGATATCCCCATGAGTTGCCTCGACCGGCGCTATCACCTGCTGTGCCTGACCCCTTTGCCCGCGATAGTCATCGGCCTGTGGCTGGGGGCTGACCTGGCACGCTGGAGCGACGTGTGGGCACTGTGGCAAGGCCACGATTCGCCTTTCGCGCAATTACTGATGAACTGGCGGCTGCCTCGCGTGCTGGCGGCTTTTTGCGTCGGCGCGTGCCTGGGATTGGCCGGGGTGATTTTTCAGGGTGTGTTTCGCAACCCACTGGCAGAGCCCTACCTGTTGGGCAGTGCCCCCGGGGCAGCCGTGGGTGCCGCCATCGCGTTATTGGTGCCGTTGCCGGTGGCGATGGCCGTGAGTTTGCCGCTGTTGGCCTTCGTCGGTGCCTGGGGGGCGACGCTGCTGGTGTTGTTGATCACCCGACTGACCCGCATCAACGACACCAGCGGCTTGCTACTGGCCGGGATTGCCGTGGCGGCGTTGCTCGCCGCCTTGCGCAGCCTGTTGCTACTGGCCATGTCGGATGAAACGGTCAATCTGCAAGTGGTGTTGAGCTGGACCCTGGGCGGTATACATACCCCGGACTTCCCCGCCCTGGGCCTGCTGGCGCTGCTCACGGGTGTCGCCTTGCTGTGGGCCAGGCGCTTGGCCCACGGCCTGGATATTCTCGGGCTGGGAGATCATGTGGCCTACAGCATGGGGTTGCAGCCACAGCGGTTTATCAACGTGGCCCTGTTGCTGGCCGCGGCCATCACCGCACTCGCGGTGTCCTGGGGCGGGCTGGTGGGCTTCGTTGGCCTGGTTGCTCCCCACGCGGTGCGCTGGCTGATCGGCCCCACCCATCGGCGCTTGATTATGGCCAGTGCACTGACCAGCGGTGCCCTGCTGGCCCTGCTCGATGGCCTGGCACGCAGCCTGTTGCCGCCCTCCGAAATCCCTCTGGGCCTGTTGACGGCCTTGATAGGCGCGCCCTTTTTCATCGTTCTGCTGACCCGCGCTAGGCCTGCCGCATGAGCACCGATGCCGTTTTGCAAGCACGGGCGTTAGGTGTGCAACACGCCGGTAAAACCGTGCTGCACGACTTCAACCTTGACCTTCAACCGGGGGAACTGTTGGTGCTGGTCGGCCCCAATGGGTCAGGCAAAAGCAGCGCTTTACGGGCATTGGCCGGGGTGCAGGCCCACGCAGGCCAGGTGTTCTTGCAGCAACGCCCCCTGACTGCCTGGCCGGCCGCAGAGCGAGCACAGCGTTTGGCCTACCTGCCCCAGGACTTTCGCAGCCAATGGGACCTGCAGGTACACGAATTGCTCAGCCTGGGGGCTCGCCGCAATGCCGCCCTGCTCGGTCAACCGTTGTCGCAAACGTTGATTGAGTCATTGGACATCGGGCATTTGCTGTCCCGGCGGCTTTCTCAACTGTCCGGTGGCGAGCGGGCCAGAGCGGGTATCGGCTGGGCATTGGCGGCAGGGTCACCGCTATTGTTGGCCGACGAGCCCACCGCTGCGCTGGACATTGCCCATCAACTCAGCCTGCTCAGCTACCTGCGCAGCCGCTTGGACCAATGCGCCCAATTGCTGGTACTGCACGACCTGGGCCTGGCCATGCGCTTTGCCGACCGCATCGCGGTGCTGGCCGAGGGGCACTTGCTGGGTGTGGCCTGCCCCGCTACCGTGCGCCATTGCGGGTGGCTGGAACAGGCTTTTAACCTCCAGTTCGCCTGGCATGACAGCCCACATGGGCTGTATCCGATTCCGATGGGCAGGGCATAAACCATCGCGAGCAATCGGCCGTTGCGCCTGCCGGCACAAGGCTGGCTAGGGTCTGTACGAAATGTTTTCGAGCGAAGGTTAGGCAAGGCGAAAACAGGCGAGGAAGCGGAGTTTACGGGTTGTAAATGAGCATTCCGAGCCTGTTTTCAACGCCGCATAACCGAGCGCAGATACATTTCGTACAGA
>NZ_JASLGE010000004.1 GCF_030150285.1 Pseudomonas sp. | reverse complement strand
CACCACTTCCTTGCCGGTAAACGTCAGCGTGCCGCCCTGGGCCATCCACTCGCCCACGCCATGGCCCTGAGTGCCGAGGTAGCCGCCCACTTCCAGCAGGCCACCGGCGGTGTACCAGCGGTCCGTCGCGTAGCCGTTGGTGCCGGCCGGGACAAACACCAGCTCGCGCAAATCGACCCACACGTCGTTGTTAATCAACTTGCCGCCTTCGCGGTTGACTGGCGCGTCGCGCTGCTCATTGCCTTGCACGTTGATCTTGATGCTGTTGGATTCCATCGACACCCTGACGCCGACCGCACCTGACACATCGATCATGGCTCCGTCACGTACCAGGCTGCGCTGGCCTGCCGTCACAGCCACCTGGCCGCCCGTGGCCAGCGTGGTGGAGCCGTCCTTGAACTCTACCGTGCCGCCGCTGACGATCTCAATGCGGGACTGGTCGATACGGTCACTGATGGTGCTGAGGTTGTTGAATCGCCCGGTGGCGGTGTTCACCGCATTAGGACGACCGTCGAGGTTAATCAGACCGTTGTCGCGTTGGCTGTTAAGGGCGGTATTGCCCGTGTCGTCCAGCAAAATGGCGGTGGTGCTGCCCTGCCCCAGTGTGACGCTGCCCGTGGTGTCGGTGATCGCGTTCAGCAGGTGAATCGTGCCGCGGGTGTCCACCGAGGTGCTGGCCAGCGCAACAGCATTTTGCTGCACGTGATGCCCGGTGAGGGTGATATCGCCGGTGGCGGCCATGATCAGGCCATTGTTGGTGACCTTACCGGCGCTGCTGCCCGCCTTGAGGCTGGTCGCCACTTCGTTGCCACGGGTGGTCGAACCCTGATTACCAGCAGTGCCCACGCCGCGACGGATATAAAAACTGTCACCGGCGGCCAGGGTGGTTTGGCCCTTGGCGGTAATGATCGTACCGGCGTTTTCCACTTCCGCGCCGAGCAGCAAGGCATAACCACCCGCATCAGTGGACGTAGCGGCCGCGTGAGTCTGGATCAACGCACCGCGTTGCACGTCAACCTTGCCCACGGCATCGGTGAAGGTCGCTTGGCTACCGTTGGCGTCCACGTAAAGGCCGCGCTGGGTGAACTGGTCGTCGGTGATATTGGCCGCGGCCGCCACCAGGTTGCGCACGTTCACCTGGCTGGTGCCGGTGAAAATCACACCGTTGTTGTTAAGGATCATCACCGTGCCCGCGCCGGTGATGTTGCCCTGAATTTCACTCGGGCGAGCGTTAGGGTCGTTGACGCGGTTCAGTACGGCCCAGTTGGACTGCTGCTGGAAATCGACCGTGGTATTGCGCCCGACGTTGAAGGTTTCCCAGTTGAGAATCGCCTTGTCAGCGGTTTGCTCAATGGTCACTTTGGTCTTGCCACCGGCCTGGCTTTGCGTCGGGCCTTTGGCGTTGGTCCAGCCTTGGCTCAAGCTGTTATCGACCTGCAAACCGCCCTTGCCCAGGCCGTCTGGAATGGTCGACACCTGCCCCAACGCCGCTTGGCGCCCGGCGGCTTGGGCTGCCTGCTGCGCAGCAATGGCCGCGACCGTGGTGTTGAGCGTGGTCAAGGAGCGTTGCAACTGCTGATTGACCTTGGCCTGCTGGCTCAGCGTCGGAACCGTTGGCAACTGCGCGTTGTTTCGGGCAGCGGTGGCGGCCTGCGATGCGCCCTTGTCAGCGAACCAGCCGGAACTGAACGGCGTCGCGGCCTGCGCAGTGCCTGCAGCCATCAGCAAGGCGATGGCATGGGCCAGCGGCTTGAGGCCCAGTGTTATCGGGCGCTCAGCAGCAGCACGCGCGCGGTGTCGAACGGAAGAGTTGCAACGGACCATCTGGAATCATCCTTTCTGTAATCGCCCAAGGGCAAGGCAGGCTGTACGTATAGGAAACAGGCGGTTTACGAGGGGCTGGACTGAACCGATGTCATCGAAAATTCACAAATCCGCAAAATAAATCCGTTGACAACGGGCAGAGGGGCTTCAAAAAAAGGGGTGATCAATGATCACCCCAAGGCAGAACTACGACGTAAAGTCTTTAGTTAGAGGCTGATCTGCCCCCGCTCAGCATCAGTCAACCGGGCCTGAGCCTGTTCGCTCAGCGGGCCTGCCCCCAGCACTTGCACCGGGCTGCTGGGGTTGTACCCCGGCGTCACTTGGGTCTGTTCCGGCGCGTGTTGCACCGGTTCGTTGCCAAAGCTCAGCACTTCAACCGTGACAATCGACGCCCGCCCCTGGCGCGCCGCGGCCTGTTGATTACGGGCCGCCCCTTCTGCCGCCTGGGACGCTGCCGCGCCCGCCGAGCTGGCCGAACTCATGGCCCCGGTGTTCACCACCGCTGCCACCGGCACCCCGGACGACTTGCCCTGGGTCTGGATGTTCGCCGCGTTCACCACCCGTAGGGCGGCGATGTTGATGTTGCCCGACACGCGAATCCCCGCCTCACCCGCATCGATGGTGCCCAGCGGTGCAATCAGGTCGATGTCACCGGCCGGCACTTCCGGGATCGGGTTCAGCGTGGCGATACCGGCACCGGTACTCGGCACCGAGGGCGACAGGGCCACGTTGCCCCAGCCGTCATACACACGCTTGGGCGGCGTATACACCACGGTGGTCTTGGAACCCCGGCCGGCGTTGATGTCACCGGCCGCCGACCAGCCCATGATCGAGCCTCCGAAGGTGGTCATGATCCGGCTTTGACCCAGCAGGATGCTGCCCAGTGAGTACAGCTGGATATTGCCCGCGCCCTGAGTAATCACGCCCGCCGAAGCCGGTGGAGCCACGCCTTCGATACCGAACGTCTGGCTACCGCCCGGGGTGAGCATCTGGATCGAGCCCCCAAAGTCGGTGTGAACACCCGCCCCGCCAAACAGGCGGATGTCGCCCTGATACGTGATGGCATTGCCCGCCACGTCCTTCTCCGGGAACAGTGCTGCAATCGCCGCCCGGCCACGGGCATAACTGCCTTCACGCACACCACCAATCTGGTTGTACTCACGGCCGCCCGCCTCCAGCTCGGCGAAGTACACGTCACGGGCAAACACGCGCTGCTGCTCGCCGGGCAATTGTTTGAAGTACGCCACGGCCTGTTCGCTGTTACCGCTAAAGCCGAAGCGCTCGGCCAGCCAGACCACCAACTCGTTTTCGTAGGTCTTGGCCACCTTGCCGTTGGATGCCGACAACGGCTCACCGACCGCAATCTGGTTGGCCGGGTTGAGGTAAGCCTCGGCAAAGCGCTGGTAGTGCGCACCGTTAACGCCTGTTCCTGCTTGCAGGGCGATGCTCGCCCCTTGACGCAAATCGCCGTCAACAATCGGGCCAATGCTGGTCACGCTGACCTTGTCGTCCATGACGATGCTGCGCCCGGCGGTGATCTCCAGCCCGCCTGGCCCGGCAATGTTGAAGCTGCTGTAAATGATGTCGCGCCCAGCCGAGACGATGGAGATATCGGTCGCGTTGTTATGAACAAACAGGTTGCCCGTGGTGATCACCTCTGGGTAAACCTCACCATTGTCCCCGGGGTTGGCCCCGCTGCTGACGATATCGCGCCCGGCCATCATCCACACCGGACGGCTGCCTTCGTACCAGGTTTCGCCGCCATGCGGGACGTTAGGGTTGTTGTAAGCAATGATCCGACCGCTGTTAACACCAATCAGGTCGCCCTTCACGGCATAGAAGCGTGAAGGATCCGCGGTAGTGCTCAAAGCCTCAGAGACTGTACCCGGACCAAACGTAAACAGTGACAGCCCGCCATTGCCGAAAGTACCGTAGTTACCGGTTTGTGACAGGTTGCTGTAATTTTCCCACCCGAGCGTGGCCAAAAAGGCCGGATTCCACGGGGTGGCCATGCTGCTGAGCGCTGTGCTGGATTGGGTAACGCTAAAGCCACCGGCGTAAATCGAGTCCTGCGCCAGGAACTGCAATTGCCCGTTTTTACCTGGAGCCAGCAGCAGCGGGTAACTGTAGCTGTCGTAATCACGGAACGTGGAAGCCTTGCCATAGTAAAAACTGCCACTGGCCGCGGTGGCCCTGAGGATCGATGGATACACCACCGCCATGTCCGTGTTCAGGCCCGTTACAATCGGCGTCAGGTTGCCGCCTTCGGCATACAGGTCGACGGCGGTGTTGGGGGTCCACAAAGTAAACCAACTGCTGGAACCGCCATTGACGTTATTACGGCTGAAGGCTGATTGGTTGTACTGGCGCACACGCCCTGCATCATCAACTGTTTGCACGACCAGGTCGCCCAAGGTGTGCAGACTGAACGTTGCATCGCCTGCTACCAGAGTCACCCCGCCCTGCGGCATGCTGCGGCTGGCGCGCAGGGGTTCAGCCGCACGCACATCACCCGGCACCTGAGCCGAAGTGCCGTACAACGTGTCGATGCGCCCGATGCTGGCGGCCTGCACTTGCACATTGCCGCGTGTGTTGACCAGTACACCGTCACGATTGCCGAGTGTTTCAATAATGGCTACAGGGTTTAGTGCGCCTCTCACTTGCACGCGCAGGTCACCGCCACCGGTCACTTGCAGGCTGCCATCGCTGCTCACCCGGCCCGTGCTGCCAACGGCCAGCACCAGGCCCTGGGTGCGTTTGTTGTTTCCATCAATCGTGTAGGTCGGTTTTTTCAAGGAGCCCGCGTCGCCCCCCACGTTCACGTTCAGGTCACCACCACCCAGCGTACCAAAACCCGTGAAACCAATCAGGTTGTCAGAGGCGATGTTGGTGTAAGTGCCAAAATTGATCCACCAGGCAACAGGCTGAGCCTGCCCGCCCGTTGCCGCATTGCCACTGCCCTGACGCCACAACCAGTTACCGACATCAGCCGTGTTGTTGCCGCTGTCATCCGGGTTAGGCCTGAACTGGCTATAGCTCCCCCCGTTGTCGAGATTGCCGGTGAGGTTGCCATTTACGTTTAGCGTCAGGTTACCGCCCGCCTCCGGGTACCAAGCGCGGTACAGGCTTTCGCTACCACCGTTAACAAACTGCTCGAAATAGCTGGGTTTTTCCTTGAGCACGGTGCTACCGCCCTTCAACGCCCGTGGCTGGTTGAAGGGATCACCCGCGTAAGTGCCAGTGGACGAGGTGCCCGCCGTGTACACACCATACGAAGAGTCCACGCTCAGGTTGCCACCGCTGAGCAATTGCAGGTCTCCGGTGCCGGTACGGACCACACTGAAGCGCGAGCTGGTCGGCAGGGGTGCATATTCCTTGGGGCTCTTCGACACGCAGTAGCTCGGTGTGGCCACGCAGAATGTAGACGCGCCCCCTCTAACCCCAAGAGACTCCAGGATCCGATCATCGACCTCGCTTCCTACCGCAACGATGATACCTCTTCTCTGCAGGATGCCCGCTGCGTACGAGGTCCAGACATACATGAGTTTGGCTTGGCAGTAGTCGGCGAAGTTAGTGCAAAAATCGGCAACCGACCCCAGCTCAAACTGATCCAGGATCGATTGATCAACCGGATCACCTTCCTTGACCTCAACGCCGGCATTCCCAAGGTCTTCAACCGCATAAGCGGTCCAGACCAGCACACCTTTGGGCGGTAACTCTTTGGCAAACATGCCGAAGTGGCTGTCGGCCAGGCGCAGTGTGCCGTTGCCCGGATGAGGTTGCAGCAGGCTGATGTCCGCAGCTTCGGTGTCCGCGCCGGCGACCAGGCGCAGTGACCACGACTGCGAACCTTCGGCCAGCATCGGTGAAATCGCCCAGTTTTTGCCTTGACGTCCAGCCACTTCAGGACGCAACTGGATCGAATCAACGTTGCCCACCAGCTTCACATCGGTGCCCATCGGAATCAGCGCCCCGCGCGCCAACGTCATGTTGCCATCCAGGATGACGACATTTCGGCCTGGGTCCAGCGCTTGGTACAGGGCTGGCAATGGCACTCCTTTAGGCCAGAGCATGGCCCGCAGCGAGGCGGACTGACCCAACAAGGTCCCAGCTTCCAGTTGAGTACCGGCTTGCAAGGTGTACGGCTGGCTCAGTAAGGTGCCGGCCGCCAGCAGCGCATTGCCCGAAGCGTCGAGTATCGCAGCCGCCAACACGGTGCCGGCAGGCAAGGTCAGCGCTTGTGCCAAGGTTGCCCGCGCAGGCAAGCGCGTACCGGCCACCACGGTCATGCCTTTGATCGGCAAATCGTAGTTGAGCACCGAGCCCGCCATGTAGGTGGTGCCATCTGCCAGGACCACGCCATTGCCCGGCACGATGGTGTCGCCGCTGGTAAAGTCGCGACCTTTCAACAACACCCAGCCGTTGTCATCCATTGTTTCCGGCGGTGGCGCGAAGCCATCGTTGATGCTGCCGTAGATGCTCAGGTCGCCCCCGGCACGCAAGGTCAGGCTGCCGGATTCACCCGAGCCGTACACCGAGGTCTTCTGGCTGTTGCGGTTGAGGCTGGCGTAGCGATAGCCGGACAGGTCGACATCGCCCTGCACCACCAGGTCGCCATTCGGGGTGTTGCTGATGATTTCTACGCCCGGACGCAGGTGGAAGGTGTCGGCGTACGTGATGGTGTTCAACCCGGCCAGCTTGTTGTTCAACAGATTGCTGTTTTGCAACGCGGCCTTGATAAACGCTGTGCTCAAGGCGTGCTTGCCATCCAGATACGCCTGGTCAATCACCTGATACGGCCTGCCGCTGGCGGTCGTGTCAGTCATCACGGGCGCGTCGTCGTAAGTCGCCATGCCGTTGAGGGTGATTGCCCGCGCACCTTTAATGTCCAGACGGCCGCTGGCATCAATGGCGATGTCGTTGTTGTTCAGGCGTGGCGCGTTCATTTCCAGGGTGCCGCGGTTGCGCCCGTCATTGCCCGGCGTGCCCGCAGTGCCGTGACGCAGGTCGATGCGAACGCCGTCCGCCAGGGTCAGTTGCCCGGTGCCGGAGCCCAGCACCACCATCGCCCGGTTCGGGGAATCGATGATTTTGCCGTAGCTGTCGACACGCAGTTGACTGCCGTGGGCATCGAGTACCGCGCTGCCGTCCAGGGTCAGGCCTTTTTTACCGGCCAGGTTGATGCTGCCCACGCGTTCACCGCTGGCGTCCACCAGGCCCGTCACTCGCAGCGTGCCGTTGTCGACCGAGACGTTGATGATGTTGGCCTTGAGGCCGTTGCCAATGGTCAGATCACCCTGCTTGAGCTGGAAGCTGCGAGTGCCGAAGACTTCGCCGTCATTGAGGCGCTGGTTGAGCGCTGCAAACTGTTGATCCAGCGAACCCGTGGCCCCCAGGCGCTGGGCCTGGACTTCGACGGTGCTGCCCTGATACGGCACAAGGGTGCCGCCGGCATTGTAGTAACCGCTGTTGCCACCCAGGATCTTGCCTTGCAGATCCACCATGCCGCCCGCTACGTCCAGCGCCACGGCGCGCAATTTGCCACCCTGGTTGTGCTTGGCTGACAGATCGATGGTCGAACCCGCCGCCTGGCGGATAGTGCCGTGGCGGCTATCGAGCAGTACGTCGCCGCCTGCACCGTATTGGGTGATGTCGTTGAACACCACGGCACGACCGGCCACGTCGATCAACGATTCATCGGTCAACTCCACATCACCCGTGGCGTCCAGCGTGACCTTGCCGCTCGGCAATACCACCGACGAGGCCAGGCGGATGCTCTCGCCCTTGAAAGACAGCTCGCCGCCAAACCCTTTGACCGTGCCGCGAGGACCGGCACCCGCCGAGATATCAATGGTACCGCCCGCGGTCATGCGGTTGACCGAGCCACCTTCACCGGTCATCAACGGTGTCACGATGTTGAGATTGCCGCCGCTGTAGGCAAAGCCTGTGACCGGGTCATACGCGCCCTGGCGTTGGTACACCGACAGGCTGCCTTTGTAGTTGGCCGTGATGCGATCACTGGCATTCAGGTTGACGTTGGCAAAACCCAGCACCAGCCGGTCAAACACGGTGTTGTTGCTGGGCTGGGCGAACGGGCCATAACCGAACTCGATGCGCTCGGCGTTGATATCCAGACGCCCGCTGCCGGTGCCCGCACCGTCAGTGATCACAGCGCCCGGTGCGCCCGTGGCACCTTGCCAGATCAGATTGGCGGTGTGGATGGTCGCGACATCATCGGCATTGCCCAAGCCGTAGATCGCCGGGGTCGACAGCACCAGATTGTTCAGCAACGACTTGCCGGTCTGTGCGTCGTAGGTATCCAGAAGCGTGGTGCCATAGAAGTTGAACGCCTGGCCCGCCGACAGTTGCAGGGTTTCCAGCGCCGGGGCTCCCGTGTGGGTGTCACCGCGCATCAAGCGTTCAAGCACTTGCTGGTTAAGGGTCAAGCCCGCTGGCAACACATTGCGCGCGGCCGCATCCGCCAGCCCGGCCGTGCTGCCGACGTTAATGTTGCTCAAGGCCAGCGTCAGGTGGCGAGTGCCATAACGCACGGCATCGTCCAGTTGCAGGGATTTATCGGTCGCAGCGACGATACTGCCCTCGGAATAGATCGTAGTCTGGCCCGAACAGTTGCCGCTCGGGCACACGCCGATCTGGATATCGCCCGTCGGCTCGGCACTGTGGTTGACATAAGGCAGCACATTGATCAGGCCATTGGACACGGCCAGCATGCTCGGCACACCCTCGTAAACAAACCCGTCGCGAGCGTCATAGACCGCTGCACCGCGACCCAGGGTCGTAATCGAAGCCCCCTGTTCGATCACGATGTCGCCGGGGCCTGCCACGATCACCACTTCAGGTGCCGAGAGGGTCGCACCGCTGCGCACAAACACCGAGTTGCCCGGTGTGTTCACGCCATAGGGGAACTTGACGATATTGCCGTTACGGCCATATTCCACTTGGGGCAAGCCGCCAATAAAGATGCGCTTGGCATTCAGATTGTTAAGGCTTTGCGCCGTCAACGTCAGCCCTTCGAACGCCTCAAGCGAGCTGTTGGCATCGACGATTTGGGTGTACCGGCTCTCAAGGGTATCGCCGCCCAGGTTGATAACCCCCACAGTACCGCCGTAACCGCCTTTGGCCGCTTCAAATTTGCCAATGCCGTCGAACGTGAAGGTGTCTTTGCCGGCACCGCCGGTAAACGCCAACTTGAGGGTTTTGGCGTCCACTTCCAGCATGGGCCGTGGTACGCCGAGCCTGGCCGCATCAGCCATGGCAAATTGGGCGTAGCTGGTTTCGTTGTACTGCGAATAACGGCGCAAGGTATCGGCCGAGGTCAGGATCACCTGGCTGTTAACGCTGTTGTGAATGCCCGTATTGATAATCGACAGTTGCCCGGCCGTTGACCACGAACCGTTGCGCATCAGTGTTGTGGAGCCATCACTGCCCTGCCCGGCGAGGCCGTTGATCTCCACCCGGAAAGCCCCCGGTTTCAAGGCGTAGGTCGATGGCATCAAGGTGTAGGTACCTGCGGGCAAGCCCGGTACGCCTGCGCCAATGGTGATTTGCTGGCCCACCAGCGGCGTGCTCGCGCCGGCTTCGCCCGTGGCCGGTGCATAACCGGCTTGAACGCCCGGCACGATGGCATAAACCGGGTTGGTCGCCAGGCCCGGCAAGGTAAAACCGCTGCTGGCCCCAAACTGTACCAACGGGTTGAAACGCGCATCGGTCGAACCGCCACGCCCTGAAATAAAGCCTGCGCCCAACAACTCGCCGCCGCCGGACAAATCCAGGGTGGCACCGGGCAATACCGTCGCCTTCGTGCCGCCCAGAATCACACCGACGGTCAGTTCACCACTGCCGGACATCCCCAGGCCGCCCTGCCCGACGAAGACCACGTTTTTACCGTTGTAGCGATAAACCTGACCATCCACAGTGCCGCCATACGGCAGCACCAGGCCTTTGGCGCTGACCGACGTCAGGCTGCCCGGCAACAGTTCGACCCGGGAGTTGCCCGCGTTACCGAGTTCAATCATCCCCAGCGGCGCACGCAACACGCCGCCCTGTTTGATGGTGTAAGCCCCCAATTGCAAACGTCCGAAGACCGAGTCCGGTGCCACACCGTGATCATCGCCGACCTTTTCGATCGTCAGGGTGCGGGTCGGATCAAAAACCACCTGGTTATCGATGACGTCGATGCCCCCAACCAACACCTGAGCCTTGATTTCACTGCCTGGGTAAATACGCGCCGCGCGCAGAGTCAAATCCCCTGCTGTACGCAAAACGGTACTGAAACCGCTGGAGGTATCGCCGCCATCACGCCCGGCGAGAAAGCGCAGGTCGCCGCGGCTGTTGAGCTGGACGTTATCGAAGCTCAGCGTGTCGCCGAAACCAACGCGATCGCGAATGTCCAGCAGGTCGCTGTCAACGACTAACGTGCCCTCGCTGCGCAACCCTGGCGATGTGTCAGCGATGTAAGGCCGCGTCCAGGCTTCCATGCCGGATTTATCCGGTTCCAACAGACCACTGAGGACCACATGCGGGGCGCGGAGGTTAACGTGCGACCTCGGGTTGGCATTGCGTGTCAGGCTGACGCCACCGGTATACAGGTGCAGACTTTGCCCCAGGCTCAGCGAGATATCACCGTCAACGCTGAACACACCCCGGACCAGCAACGTCAGGTTGTCAAAACCACCGGCCTTGACCTGATCCACACCGAGCGCACCGTGACCGTAGATCAGCGAATCCGCCGCCGCTTCAGCGCTGTCAGGCAGGGCGATGGTTTTATGCTGCTGGCTCAGCACCAGTTGGCGCACCGGCAACACACGGTCTGTAACGTGCTCGTTCAAGTAATACGGGGCTTCCAGCGCCAGCGACAGACGCCCGCCTGCCGCACCCGAGCCGCCGGCATTGGCTTTGAAGCTGCCGTCCAGGTACAGGCCATTATTGGAGGCGAAGGCAATATTGCCGCCATTGCTGGCCACGTTGACGCGGCCCTGCCCCGGTATATCCAACAACGCCTGGCTACCGGACGCGTCCAGGCGTGCGCCTTCGCGCACCACCACAAACAGATCGCTGGCGGTGGCGATACCCGTGCTTGGGTTGACATCGCCGCCGACAATAATCTGCCCGCCATTGCGCACCTGACCATACACACGGCCACGGCTGTCAACAGCGGTCACGGCACGCGAGGCCACGTCAATCAGCGCCTGCTCGCCGATCCAGATCGAGCGGCCATGGCCGATGCCATCGACTGTACTGGATTCGCTGTTGCTCAGGCCCGTGAGGCTGACACTGCCGCCCCAGGCGTTCAGCGTGCCATCGACCGTCAGTTGGCCGATGCTGCGCAGGTTAATCGCTTGACCAGGGTCGACATTAATCACCGTTCCCTTGCCCACCATCAGCGCAGTGGTCGCCGCCTGCTCGCCCGAGGCAAGGGTGGTACCGGCGTTCAAAGTAAGGCTGGCACCCCGGCGCTGGGTCAGCACGCCCTTGAGCGCATCCTCCTGATACAGCGACGGCGTCCAGCGCTCAAGGGCCGTGGTCGGATCGCTGCCCGTTGGCGTGGACGCTGCCTGCTCGCCCAAATGATAAACCGGCATCGTCACGTCGACTTTCGTGCCATCGGTGACGATCAGCCCTTCGTTGCCGGTAATGTCGTAGGCCGAGAAGCCTTTATTGAAGAAGTCCCCTGCCAGATGCAGGGTGTCGGCCCCCGGCGCGGTGCCGTTGTCGCCGATCTGTACCTTGCGCGCCTGCACGGCCAGCGTGCCGCCGCCGTTTACCCCGTAACCGCGCACCTCACCGCCTAACTCCAGCGTGTTCATCGCCGCCAGCGTAGCGCTGCCGCCCTTGCCGCCGCTGGCCTTACCGTCCAGGCCAAGGGTTGCGCCGGACGACACCTCTACCACGCTGCCTTCGGCCAGGCTCAAGTCACCGGTGCTGCGCAGCGACACCTTGCCGCCATTCAAATACCCGGCGCTGGCGTTGTTCACACCGTCTTGTGCAAGGTTGGTCCAGCGCCCGGAAGCGTCGAGCTTGATCCCTTCGGCGACCTTGACCCACGCAGGCATCTCATCCGTTGGCCCCAGATACACATCCCCCACGGTCATAGCACGCTCGGTGTCAGGCTGGTTGAGAATGTTGCCCGCGTTGATGTTGCCCGCATGGGCCGTGAGGTTGGCGTTAACCGCCACCCGTGGCGCAAACAGGGTGATATCGCCGCCATCAGCGACTTTAAGCGCGCCGTTGACCACCACCTGCTGCTTGGCCGAGGCCTTGAGCGCACCCAGTTCAAAGCCATTGAGCAGGTCGCTGTCGAGAATGATTTTGCCCTGACGATCCGCTGGCAAGACCCCATCCAGGTTCAAGCCATCGGCAATTTTTTGCGTGTTGGACTCAAACAGCACCTCGTCAGCGACCGGGTTCAGGCCGTAGCGCAAGGTGCCGGTGGCTTTGTTGAAGACCGGCGTGTAGCTGCCGATGATCAACTGCGCACGTTGCGCGGCGGCCAGCGGTGACTGCTGGTAACCGTCGAGATTAATGATCGGTGCCTTGCTCTGCCGATCACCTTGGAACACATCGCTGATCAGCTTGCCTTCAAGTACCGCACTGCGGGTGCCGACTACCAGCTTGCCCGCATCGCGGCCCACGGTGTAACCGGCTTCATAGCGGCGTTGCGGCGCAATCAGCGGGTTGTAGTAATGATCGGTACGGCCCCAGCGATCACTGCTGTCTTCATAACCCTTGTAAAAGCCGGTGTAGAGGATGTCGCCCGGAGCCCTGGAAAGTTCATACAGGCGGCCCTCCGGGCCCTTGAGCCAGGTTTGCTGAATGTAGCCCCCCTGCACATCCACCGTACCGCCCGACAGGTTGAACTGCGCGTTCTTTTCGGTCACCACTTCC